>CAZORN010000007.1:0-36850 GCA_964581935.1 uncultured Victivallales bacterium
AGCCCGGAGAGGCCGTCCTGATTCAGGAACCCGTGTATTATCCCTTCCGTCAGAGTGTGCGCGCCAATCAGCGAAAACTGGTCGTCAGCGAACTGGTCCTCGAAAACGGAAAATATCGCATGGATTTCATCGATTTCGAGCAGAAAATCATCGACAATCAGGTCAAGCTCTTTCTGCTTTGCAGCCCTCACAATCCGGTCGGACGCGTGTGGACCCGTGAAGAGCTTTCGGAAATCGGACGGATTTGCGTACGGCACGGGGTGTTCGTGGCCGCCGACGAGATTCATCAGGACTTCACTTATCCCGGACACCGCCACACGGTCTTTTCGGAAATCAATCCTTCCTTCAAAGGGATTTCAGCCGTCTGCACCGCGCCTTCAAAGACCTTCAATCTGGCAGGGCTCCATATTTCCAACACCTTCATCGCCGACCCGAAGGTCCGCAAACAGTTCGAGGCTGAACTGGACAGCGCCGGATACAGCCAGCCCAACATCATGGGACTGATTGCCTGTCAGGCGGCCTACCGCCACGGCGCTTCCTGGCTGGTTCAACTGAAAGAATACCTGACCGACAATCTGGACTGTTTCCGGGATTTCCTTGAAACGCGGCTTCCGGAACTCAAGCTGATCGAACCCGAAGGAACCTATCTGGTATGGGTCGATTTCTCTGCGCTCGGAATGGATGTTTCCCAACTGGAGGATTTTATCGTCAGCAAAGCCAATCTCTGGCTGGACGGCGGACACATTTTCGGGAAGAGCGGCTGCGGATTCCAGCGATTCAACATCGCTTGCCCGCGTTCGATTCTCAAACAGGCTCTTGAACAGCTCGAAACGGCGATCCGCGCCCGGAATTAATCCTTTTCGACCTCTTCCGCCGGGGATTCGTCCCGGGTCTGCCCGGCTCTCCGTTTCGGATCGAACTGGAGCAGGTCCTTGATCACTTCCCCGGCGATGATCAGTCCGGCGACGGCGGGCACAAACGCGTTGGAACCGGGAATCTCCCGCCTCACCGTGCATTTCCTCGTATCCGGCGGACACACGCAATGCGCGCGGCAGCTGATGGACATGTCTTCCAGCGGCTTCAGCGGAATTTCCTCCGAATAAACCACCTTGAGTTTCTTGAGTCCGCAGCGGCGCATCTCCTTCCGCACGGCCTTCGCCAGCGGACACATTTTCGTCTTGCGGATGTCCGTTACCTTGAAAGCGGTCGGATCGACCTTGTTGCCCGCGCCCATGGCGGAGATGATGGGAACCCCCGCCTTGTCGGCCTGACGGATCAGCTCCAGCTTTCCGGCAACCGTGTCGATGGCGTCCACCACGTAGTCGTAGTCCGCGAAATTGAACTGACTCGCGGTTTCCGGCAGGTAAAAACATTTGTATTTTCGGACAATCAGCTTCGGAGCGATGTCGAGGAGGCGTTCCTCCGCCGCATCCACTTTGCAGCGGCCGACCGTGCTATGCGTGGCAAAGATCTGACGGTTGAGGTTGGTTACGCAGACCTTGTCGTCGTCGATGAGGTCGATGGCGCCGAGCCCGCTGCGGACCAGCGCTTCCGCGGTATGTCCGCCGACCCCGCCGATTCCGAACACCGCCACGCGGCTGGCCGCCAGTTTCTTCATGCCTTCCCTGCCGAAGATCAGCTGAGTCCTGGAAAACTGATTGAGCATATTCCCTCTGTTTTTGCGGGTTCCGAATCCGATGGAAAAGGGAATATACATTCCTCCCGTATTTTTGCAAGTTCCTCGTGACTTGGAATGCTCAAATCATGATCCCTGAAAACCTCATTTTCTATAACGCTGGATTGCTTCTCTCATCGCCTCCATATTGCGGGTGCTCAAGGTTCTGCCGTAGGCACCCGGATAAAAACCGACGGACTGACACCCGTTGAACGGATAGATTTCATCCCAGATCGAGTTGCTGTACGGATAGCTGCAGAAAAGTGAAAACGGAGCCCAGCCGTCCCGACGGTGTTTTGCCGCCATTTCCCCCAGATAAAGCAGTTCTCCGGGGGAATCCGGGGATTTCTCCCGGAAGCAGGGGGTGGTATAAAGCAGTTTGAGCTTTCCGATGGCGGGAAGCTCTTCCTCGGAGTATTTCTCATCCTTCGAGGAGAAATGATCCAGATAAGGACAGAACACATCGATGAAAGGACGCGTTTTCCGAACCGTGTCGGGCGTGCTGCTCCGGACTGTCTCCGATTCATAGCTGATGGCATTTTTTTTCAGTCAGTTGATCCTATCCAAGTCGGCTTCAAAAAAAGGGAAATTCCCAGGTTTCTTAAGAACAATCATTACTTCTCCAATTGAAACCCGTGCGTATTTCTTTTACCGGAAACAACCTCCTCCACAGTGACCTTCCATCTTCCCGGCTGGTCATTGAGCGCTGTATGTAAAATGAATTCCCCCCTGCCATCTTTCAGATAGAGAACCGTTCCATAATGTTCCATCTCCGTTCCGTCGGGTGCAAAAACCCTGATCCTGACAGTATGCGGTTCTTTTCCGGCGTTAATAGAGAGTTTCAACAATTTTCCCGATGAGATGTCCTTTTCTCCCTTTATGTCCGGGGATTCGATGCGGGTGGGGTATGATGCCAGAAGCAAAGGCGTTCCCGGCTGCCATTTCACCTCGGCACACTTACCATATCCGAGATATTCTTTCGCCAAGACATCATAGAGGTGCCCTTCCTGGTTCATGGGAACATTCACGGTCACCTTTTTTTCCCGATTCCGGAGATTTTCGGAAAGGGCTCCGACATAAGTCACATCACCGTCATGAAAACGGAAAATTGAAGTGGCTGGCAGAGGAGCGAAGTCAGTATTCCGGATCACATCATAAGAAGGCCATTTGCAATAACGTAAGAGAAAATTGCGAAAATATTCCCTTATATCGTTTTCCCTGTTTTCGCGGCGAAGTTCGAAGTAATCATAAAGATCAAAATTGAAATAAAGCGAACATCCTTTTCCGACCCGATTGAAAAGGAAGACCGGAGTTCCGGAATCCGAAGCGCCCAGAGGTATTCCTGTCGTGATAATAAGTTCAGGTTGAGTAAAAGAAACAGGGAGTTTGAAGGAAGCAAGCCAATCGCCCATACTGCTTTCGATAATGACACTTTCTTTTTTATATTGAGCCCGGAACGGGTAAGAGGAACGAATGCCGAACAAATCGTCCAAGACTCCGGTCTGCCGGAAATTGCATTGGCCGTCACGGATGCCGGTGTGGTAATCGGCAATGATACAGCCGCCGTTATTTACGAAATCACGAATCGCTTCCGCTTCACGGTCCGAGATTGATTCGGTAAAAGGCAGAATCAAGATGCGGTAATCTTTCAATATTCCATTTTCCACCTGTCTGCGATCAATTACAGTGAAATCCAGATTCAAATCTTTTACCAGCGTTGCAAATGCCTTGAATGCATGTGCATAATGCCCGACGGGAAGTCCGCTGCCCCACATTCTTTTGAAAGGTTCCGGCTGATTTTTCATCTTCACCGCGGGAGAAACGCCCCATTGTGCTTCATGCGCGCCAAGATTGTTGATATGGTTTCCGACTACAGCCGAAAGGTTGGATGCATGAAAATTGGCGGTGGAGTAGTAGATGGCAATATTCGGTTTTTCCGCTTCGGCATGTTTCAGGATTGTCGCGGGCCCCTCCTTGATTTTGCGGACTTCTACAGCGGTTTCGCGGAATGGTCCTCCGGGTGTGAAATCATAACGCAATGCAGCGCTTTCATGTTCTGGGAACGTCGAATGCCACCACCAGATACTGTTCATTCCCGAAAAGAGAGTCAGCCATGGAATTGTGCGAAGTTCTGTCGGATAGTCGACACCGTTCATCCAGAATCCGGTCAGCGCTTTTTTCGGTGCAAATGAACGAAGACAGTAGCCGTTGAACATCTTATTTGGAAGCATTTTTGAGGTAAAGGAACGGGCATATACATTGGACATGTCAAATTCCGAAACATACTCATAAAGATCATAGCCGTCGTAACTGGAATACTGTTCCCCTCCCTCCCAGCCGACCTGAGTTTCAGGATCAATCTTCCGGATTGCATCGCGAAGTTCCTTCTGCCGCCGGATGAAGATTTCCGAAACAAAACTTCGGTAGTCCACCCATGCCGCCGGACGTTCAAATGAGAAGAAATCCGGTTCTCCGGCAAACCGGATTTCATTCCAGTTTTCATAGGATTTTTTCCAGCTCTGATTCAGTTTTTCCAAAGAGCCATAGGTCCGTTTCAGATATTCGCGGAATGCATTCCAAAGTTTCGGATCATCCCAGAAGCGTCCCTCTTCCTTGAATGCGGAAACATAATTTTCATCACCGAGAGAGTGTGCCGGAACACCATAGCGTTTTCCAAGTTCCGCGGCATTGATGGCTTTTTCCAAGTTCTCCTGAATTTTCTTTTCATCAAAGAAACTTGAAATCACTGTATTGTGGAATGCCGCCGTATAAGGAACACATAGAAGTCCTGCAAGAGTCGCACTGCGGAGCGTATTGGCATTGGGAGCCATATTGGTAATTCCGTCGATCCCGTTTTTCTTCAGTTCCTTGAAATAATCCATATGCCGTACCGTCGCCCCGACAGCTCCGTTCCATGCAAGGAAATAGAAATCCGGACGATTCCGGTTTGCAGGAATGGTGAATTCTGTAGATGCACATTCCGGAACTTCATCATTTTCCCGGTATTCCAAATCTGCAAAATTAAGGACGCTGCAAGAGCCTTCAGGCAGAAGCACCTCTATGATTTCCGGCGTGCCTTGAACCGTTTTCCGATAAAAAACACGACCATAGATATCACGAAGCGAAAGTTTACTTTCTCCAGAATCCGATTTCTGCTTCCAGTCTGCACGGAGTTTCATGGACATCCCGGGCTTGAAAACGGTATCGGAGATGAACTTGAGCGAACGGATCCCAAGAGGATTGTCGCGAACGATAACCTCTCCGCTTTTTCCTGTCAATTCATGATTGGCGTCGAAGTACTCCGTAACGGCAAAATAGATGCCGGAGGAAAAAATTTTTCCTTCGGGAACAAATACGCCATCCTGACGATATATTGCAGAAACAGTAGAAACGGCCCTCTGTTGCTTCTGCCGCGCCCGACGCAGAAGCTCGGCATAACGCTCCATCCAATAATTATGACGTCCCCGCTCCGCTTCTGTAATCTGCGGCGCGAAAATTCCGAAACGATAGTCAAGATAGGCAGGTTGAGTAATCACTTTTCCGCGGCCGAAATTCCATGCCTCAAAACGGAATGGATCATTGCCTGGAATTGCAGCAAATGGCAGTTTAATATGTTCTCTGCTCCATTTCCCCTCCATCACCTCACGGAATGCCGCAGATGCGCCGAATGTGGAAAGAACTGCACCGTTTTCTACTCTCTCGAGTATTTTTTTACGCACAGATTCCGGGTATTTCTCCCATAAAGGACGCGCCCCCATGATAATGACATCATGATTTTGATCCAGTGCCTTCAATAGATCTTGTTCCACATTTTCCGGACTCCGGTGAAAATCAAGCCAATAGAATGTTTTTTGTTCCATGAGGGACCCCGTCGAATCCAGAATTGAACCGCCGACTGGAACAATTTTGACTACGAAGTCCT
Organism: uncultured Victivallales bacterium; assembly: GCA_964581935.1. Taxonomy (GTDB): domain Bacteria; phylum Verrucomicrobiota; class Lentisphaeria; order Victivallales; family UBA1829; genus SIG94. The sequence continues at coordinate 5,598 of CAZORN010000007.1, forward strand.
GCTGTTTTGAAAGCTCAACGCTGTCTCGCTGGGCAGAGTCGAATCCGAGGGACAGAATCTTGATTTTTTCATTGGAGGAGGAGACCGAATCCGATCGGTCCGGCGTATGGCAGCCGGAAACAAGAGCAAATGTGCAGGCAGAAAGAAGAGAGATTGCATACGGTTTCATTATAGTAATTTTCCTTATGATTTATTGAGCTTCCAATTCATATCCGAACAACACCCCCGGGGCAATGTCGGGACGGGATACGCCGCTTCCGTTGGTAAGTGTGAAATGAAGAAAGCAATGTGATGCGCCTTCCGGCACATCAAGTTCAAGATTCAGTGTCTGTCTCCTTTTGGCGGGCTCTGTCTTTTTCATTAGAACATTTTTTCCATCCGCCGAAATGCCTGCCTCAACGGAACAATTCCAATTTTTGGCATCCGCAGAACATAACACATTCAAACGGATTTTTTTTACAGTGTTTTTTGAAAACACTAATTTCTGCGTCGCTCTCCATTGGTTGGGATATCCCTTCTTTCCGAGAATTCCGATGCTCCCTTTTCTGATTAAAAGTTGTTCTGGCTCGGAATCTGTCTGGATGGTTTCAAGAAAACGGTTCTGTTCCATTTTTTCCGTGAGACGGTATTTGCCATCCGCATCATTAGAAAGGGTAACATGTTTCAAGGGATTCGGAATGCCTTTCACCTGAAGTTCCATTTTTTTTAGCAGCACGTCTTCACCCTGTACCCGGAAATAGAAAGATTGTTTTCCTGTCAGTGGAAAGGAAACTTTTTCTCCGTCTCTCAGTCTTTGATCCCTCCAGATTTTTCCATCAAAAGAATATCCAACCTCCAATGTTTTGCCTGTAAAGGTAAAAACAAGAAAAGCCTCGGTCAATTGATCCTGAGCGCTAAATTTCCACTCAATGCCGGGGGTTTTCTTTGAATTTTGGAGGAATTCAAGTCCATTCTTCGTTATTTTCATTGCCGCAGGATTACGTAAAAGAGCATAATTGACAAAAGAAAAAGCGGAAAAATCCTGAGCCCAGACATATGTGCCATTTTTCGGAATCGAAAATTCATTGCCGGGATGTGGAATTACCGATTCTGTAGTCGGCAAAGCTATCAAGCCATCAAAAAATGCGCGTATTTCAGGGAAAGGCGCCTTGTTGCTCATCCAGCATCCCACGCTGCCGTGTTGGCGGCAGACGGCAAACAGGAAAATCGGGAGATTCAGTGACTTGCAGCAAGCAACGGCTTGTTCGGCGTCTTTCTTCATCGCCTCAATGCCGTCCTTATAATACCCGTCCATGCCTGGTTCCGCCGCCCAGAGAACCGGAAAAACCGGTTTGCCTGTCAGAATGAATTTCTGGCAATGACGGTAGAAAGCATCGTTAGGAATAGAATATGCATCGAAAATCCATCCGTCCGCCAATAATGCATGTGTCGGCTCCAATGGTTCGGAAAGCCATTGAAAAACGGGAACATTCCAATGCTTTTTCACATAACTGTAAATATGATTCAGAACCGGGATATCTTTTCCCGTATGTTCTTCCGATAAAACGATGGCATAAACAACGTCCGGATAAGTCATAACTCCAGGGCTCTCTTTGAAAAAAAGATTTATTTCCTCTTCTGCATTTTTGGGGGATGGCAGACGCGTTTTCGGCAGAGTGTTGTCAAATATTAATTCCAAGATCATGAATTTACGTTTACCGCTGTCATGCAGTACTTTCTGTTCCTCCCAGAATTTTTTCTTATATTCCGGATCCTTGAACCTTTTCAGCGAAACTTTCAGTATCCCATGTGGTGTCTCGCCCCACGCATAGAAGCCTTTCACGGAAGAATCCGGCATGGACTGACCGTAGGACATCAGAACTGCACTGTTGGTTAGGAACACGGCGAAAAACATTTTCAGATATGACATGCGAATTCCTTTCTTTGCATTATTCCGGAAGAGCGTTGAAATCAGAAACGGCGCCGCGGTACACTAATGAATAGCTGTAGATGCTGTAGGTCCCGGTAATTCTGTTGTAAAGGCGGTTCCGGGTATCGTTTTTGACACCGCCGTGTCCGTCGAAAGCTACCCATGGCATTTTTGGATAATGATGCAGTTCGCTGGGCATGAAGATTTCGCAGGTAAACATCATAACTTTGGATGGATCTTTAATACTGCTGAGTTTCAGCGGGACCTGTCCTGTCACTGCGCCTGCCGTCGGTGTATGCTGAAAACCCGTGTCCGTTTGAATGACTCCCGTTGTATATGTTCCATAAGGAGAGGAAAAATTCTTTTCCTTTTTAGGGCACATGAAGATTCTGCCTTGAACTGACACTCCTAAGCTGACTTTCCCCTTCAAATATCCTTCACTGCCCAGATAAGAAAGAGAAAAAAAAGCATTGCTGGTATTGGAAAAATATCCGGGGTGAAACATCGACCAGATTGCAATATCATCCCCCTTGTCTCCCGCACGGCTGAAGTTGGAAATCACAAATTGCTTCTGTTGAGCCAGGCATTTAGTTTGCATCGCATTGTTCCGCGCCTTTTGCAACGCAGGCAACAACATTGACACCAATATGGCGATGATAGCAATAACGATCAAAAGCTCAATAAGTGTAAATCCAATAAAATACCGATCTGCCGCAAATAAAACTCTTTTCTTCATTTTTGACCTCTGTTTTGGTTAATGTCATATTGCAAAATAATGCCAGTTTGTTACCACGAAATTTTGCAGATGCTCTTTATAAATCGCTTTATATTGAACCTCAGACAACACCTCGGCATCTTCTCTGGTGCACTGTCCACTGACATATTCATTGAAGTATTTCCGAGATTCACTCATATAAGGAGGCAGAAACAAAAATGGATAATGATAGTAGGAAACAGTGGAACTGATAGCCATTTTCAGATTTTCTTCGGCAATGATGCCTTGGCTTACATAATAAAGATTCGAAGAACGACGAAATGCAAAGGAAAACAGCTTTTTCGGTATACTGTCCTGAATCTTTTCTGAAAGCATGAATTCAAGAAATAACAAAGATTCCGGTATTTTCAGAGAATCCTTGTTGATTCCTAAACAACTTGTCCCGCTGTGAATTCTAATATCTTTCCCGAGTGGAGGAAACGTCATGGAGTATTTCAGAGGCGTGGTTCCAATCCGTATATTGAAATTAAGATAATTATCAAAAGAAAACAGTTCTTTTTCGTTTGCAAAGCCATCCGAGGCATTGGACCCGTCTGTTTTGAAGCGGATTCCCTGGCAGGCATACCGGTCGACAAGATCGTAAAGTTCACCAATCTGTTTGAATGCCGCATGTGGATCTTCTACGGGACGATTGTCGGCGTATGAAAAATATCTCCAAAGAGTATTTGCACCTACTGATCTCGGAGCCGTTTTCATTATATCCGGCAGAACTTGCAGAAATCCTTCTCTTTTAAATCTTGGGATCATCGCTTTGATTCCATATTTTTCAGCGAGTTCCAAGTCGATGAATTGCCAGATGGGAGAAAAGTAAACCGGAACCAATGAACCGAATAATGAATCAATCTCATTGAGTATATGTTCCGTACAGAAAAATTCTCTGGACAAACGGTTCATAAATGCTTTTGGCAATTTCGCAAGAAGTCTGCAACGCATCGGATGAAAAAAAGTTTGAATCAAATCGGGTTTTTCTTCTGCAATATATTCTCCGTATGTTTCGTTTGAATATTTTTGCGGAACCCAGATGATTTGCAATGGAATCCGCGGATATGTTTTCTGAAATTGATCGACACAGCTCTCCCAGAACTCCCGCTGAAAACGATAATCTTCATAGATCATGAGCTTTAGTGGCACTTTTGCCTTTCGCAACGAATAAATATCTTCCATTTGCATTGGATGAAGTTTTGGTATCTCCGACACTTTTTGTGGAAAAACAAAAGTCCCCCTGTTGCCGTAACGACGCATTTCACCTGAATCGACAAATGGCTGCATTGCCGCTTGAATTGTAACTCTGTTGATTTTTAGTTCCTTAGCGATATTGCGTTCGGAAGGAAAACGAGTCCCTTCCGGCACAGAATCGATAAAACCCTTGATTTGCTGCATCAGCTGTGCAGTCATCGGTTCCTGTGAATGACGATCAAGTGTAAATGATATTTTTTTTGTTTTCGGCATAATAAAGACTCCATGCAATCCATCCATATAATACCATTATTCGATGAAGAATGCAAGCATTTTTTTGAAAAAAACTGTTTTTTATGCATAGTGTTTCAAAAAAATGATTTTTTTTCGAACATATCCATTGACAATTCAAACTTTTGCATTATACTATATATAAACAACAAAAACATTTTAGTTGAGCCATGAAAAACGAATTTGAATCCTATTATAAAGACAAGACGCCGCATCCCCGCTGGAAAATTAAGCACGGGGATACCCGGGGCATCTCCGGTTTCGCGTTGTCCGAACTCAATGCGGCTCTCGGCATTCTTCTGTCGTATGTCATCGAATTTCAGCCTGCCGACATCGCCTCCGCCAACAAAACGGAAGATCATCTGATCATTGTCGGAACCCCCTCTGACAATCCGTTGATTGCAGAACTTCAGAAACAAGGCAGGCTCCTCATCCCGGACCATCCGGAAGGCTATGGCGTCGCCATCGGCAAATGGACCGACGACAATCTCCGTTACATCGCCATCGGCGCCCGGACTCCCAAGGGGGTTTTGAACGGCGTTGAATATTTCAACAGTGAAATCATCGGATGCGAGGCTGTCTGCGACCTGGAAAAAGACCGCCGGAACATGCTTCAGTCTCTGCCGGACCGTTCCCTCTCCGAATCGCCTGCCATCGGCGAACGCGGCATCTGGACCTGGGGCTACCCCATTCGCGACTACCGTAATTTCCTCGACAACATGGCCCGTCTGAAAATGAACACCCTGACCGTCTGGAACGACATACCGCCCGTCAATTTCCGCGAAGTCATCGACTATGCGGCGGAACGCGGCATCCGTGTCATTGCGGGCTTCCACTGGGGATGGGGCAAGAAACTCGACCTGGGCGATTCCTCCACGCTGGAAAAACTCGAACAATACGTGATGAACCATTTTGAAGAATACTACGCAAAAGCAGGATTGACTGCCATTTATTTCCAGACCCTGACCGAATTTCCGGCGGAAAACAATGAGGTCGCCGCACGCAATACCCGCCTCTGCTGTGAAATGGTCAACCGGGTCTCGGACAGCCTCCTGAAAAAATATCCGGGGCTGAGGGTTTATTTCGGGCTTCACGCCATTTCGATCATGGATAATATCGATCTTCTGGAATCCGTCGATTCCAGAATCTCCCTGGTATGGGAAGACGCCGGCATGATTCCCTTCTGCATTGAACCGGTTACGCGGAAATCGGACACCCGCCGCGGCTGGCTGAACCAGCGCCCGGACATGCCCGCCACCATCGATTACTCCAAACGCATCGCGCGGCTGCGCGACAGGCGCGAATTCATGATGGTTGCCAAAGGCTTCATCAACCTCCGCTGGGATAACTTCGAGCACCACGGCGCCTATTGGATGGGCGGACAGCTCTCACAGCAGATCCGGCGCAAGGCGCTGGAAAATCAGGCGCTGAATTCCAAGTTCAACATGCTCTGGTTCCGGAACTACCCCGAAGTGCTGAAGCTCTACCGTGAAGTCCTCGCGGAAAACCCGCGGGAAACCCAGGTGACCTGCCTGTTCGAGGACGGCACCCTTGAATATGCCATTCAGCCGAGCATCGCCCTGCTGAGCGCCATCCTCTGGAACCCTTACCGGGAACCTGATTTTTATCACCGGTTTTTCGACAATGATTTTTATCATAAAACGCAAATATAGGAGGCAGCCCATGCAGGAAAGAAAGCATTTCACATTGATAGAATTGCTGGTAGTAATTGTGATCATCACTATTCTCGCGTCCCTGCTGTTGCCTGCGCTCAATCATGCTCGGGAACAAGCAAGGAAAACTTTTTGTGTGAACAACCTGAAGCAATGCGGACTCGCAACGTTCGATTATATCGACACCTACAATGATTTCCTTCCGTCCAATAACAATGAAACATCTCCTGCATCAGGCCTTACCCAATGGGGAGATATGCTGACAAGCAAAACCAGTCTTCTCAAACCGCAGGTTGCATTCTGTCCTTCCTTAGCTCCGGCAACATTCAACAAACTGCGCACTTATGCCTCATTCGTGCGAGGATTTGAGAAATACAGCCAACTTGCTAAAGTCAGGGGATATGGAGAACCGTTGACAAAAATAATGTTGCTTGTCGATTCGATCGACCAGACCAGCAGCCCTCTCCAGCAGTCATGGGCCGGGATCGCTTACGCCTCATATGCCGCGATCCACTGCCGCCATTCCGGAGCGGCCAACGCTCTTCTCGGAGATGGCCATGCGGAAAGCCTGAAACGCCAGTCTTTGCTCGGGGACAAATATCGTCCGACTCCTACTGCCGCTTATATCGTCGTCGGCAAATGAATTCATCAGAAAACCTAAAGGATACTCAAAAATGAAGAGAAAAATCTTTTTGTTTATTGTTGTCTGCACAGGAATCAGTTCAATGACTGCGGGAGCCTCTCCGGCATGGGAAAACAAGGACAACTGGCAAGACAACCGATATGGACTTGACCACTCCGTTCCCCCTCCGTGGACTGCCATTACAGCAGCTCCGGACCGCCTGACCTGCTGGGGAAGAAACTATTCTTTTCAGAAAGGTCCTTTCCCGTCTCAAATCGAAAACCAACAGAACGACATTCTTACCGCCCCCATGCGATTGACTGTCATCAGGGACGGCAAGGAAACCACAGCAAAATGGCGTCAGCAAGGAATTGAACTGGTGTCCACCCATCCCGATGAAGCCGACTTTCGCCAAACCGGTGTCCTGGAGGGAACCGAAATCTCCGTCAGCGGAAAATTCTGGTTTGACGGCAGCATTGAATATACCGTAACCCTTGCTCCCCGTTCTCCTGCAATGGTCGAACAGCTGTCATTGCAAATCCCCCTGCGTTCAGATATCGTCAAATTTTATCATTACCAGTCCTGGCCTCCAACAATCTGGCATAAGGATCATATCCGGTTTTCCAAAGAACAAGTCGGGACCATAAGCAATCAATATATAAGTCCATTCCGCTGGCAGATATGGTTTGGCGATGAAGATCAGAGTTTCCTTTTTTTCGCAAACTCGCCTCGCGGCTGGCTGCAGTATCGGGAGGACCGGGCCTTTGAGATCATTCGTTCCGGCGATACGGCGCTTCTCAAAATCAACTTTGCCGACGGCAATAAACCGTTTTCTCTGCAAGCAACCTCCTTCAAATTTGCCTTGAACGTGACCCCCGTCAAACCGCTGCCGAAGAACTGGCGTCAATGGGTATTGATGAGCGACGAAGCAATTTCTGCGGAATGGCTTCCCGCCGATCCGGACGGCGTCACGCGCCCCAATTCCAAGCTGTGCGATAACACCGGCGCTTCGGTTCTGGGGGGACAAACAACTGGCGAACGTGCGGCGCTGCTCGGTTTCAAAGTAATGGGAATGCATTGGACCACCCACTATCCTGTCCTGGGATGCATCACCTGGGGAAACCCCATTCCGGCGGACCCGGAAAAACTGAAAACATACGTGAAAGAGCGCCGAAGCAAAAACATCTGGCCGATGATTTATCAGGACACCAACGTCAGCGGTTACCCGATCAAACCAATCATGGACCATTTTGAAGAAGTCTCGCGCAGCGCTAAACCCAATCCATTTGCCAAAGGCTCCTTTATGGCCCGTCACTGGAACCCATTCGGCACGGAAGGACACGCCGTATTATGCAGTGCCAGCGGGATCCGCCGCGACTGGATGATTTATTCGGCAGTAGAATCGGTTTCCACTTATCCGTGGCTGGGAATTTACAATGATGAGTCCGATCCATTTCTCTGCAAGAATCCTGCCCACAACCACAAATTCAAAACCGTGACCGGGCGGGAAATCGAGGAACGCGATGTATTCAATATGGTGGAACAATGGCGCCGAATCTATAAAGAGGTGAAAAAACGCAATCCGGACGCCATATTGTTAACCGATCACAACAGCCCTTGCTATCCATTTTTCGATGTCATGCTGATGGGGGAAGGAGAACAAACCGCATTTGGCCTTCGTAACGCCAAAAGTTATCGCAATTACTACACACCGGAAGATTTCCGCTTCCGTTATGCCGCCAAACAATGGGGCATGATCCCGATTTTTTACCCCGGCAACGTGGCGGAAACTCCGCAAGTTCCAGGCATCCGCAATATGGAACGCGCCTATAACCGCGAGCTCATCGCCTGGACGCTGCTGCACGACATGACCTTCTGGCCGGTCCACTGCAATCCGACCTGGTATTTCCCGATTCTGACGGTATTGGCACAGCTCCCGTTATGGAACGCCCAATTTCATCCCTACTGGAAGCAGAAGGCGATTACAACCGACCTCCCGGACAAGGTCAAGAGCAGCTATTATCAGAACGGAGACCGGGTTCTGGCAATATTCGTCAACCTGACTGACGATCCGGTCACGGCTAAAATAAAAATCAACCGTAATTTGCTCTTCGCTGAAGCCACGGCTCTGGGTGCCGGTGATGCGGAAACCTATCGTCCCCTTCATTTCAACACCCTTCAGGGAAATATTTATGAAGGAGAAATCAAGATCGACGGAGGCGATTTCCGAATTTACTGGATTCAATCCAGATAAAAATGTCGAAACTTCTTTTAAATATCACCGCAAAGGAATTTTAAGATGAAAAAACTGTCACCCATCGTCAGCATGGCTGCCGCGGTTTTCGCAATAGCAGCCTCGGCCCAGCAGTCCGCCAACACGGGTCCCAACGGAAATGCTGGCAAAGACCTGAAAACCTGGACCAGCCCCGTCCAGACCGTCGATAACGGACAGCCAGACGGTAAATGCTTCAGCGTTACCGGCAGCAAAATGGTCACCACACAAAAACTGATCGAACTAGACCCGACAAAAACCTACTGCCTCTCCGGTTACTTCAAATCCGCCGGAAAAAACCCGAATGTCGTTCTGGTCGGCCTGCGACTGTTCAATTCCGACCGCAAGATCATTGACGCCTCCTCCGTAAATGCAGTTTCTGGCAGCGATACGACCCTGGTCGAGGAGGCCGGAGCTGGTTCCACCACATTGAAAGTCCGGAATGCAGCCGCATGGGAAGAAGCGCTTCGGGTCAGACGTTTGTTGGTTGCCGTCGGAACCGACACCTCCGGTGAATACAAAGATCTCCCGAATTTCCAGACCTATCGGGTCACCGACCTGCAGAAAGACGAAGACGGCTGGAACGTTTCTCTGGAAAAGCCGCTTGTAAAACCCCTTCCGGCGGGCACCGGAGTCCGTGCTCACCTGATGAGCGGCCATTTGATGTATGCTTTCACCTTTAACAAACTTCTTACGGACTGGACCCGATATCAGGGAGACATCAAACCCATGGTCAAAATAGGCGCCCCCGCCTCCACGCTGTGGCCCGGCGCCAGATATGCGCAAATCATGGTACTGGCCAACTGGGGACAGAAAAATGATGAAACCCTGTTATTCAGAGATATTGTTCTGGAGGAGAAAAAATAAAACAGGCATCCGATTCAGCAGAGACCAATTGCCGGCAGACGGGAAACCGTTCATGTTGAGCGATGCGGAAGCCAGCCGGATTCTTGCCCGTCTCGAGCCGTATCTCCTTGAAGGAAAACGAAACGACTCACGGATTGATGCCACCGCCGAAGTCAAGGACCGCATGGCACTCTATGAATTGAATGACAGAATCGCCCTGGTATTGATCAATGACCGCGCCTCCGGCGATTCCATCTTCAAATTCAGCCTGAAAAACGCCGTTCAACCATTTACAAATTCACTGAACGGCAATATATTAAAGCTGAATGAAACCCAAACCGTCACGGTCCCGGCCGGAAAAGCCGTGATTCTGGAGAGCGCCATGTTATGAAAATCAGCGATATCGCGAAAGAAGCGGGAGTCTCCAACTCCACGGTTTCCTTCTATATCAACGGGCACTCGAAGAAATACAAGATTTCCGAAAAAACCTGCCGGAAAATCGAGGAGGTTATCCGGAAATACAATTTCGTGCCGAACATTTACGCACGCGCCATGCAAACGCACCATACGTTCCTGATCGGGCTGATCATCCCCGGCGACGTCAACCGCTCTTATTGGATCGATGTCATCAGCGGCGCCGAGGAGTCTCTGTTTCCCCATAAATACCACCTCCTGCTTTCCGTATCCCATTTCAATCAGGAAGACGAGCTCGAGACCGTCAAATTCATGCACAGCAAAGGAGTGGACGGATACCTCTATGCGCCTCTGGTATCGGACAAGGGAATCACCCCTGCAGAGGAATTTCTGTTCAATCAGAGCGAACACAAGCCGGTCATCTGCCTCGGACGTGAACACGATAAATTCACGTCGGTCTACAATGACGAACAGGCCGGCGGAAGAGCCGCTGCAAAATGCTTTCTCGAACACGGACACCGCCGGGCCGCCTATATCGGTCACTATCAGGAAAAATACGATCTGCGCGGCAAGGCTTTCTGCGAATATTTCCGGAATCACGGAGGCGAAGTCCGTGTCTTCGAGCATGCCGACGAAGCTCTCGACAATGCACGCGATTTCACTTGCATCTTCTGTTTCAGCGACTATTTCCTCCTGGACTTTTATGTCAAGGCGGGACGCATGGGACTCCGCATTCCCGATGACATCTCTGTGATCGGCTACGACTACATGAGTTTTCTGGAATTCCTCCAGCCTCAGCCGGTTTCGCTGGTCACGACTAAAAAGGAAATCGGCAAATTCGCCGGTGCCATGATGATGCGGATGCTCTCCGAACCGGACGGCAAATTCACCAGCCGGAAATTCATCCCGAAGCTCTCCGAAGGCGGCAGCGTCAAAACACTTTCCTGAACTCACAGAACCGAGTTGAAAAACTTTTTGATTTTCAGATGCTTCCCCATGTTCTGCGCACCTTCCCGGAGAAACTTCCTAGGCAATCCTTGCGCCCTCTTCTGAAAAAATCGGACTTTTTCAGGAAAAGAGATTGACAAGATAGAAGTTCGGATATATAATAGAAATATGGAAACGATTCAATAACGATTAAAAAATAAATAAAGTCGCAGCGAACGATGAATGGAAACGTGACAATCAAAGATGTGGCACTGAAGTCAAAGACGAGCGTCGGCACTGTTTCAAGATTCCTGAATGGAGCCAGATGCAGCGAACCGCGGCGCCAACGCATCGAAGCGGCGATCCGGGAAATGCAATACGTGCCGAATTTTCATGCGAGGGCTGTCCGCGCACTCAGCAGCAACTGCATCGGCATACTTCTCTGTGAAACCAGTGCACGGGATAGTTTCTGGATACAGACGCTGATCATCTCATTGATTCAGTCGATTTCCAATGCCGGATACCGTTCCTTTATCCAGGTCATCAATGAACACGGCGAAAATTATGATTACATGCAGCTGGCCGGAAATATGGACGGTCTGGTGCTGATCGGGCATTTCAGCGACCGTTTTTTCAATTTCCTCAATGAAAAAGGCGAAATTCCAGCGGTCACCTACTGGGAAAAGTTACCGTATGAAAACGGAATCAGCGTCAAAGTCGAACTGTCCTCGGGGATGATGCACATGGTTGAACATCTGGTGGCAATGGGACACCGGAAAATCGGAGTGATTTCAAATCACTACGAAATCAACGCGGAAAAAGTCAAATGCTTTCTCTCCGAAATCCGCCGCTACATTCCCGACTACGACCCCAGTTTGATCGAATCTTCCGAGTCGTGTACCCCGCCTTCAACCCATGGTGCGGAAAGCACGGCTGCTCTGCTGGACAGACATCCCGATGTGACGGCTGTTTTTTATCTTTCGGACAGTTTCCTGCTCGGCGGGATGGGAGAGCTGGGACGGCGGCGGAAGCGCATTCCGCAGGATATCAGCGTAGTCAGCTTTGACAATTCGCTGGTCAGCGTGAATACCGTTCCGGAAACATCTTGCGTCGGGCTTGACTATGAAAAGCTGGGAACTGAAATGATCGGCGCACTGGTGGATCGGATGGAAGGAAAAGACCGTAAAAAAGTCCCTATGGTCGAATTGGATTTTTATCGTCGAGGAAGTACAGGAAAATCATCATAAAAACAAGGAGGAAAAAAATGAAAAGCAAGGAGGAACGTTTTACACTGATCGAGCTTCTGATTGTAGTTGCGATCATCGCCATTCTGGCCGCATTGCTGCTTCCTGCATTGAATAAGGCGGCAATGGCCGGACGCCGGATTGCCTGCGTAAGCAATCTGAAGCAGATCGGCTCCGCGCTTCAGATGTATTGCGACGCCAACAGAGATATGATTCCTCCGGGAAGATACAGCACAACCGGCCATTGCTGGATCTCATTGATTTCCGGACGCGGGATGACCGAGGTCTACAAGTATGATACCGTCGGACTTTTTCTCAGCCCGAAAATGTTTGTCTGCAAGGAAGCGGTCGGACAGAAGGATACCTACGACTGGAATCCGTTCTTTCAGGTCTCCTACGGTTTGAATTACCGGCTGTCAAACCGGAAGTATGATTCGAATCTGGCAAAAATCGCCTCAAAAGCTCCCATTGCTTTTGATGCAAAGGCCTTATATCCGGACACGGGATACAGCAACATCGACTCCATTAAAACAGCGGTCCGCTTCCGCCATTCGACAACAGCCAACCTGCTGATGCTCGACGGCCATGTCGAAGGATATCCGCAGTATACAATTCTCACCATGACGGGACAGCAGAAGCTGATCTGGCATCAATGAGGGAAAGATGAAGAAACTTTTTAACGTAACTCTCCTGCTGGTGTCGGGATGGATTGCCCGGGGAGACTCATTCGATCTTGCCCCCGGCGCGAATACGCGCATCACCTTCAATGCACCGGGAAAGGCGCTGCTGAAGGTGCGCGCACGACTGGACCTGCCGGACGGCAAGGAAGGCTGGGGCGGCTATTTCATGGGATTGACTCTGAACGGGAAAGCCCCGGGAATGCCCGTCAACACCGGAAAGAAGGTCTGGAATCTGACACGGGTGCCGCTGGAGGGGGCTGATCATTATTCTCCGGCCCGCAATGCCTGGTTCGTCAAAGCGGATTCCGACTTCATTGCATTCAATGGAGAAGGAGCCTTCGACCGCACCGGTTTTCTGGGACGCAGAAACACGGTTTATGACCGCACCGGCTATACCAATGCGTATTACGACAAGGTCTTCGAGTTGGAAAGCGGAAATACAATGCTGGAAATCCGCAATCTTTCTCCGCGTTACCGTCTGACGGGCCATGCGGAAATAATGGAGACGCCCCTCGATAAGTTGCTTTTTTTTGTGCCGACAGCAGGCGCAGAGATAAATCCATGGAGTTTTCCGCAACCGGAGGAAATGAAACGGAAACTTTCCATCCGGGTTTGTCCCGGAGAATTTGAGCCGCTTGTATTATCGGTTCTCAACCGCGGAAGCGAAGTTACCTTCCGTTGGCGTCTGGAAGGATTGCCGTTTTCCCCGGATATCCGGGTTCTGGGATATGCCCGGCCGGGCTCCAATGATCGCTTCAAGCATATCGAAGCCGAGGGATTGGAGGTGGTTCAGCCCGACCGCCTGCTTGGAAGCGACGAATGGAAAGTCCCGTCCGGAAAAACCGGATCTTTATGGTTGATTTTCCATATTCCGGCAGACACCGCGCCCGGGAATTATCGCGGCAGACTGATTCTGAACGAGAAATATGAATTCCCTGTTCATGTTGAAGTCTTGCCGTTCAAGCTCGCGCCGTCGGAGAAAATCTACGGGCTTTGGATAAACTCCCTGCCGGGGCGCGACCCGGAACGCCGCCGTCGTCAGTGCTCCGATCTGCGCGAACACGGAGTCAATACATTTTTCCTTGACCAATGGACAACGCCGGTTTCGATTTCTCCCGACGGCCAAATCGATATTTCACGCTTCGAAGAGGCGCTTGTCTGGCTGAAGAAAGAAAATCTCAACCGCAAAGTATTGATTTTCGGGCTGCTCGGCTCTCTTCCTAAGCAGATTTCCGCCGCGGCCGGAACCGACAATATGCAGTCGCCGGAATGGGCGAAAACCGCGGAACGGCTTTTCAGCCGGATGGAAAAAGCCGCCGCAAAAGAAGGATTTGAATTCTATCTGCACAGCTATGACGAGCCGGATATTCATCCGAAGGTCACCGCCGATTTCGAAGCTCTCTGCCGTTCGCTGAAAAAAAATACAGCTGTCAAAATCGCCGCCAATGCCACCATTGCCGGACAGATGCACTGGCCCGGCATGATCGACCTGAACCTCTGCGCCCTCTATAACGGCGTCTTCCAGGGATGGAACGGAGAATCCTACTCAAACCACTTTTACCCGCAGTGGGACAAAGTGTCGCCGGAACAGATCCGCGACAATGTGAAGTACGGATATACCCAGGTCCGGGCGGCCGACGCGCTCGGGGCCCGTTCCTCTTACGGCTTTCTCATGGATGCCATGAACTTGCGCGGTATGTGGGGATTTGCCTATTATTGGGGCAAGGAAGACTGGAATATCGCCTGGCCGTTCCCGGAAAAAGACGGCCGTTGGGGTACAACCTTCGGCTGGGAAATGCTGCGCGCCGGCATCAACGACAGCCGTTATTACAGGACTCTGCGTGAGGCCGGAGGAAATTTTGAACTGCCGTCTACCGCAACTCTTCACAATATGACGATGGAAGAACTCCAGTCTTTAAGAGACAAAATCATCAACCAGATTCTGACAATGAGGTGAACGATGTTACGTTATTTTATCGCAGGCATTGGATTGTCGCTGGCTGCGGCTGTCTCAGGACAGGACATCAAAGTCAAGAAATACGATGTGATTCCCGGCAATTACTTCAAGCATTACGGGACAAGGCTTGACCGGGATCTGGTAACTTCCGCGGACGGAACCGTAAGCCGTAAAAAATTGCTTTTCGACGGTAAGCTCGATTATGCGCCTCAGACCGGAATCTGCTATGTATTCTGGCGGGTCAAGCCTGAAGAATGTTTTATCAGCTTCAACTTGGAACTGGAAAAGGAAACCGAGATCGGCAGTATTGAAATCTACGGCTCCAATCTTTCCGGGATCTATGGCGTAGCAAAGGCGGCTGTCGAAACAAGCGAAGACGAAATCACATTCGACAAGGCCGGAGAAGTCTCCGCCGATGAAGCAGCCAACGCCAAAAGGCTCTGGAAACTGGTGATTCCCTGCAACCGAAAGGCCGCATTCGTCAAAGTGACAGTCTGGGCTGCCGAAAACAAATATCTGAACATCACTGAAATCAAAATAACCGGAAAGAAGTAATCTCATGTTGTGGAAATATCTGTTCACTGGAATGTTATTGGCCGGAGGAATCAGCGGTATGACTCAGACTTTTTACAACCCCGCAGTGCTGGAAAACAAATATCTCAAGGTGACAGTCGACCTCGGGCGCGGCGCCACCGTCCGAAGCATGACAGACAAAATCAACAGCGCCGAAACCGCTCGCGAATTTCTTTCCGGCAAGGAATACTGCGGAGCCCTGGCTGAAGACCGGCTGGCCGGAGACGGGTATCCCGGCGACATCACCCGCCTGAAGTATCAGGGAAAAACCGTCCGGGAAAATGGGATGCAGATTCTGGAAGCCGTCTGTCGTCCCGAAAATCCAAAATACCACGACCTTGAGTTCAAAAAAATCTTCCGTCTGAACGACGGCGCCCGTGTCCTTGAGATCGAATGGATCATTACCAACCGGAAGAAAACACCGTATGCGGTGACTCCCTGGGTTCACAACATCATCAGCCGTAATTACGGACAAACCGTTCTTCCGAAAAATACCGGGATCGAGCTGATTCCGCCCTCGGCGGACTATTTTCAGGATCCTGCGCGCAACTGGTTCGGCGCATATAATCCTGAAAGCAGACGTTTGATTTATTTCTCCACGGATTACAGCCGCATCCTGAAGCATTATTACTGTTACTGGAACGGTTATCATACGATGGAATGGACATTCCAGCCCGCCCCCATGGAACCCGGCGCAAGCTGGAGCGCACGCTATTTCATCGGCCTCGCGGAACCGTCTACGGTTCCCGCCGCCGCAATCCCGGAAGCCGTTGTTTCCTATGAATGGTCCAAGGGTGCTCTGAATGTGGAAATCTGCCCCGCAATCGACCGGAAAAATGTTGACGTCACGATGACTGCGCCCGTAAAACGCTCTCTGATCAGGACGGATTTCAATGTCGGGCAGCCGGTCCGTTTGAAAATACCCGTCGGAGAGCTGTCCGGAACCAATACGGTGGCACTGGAATTCGACGGGGGAAAAAAACTGGAACTTTCCATCGATCCGATCAGAAAAACCGATGTCCTTCATACCGCGCTGACCGCATGGGCACCGCCGCAATCGCCCTATCGGAAAATCGAGCCGCGCGAACTTGCCGGACATCGGATTACCCCGAATGTCTGGGAAGTCTCGCCTTTTGAGAAGATATTCGAATGCGATACTTTCCGGAATTCTCCCGGCGTAAATGATGACATCCGAGTCCCCCGCAACGCCCGTATCTATCGCCAATTCGTGCTATGCAATCCGTCATCCAATCCGCTGATCCTGCCGTTGAAATCCACCATTCTGCGAAGCGACGGCGCGGAACTGTCCGTATCGGTAAAAGCAGTGGGATATGTCACCACCACGGAACCGAGCGGATTCACCATGAAATATCCGGTCGGACGCTTTCCCGATCCGCTTCTGAATATCAAGGAATCCGTCACCGTTCCGCCCGGCGGAAATCAGCCGCTCTTTGTGGAGGTGTTCGTTCCCGCAGAACAAAAACCGGGACTCTATAAAGGAAATATTGTGCTGGGGACTCTGGAACTGCCGCTGCAATGCAGGGTTCTCGACCTGACCCTGCCGGAAAGAAGTTCCTTGCGCACCACCGTCGGATGCTGGATTCTGTCCCCGACGCTGCTGAAAGAGGTCGGCTATAAGGGAACTCCGAAGGAATTTCAGGAAAAATGCCGCGAATTATATTATCGGCACCGCATGACTCCGCGTGAAAACGGCGTTCTCTGGACACTGGACAAGAACATGGATGCCCAGCTGGAGGAACTGCAACGCAACCATGCCGCCAGCATTGCGATTCCGCCGTTCATCGTCAAGGACCATGAAAAACTGGAACGCGCCGTCGAACTCCTGAAAAAACACAATCTCTATGAGCAGGCGTTTTTCTATACCATCGACGAAGCTCCGGCCGACCGTTTCCCGGAAGTAATCGAAATCAGCCGGAAGATTCATTCCCGTTTCCCGGACCTGAAAATACTCGGAACGATTTATGAGGCGGATGTATCTCCGCTCTACGGATCCATCAACATCTGGTGCCGTGGCAGAATCCAAGCCGAGCCGTGGCAGTCCGAACGACGCAAAGCAGGCGACGAATTCATGTCATCCAACCTCCCCGGCATGAATCTCGAAGACGACGCCCATGCTCCGGTCATGCCGTTCATCCTGATGAAATTGAACGGCTTCAGCGGATTCCTTTTCTGGAACATGATCGGAGGCTATGGCAAAGACAACCCATGGAAAAATATTCTCTGCGCAGGCACTAACGGAAACGCCCATCTGCTTTATCCCCATGCGGACGGACCGGTGGAAACGATCCGTTGGAAAAACACCGCATACGGCATTGAACTTTTCGATTTGCTTTCGATGCTCGAACGGAAAAATCCGGAGATGTATCGCAGCCTGTCGAAGAATATGGCGGAAATCAAAGACGCTTCCGGGATCATCGCACTGAAGAGCAGGATTCTGGATCTGCTGTCCACTGGAAAGTAAATACAAATAACCTCCGGAATTCTTCAAAAAAAGCCAGATTTTTCTGATGGAATTCATGGAAATACCTTCTTTCTTTCCGGAAATAATCCTCCAGGGGAGGTCCGTGGACTCCAGTTAAAGAAAATTGAACTCACCGAAAGACATGCTGCTCGAGGATATCGATCCAAGGCGCAGGGACTTCCTTGCGGCCCGGATCGGAACCGCCGACACCGGTATCCCCCAGATTCAGGCGCTGTTCTATTTCACTTTCCCGCCTCAATACGCTTGACAAAAACCGGAAAGGTCTGTATATTGCATGAAAAATTTTGGAGAATCAATGCGATGCGAAAAATACTCGAAAAATAACGGAATGCGGCAGACATCAGTTCATTTCCGTTCTCCGGAGACCGGATCATGAGAAAAATGATCGCACTGCTGTGGAAAAACAGTTCCCGGAAAGAACGCGGCTTCATCTATCTGCTTCTTCTGCTCATGACTATCGCCGGAAACCTGGAACTTCTCGGAATCGGCCTGATTCTTCCGATCATCGCCTTGCTGACCAACCCGGCATTGGTTCAGCAGAATTATTATCTCCATCTGGTTTATGATTTCATTCACCCCTCTTCCAACAAGTCTTTCCTGCTGATCCTTTGCCTGCTGGTTTCTCTGGTCTATCTGCTGAAAAACGGATTTCTGGTGTTTCTGACCTATTTTCAGATGCGCGTCATCTATGCCAAAGTGGAATCTTTCTCGAACCAGCTGTTCCGGGAGTATATCCACGCACCCTCCAGCATCCGTAGCGTATATCTGTCCCAGCAGCGGAAATCCGTGAGAAACAGCCTGAAGAATCCCTGCGCATTGCATTGAAAATCTTATATTTTATCACGGTTGAGATTTCAGGGATTCTGTGTGCGGAATACTCAGATGAACTCCGATTGCAAAAAAATTCAGCATTTTCCAAAAATTGATCGAAAAGTTTAGTTGAAAAGCCACGTCAAGAGGATAATTTACTTAGCAAACAGGGAAGCGGGGGCGGACGGGTGAAAAAGCAGGAAGAAGAAAAAAACGTCACCGCCGGTTCCCGCACGGTCTGCGGAATTTGCGGAAGCCGCCGACTGGTTTTCGATGAAACGCTGGACTCAAGAAAACTCGGGCACTGTTGCGACTGCGGATTCCGGGAAGCCATTGAGTTTGACCCGGATGCCATTCAAAATGTCTACCTGAACGCCTATTATTCATCGGAAGATGATCCCCGGATCGATACCTGGGCCAGAAATAACCGGGACATCTGGGAGTATCTGTGCAAGGACCTGCCACGCAAAAATTACGTAAACATCATGGATTTCGGTGCAGGAACCGGGGGCTTTCTCTCCGTCTTTCACAGTCTTCATCCGGAAGCAAGACTGTTTGCCGTGGAATCCTCTCTGCAGGCCCGGAAACATATGGAGAAACAGTTCCCCGGAATTTCCGTATTTTCAGAATTGGACGGCTTCGAAAACCGTTTCGATCTTGTCTGTGCGCTTCAGGTGCTTGAGCATGTGAACGATATACAACGGATCTGCGAACAGATTTACGCATCCATGAAGCCCGGAGGAATTTTTCTGCTGACAGTGCCGAACCGTTATTCCTACGAAGCCCTTTTCAACGAAAAGAACCGTTCCCATGTTTATGGCAACCAGACCCATCTTCAGTTTTTTTCAAAACGGGATGTGCAAAGGCTTCTGCGACAGGCCGGTTTTCTCGGAATCAAGAGACTTGCATCGTTGGAATTCGGCAAAAACCGCAATTTTGCCCAGGCGCTGATTCAATTTCTTCTGAGACGGCTTGCATTGTCGACTGAACTGCGTTTCATCGCCTATAAACCCGATATGAAAAAGTGATTTGGGACTTTGTCTTTTTTATCGAAAACAGGCTCTATAGTTTGATTACCCCCGGTTCCACTCCGCCTCGACCCGCATAACTCTGAAGAAGCTGAATGATTTCGTCCTGACACAGAGGGATATTCCCGATACGGCTGATCTGACCTCCCGCTCCGATCGTTCCGCACAATGCGGCTTCCCAGATATTCGCCCCGCCGGCAATCTGTTCCCATCTGCCAGGGGGATTTTCCAATTTATACTTCAGAACGGAATCGGAGATTATTGTCCGAGTCCGCATTCGTAGGAGGCGGAGGCGGTTTTCTGTTCGCGGCTGGAACCGTCCGGCAGACGCACCCGGCAGGGAATTCCTTTCGGAACGGTCAGCTCCAGATGGAACCGTCCGTTTCTCTTTTTCCAGTCCACCTTGACTTTTCCGCCGGGAACCGAATAGGAAACCGTCAGGGAATCCAGTCCTTCCGGGACGAACGGACGGATCGTCAGGGCGGAAAAACCGGCATGTTTTTCATCGGGCACGATGCCTGCGAGATACTGCATCATCCAGGCGGCGATGTCGCCGAACATGATATGGTTCAGGGAAGAGTCTCCGGTCCACGTTTCCCAGAGGGTCGTCGCTCCGCGGTTGATCCAGTCTGCCCAGCCGGGGAACGCGGGTTGGGTGATCATCCGGTAGGCCGTTTCCGCATAGCCATGATCGGCGAGGGCGCGCGGCACATACTTTGCTCCGAGGATTCCGAAATCCGTACGGCATCCGTTCGCAAGAACCGTTTCGTTCAGCTTCGCGGCGGTTTTCGCGCATTCCTTTTCGGGACAGAGCCCCTGATAAAGGGCGCAGGCAAGAGCCGTCATCTCTCCTTTGCCATAGACCCCGTTTCCTCGGTAGAACATTTTATTGAAGGCATCCTTGATTCCGGAGGCGAGTATGCGGAACGCTTTGGCGTCGTTCTTGCGTCCCAGCAGTTCGGCGCACTTCATCATGACGACGGTATCCGCGTAATAATAGCCGGTCGAAGTCACGCGGATGTCGGTGATGCGGGAAATGTCCACATGGCACCAGTCGCCGAGTCCGAAGCTGACGATATGATCGGTCGCCAGTGTGCCGAGAAACTCGATATAGCGCTTCATCTTTTCGTAGTTCTCTGCGAGGATGCGCGCCTCGCCGCTGTAAAGATAGACATACCACGGGATGAGGATGAATGCGCTGTCCCATGCCGGGCCGGAGCCCCAGTTGTATCCCCAGCCGGTGGTCGGGACAATCCCGGGAAGCTGGCCGTTGGGACGCTGCGCGTCGGCGATCGTCTGCTCCCAGTCGTGATAGCTGGAGGCCATGTCGAACAGGAAAAGTCCCGTTTCGGCGCCCAGCAGGGCATCGCCCATCCATCCGTTCTTTTCGCGGTGCGGACAATCCGTCGGAATCCCCGTGAAATTGTCGATGAAACTCCAGCGGGTGCATTCAAACAGCCTGTTCAATGTCGCATCGGAACTTTTGAACTCCGTAAGGGACCGGAACGCCGTATGCACCAGACATCCTTCGAGTCCGAGAATTTCAGCTTCGCCAGTCACCGAGACTTCCACATACCGGAATCCGTGATAGGTGAAACGCGGTTCCCATTCTTCCGCCGCACCACCCTTGAGCGTGTAACGGTCGGTCTGGGTTTCCCCGGATTTGATGAAGCTGGAAATGTTGTCCTGAAGAAGCTGGTCCTTGTAAGCGCTGATTTTTTCTCCATAGCGCAGTTTGATTTCCGCGCCCGCGGCGCCCCTGACCTTGATACGGGCCCAGCCGGTGATATTCTGTCCGATGTCATAGAGCTTCGCGCCGTCGAAGGATTTATATTCCTGAACAGGAGGAATCCGGGCCATGACCTTGCAGGGCGGCATGGTCTGTTCCGTCAGGATTCCGCCGGGACCGGGGACAATGGCGGAGGAACCCCAGCCCGCTTCCTTGAATCCGGGCGCGGACCAGTCGCCGGGCTCCTTGCGGGCGTCGTAGAATTCGCCGTTGCGAAGTTCGTTGAAACGGATGGGGCTGTCCTCCCGCAGACATTTCCACGAGGGGTCGGAAATCAGCGCGGGTTTTCCGTCCAGTTCCAGCTCGAAAATGAACTTGGGATAATCCTGCCATGAAGCCTTGTCGAAGTGCCAGACCTCATTGGTGGAACAGTCATACCAGCCGTTGCCGAGAATGACGCCGAAAACGTTTTCTCCTTTCCGGAGAAGCTTCGTCACATCGTAACGGACATAACGGCTCCGGCGATCATATTGCGTGACCACGGGATCCAGAACGCTGTCTCCCACTTTCTTGCCGTTGAGCCAGAGTTCGGACCAGCCCAGGCCGCAGAAGAAAACCTCCGCTTTTTTCCCCTTTCCGGAAAAAGAAAACGATTTCCGGAAAAATGGAGCGGGCTTTGCCGCCGCCTTGAAGGAAACATGCGTAAATCCGGCTCCGATCCACTTCGCGTTCCAGACTCTGTCATCCTGAGAAAGGTTCATGATACGAGGACTCCTGAAGGTTATTTCTTGATTATCCCGTCACCCGGCCGTACAAGTCGGGAATATACTGTTGCGAAGAATGAAAATCAAGCCCTCCGGACTTTCCCGGACAGTCTATTGCGACACAGAACCGACGCATTGGATGGAGTTGTTTTTTTTCGGGAAAGATCTATATTTCTTATGATGATATAAAAACAAGGCGAAAAAAAGAGATTCTTATCGAAGGACAGGAAGCTGAACGCATGATATGTCCGCCCAACGGAATCGCAGGAGAGAGTTCAATGAAATTCCATAAAGACTTGATCGGACAGCAATACATTCCGGGAGCGGTCTGGCTGGTTCTGGGGCTGCTCCTCATTATTCTCTGGGGAAACGACCAGATTCTGTACCCGATCCGTAAAAATTCGTGGCGACCGGTTCAAGCCGACTTGACGGAGGTCAGGATTGTGGAACCCGGGAAATCCCGAAAAAACACGGCAGGCACAAAATGCATTCTGCACTGGAAGTATAACACTGCTGACGGCAAACAGCATTTCGGCAAAGGAACCATTCCAGGGACGGGGCCGGCCTCAACCCCCTTTTCCGTGGGGCGTTCCATCCGTGTTCTCGTCAACCCGGAAAAACCATCGGAAAGCGCTCTTTACTGCTGGAATGACCTGACGGTATCCGCAAGAATTGTGAGGGGGACACTCTGGCTGACCGGTTTGGTTCTCGCAGGGGTCGGGATATTCATTTTCGTTCGCACTCCGCGGAAAAAAGCAATACTTGTCTATGACTGCCGCAAAGAAACCCGAAGCCTTCTCCATTATACTGTCTTCCCGCTGGTCTGTCTTCTGTTTTTCGGTTTTCTGGGCGCGCTCACCCTCCTTTTTGAAGAGCGGCTTTTCCTGCTTGGTTGTCTCTCCATTCCCGTCTTCCCCTTTCTGATGGTCCGTTTTATGAGAAGGAAAACTCCTCTCCTGTTTCTGGCAACCTGTCCGAATCCGGATTGTTATTCATTGAAATTCACCCGAATGCGCATGAAGGCACTCACTGAAAATGCCTGTCCGGCATGTGGAACGCCGCTGGGAATTCCATCCCGAAGTCCGGAAAAGAAATGGGCTCGTTCAGAGATTCCGGAATCCCGGCTTTTTCCTCAAACGGACACGCTTCCGCTGTATCTGTTTTTGTGCTGGATTCTGCTGCTGGTTCCTCTGACATACTTTCTGTATCCGCCGGAAGCGACAAGAAGTGCGGCCGCCCGAAACGCGGGAATGGCGTTCCTTTTCGGCTGGATGATGACAGGAATGTTCCTGATGCCGTTTTTCATGGAAATCTCCCGGCAGTGGAAGCTGCGGAAAAAGAAGGCTCTTGTCTGTCCTGTCTGCGGAGCATGCCTCCTGGAACGGGGAAGCATCGAGACGCTCCGGCAAACGGGACATTGTCCGGCTTGCGGAGCCGATGTGGTGGAGGAATCCGACTGATTCTGAAGCTCTCTTAAGGAACGATCGCCTCGTGTTTTTCAAGAAGCGAGCGGATTTCGGACAGGGAAAGCTCCATGGCTCCGCAGGAATTTCTCAGGCACAGCACGGCCATGGCTCCGGCCGCCTGACCGGTCGCCATGCAGGTGGCCTGCACCCGGAGCGCGGAATTGGCCAGCCGGTCGGAGGAGAGGATCCGTCCGGCGGCGAGAAGTCTCTTTGATCCCTTCGGGACAAGCGCGCCTCTGGGAACGGTCGGGGTGACTCCTCTGGGCAGCGGCCGGAAATCCAATCCCATTTTTTCGTCGTGAAGATCGATCGGATAAAAACTGTAACAGAGAGCGTCCTCGAATTTCCGCCCGGAATAATAATCTTCCAGCGTCACGGTTTCTTCGCCTTGAACGGTGCGTGTTTCGCGGACGCCGCACTCGGCGCAGCGAAGATGGAACTGGAGGTTTTCCAGGCCCGGCTGCCGCTTCAGGAAACGGTAAACCCGCCGGATGGACTGCCGCCCGGCGATTTCGATGGCGGTCCGGCCGGCGCTGTCTGCGGCATTGATTCCGCAAATATGATTGGAATTGTTCCCATGACCGAGAAGGAATCGGATGCTGAATTTTTTTGCCCAGCCGAAATCGTCCGCGGAAACCTCTCCGTTCGCGGCGGCTTCGTCGAACGCTTTCTGAAGTGCTTCGTGGTTCAGCGCGGACGGGTTGAAATTATCCAGATACAGCGAGAGCGTGCCCGGCTGGCATTCCAAAGGTTCATGGCAGGGGAACCCGGCCATTTTGACCGCGTTGGCGTCTCCGGTGCAATCGATGACGAATGAACTTTCCACCTCAAACAGACCGTCTTTTCCGCACAAAGTCAGGAGCCAGCCGTCCCCGGAAGACTTCAGCGCGCCCGGCATGGTGTGATACTGTATCGAGACACCCGCCGTCAGAAGTTCCTCATCGGCAATCGCCGCAAAGAGAAGGGAATTGATCATGACATGCATGCCGTGATTAGTGCCGTCGCCCGGAGCCGAAAAGTCAGGAAGCGGCGAGTTCGTTTCGAGCAGGGTTTTCTTCACCAGTTCCCAGCCGATTCCCGAAATCAGCTGGCGTCCCCACGCATGAAAAATCCCCGGATAATTGATTCCCGCGGCGGTGATGGCTCCGCCGGAAATCCCGTTTTTTTCGACCAGAAGAGTTTTCAGACCTTCCCTTGCACATTGAAGAGCCGCGCAAAGTCCTGCAGGTCCTGCTCCTATGATGGCGACATCCCATTTCCGGATCGGCATTCTCAATATCCTTTCACATGGTTTTCACAATATGGAGATGAAGTAAATTATCACCAAAAACGCTAAAAGCAAATTCACGGTCCAGTCTGGAACAACTTCAGGAAATTCATGAAAAGAAGTTCCCGGAGTTCGCCGGAAGTCCATCCGCCGATCCGGGCGACATGGTCGTATACCATTTCGATGGCATCCTTTCCGTCGTCGGTTTCGAGAAGGAACGAGTTCCGGCTGATGCAAGGCGGAAATGCTTCCAGATGTTTTACATAAGCGGGACAGAGCGACAGCAGGAAGCCGTGTTCCTGAAGAGCGGCGGCAATCTCCGCGTTACCGCGGAATCCATGAATCAGCCACGGCACGGAACCCCGGCCCAGACTCTTCCTGACAGAGATGAGGTCATAATACGCCCGGACGCAATGGATCACCAGCGGAAGGCGGAGACGTTCGGCCAGCCGGACGTGGCGGAGGAAGAGTTCCTGCTGCTGTTCCATCGGAATTCCGATGGAACGGTCAAGGCCGCATTCTCCGACGGCCCTGCAGCGGGTTTCGAGCAGATAGTCTTCCAGACCGTTAAAGTCGGACTGTCCCGTCCGGGCCGGATGAATTCCGGCGGAGAAAAAGAGGCGGGAAGTCTCGGGAAGATTTGCCGGACTCGCCGGATAAGGGAGGTTGACCAGCGCGATTACGTCCTCCCGGTCGGGGACGGAATGGGTATGTCCGTCCGCGAAGGGAATCATTTTGCCGCCCTCCGGGCCAGAAGCGTTTCAAGGACGCTGTCCGGAACTTCCAGGGATCCGCATCCGGTTCCGAGCTGGATGGAGGGCTGGTTCAAACCGTGATAGTCGCTGCCTCCGCTGACAAGGATGTTGAATTCCTTCGCCATTTCCATGATCATGGTATGCTGGGAGACGGAAAAGAGGGAATAGAACGCTTCGATGCCGTCGAGTCCCAGCGAAACCAAACGCCGGAGATAGCGCCGGACGAAGGAACGTTCGCCTCCGGTGCTGCGGTAGACCGGATGGGCCCAGAAAGCAAGTCCTCCGGCTTCATGGATCACGCGGATGCTTTCTTCCGGAGGAACCAGAACGCGGGGGGAATAGGCGCGTGCGCCCCGTTTGAGACAATGGTCGAAAGCGTCCTGAATCGTCTCGAAATAGCCCTTCTTCACAAGAAGCCGCGCGAGATGGGGACGTCCGACGCTTTCCCCGCGAGCGAATTCATCGAGCTCTCCCAGCGTGATCTGGTAGCCCATGATATTGAGTTTCTCAAGGATCTGCGAGTTCCGGACATTGCGGTTCAGACGGGTCTGGACAAGAAAATCCTGGAGTTTCCGGGAGGAAGGGTCGATAAAAAGTCCGAGGATATGGATTTCCTTGTTGTAAAGCGAGGAAGAAATCTCCAGTCCGGGAACCGCGACGATATTTTTTCCTTGTGCGCCGGAAAGGAAATCCGGGAGGCCGGAAAGGGTATCGTGGTCCGTCAAAGCGATTGCGGACAGCTTTTTTTCGAGGGCAAGCGCGAGGAGTTCCGAAGGAGTATCGGAACCGTCCGACGCAATGCTGTGAGTGTGAAAATCAATCATTTGGCATCCGTTTCTTCAAAAGGAAACAGAGGAAATCCAGCTCTCGGCGATCAGGGCGTGCCCGGCCGGAGTCGGATGGACGCCGTCGGGAGTCCAGAAGGATTTTTCACGGCGGCAGGCGGCCGTATTGAAAATGCCGTCCAGCGGAACGAGAGCGTCCGCCAGTTCCGCGGCGAGGTCGCGGACCACCTGGAGTTTCCTGTCGAGGTCGTCGCGCCAGAGGCGTCTGTCCTCGGGCAGCGGAAGCACGAACGGTTCCATCAGAAGAATGGCGGCGCCGGGCAGTTCCCTGCGGGTTTTTTCAAGGATGAAGCGGTATTCCGCCTCGAACTCGAAAGCGCTGATCGGAAGATTGCGGGAATAGCGGGAAGCGACGTCGTTGATTCCGATCAGGATGGAAACGACATCGGGCTTATGGTTGATCATGTCCCGTTCCCAGCGGGCTTTGAGGTCGCTCACGCGGTGGCCGGAGATCCCCGTATTGACGAAGGTCAGGTCCAGTTCGGGCTTCCGGGCTCCGAGGAGGGCCGCAATGAACACGGGGTAGCCGTGTCCCAGGAAGTTGATGTTCTCACTGGCGGAAGAACCGCAGTCGGTGATGCTGTCGCCGGTAAATAGAATTTTGTCGCCGTTTTTGATTTTCAGCATGGGGAACCCTCCGTTATGCGATGATGAAATAACGGAGTCAATTTACCCCGCAAAGGGAGATGCGTCAAGTCTCGGAACCGGGGGTTTCGGCATTTGTTTTAACGGATTGCAAACAATCAATCTTGAAAATTCTTCAAAACGGGATTATATTAGTCAATTAGAGCAGGAGTTTGCAGAAATCATAACTCACCAATCAGGAAGGTGTAATATGGAAAAAAAAGCGAAGCGAGCCGTTGCATCCATACCGAAGAACTCCCCGAAAGCTGAAAAAGCTGTGAAACAGAAGCCCGCCGCCGCAAAACCCGCAACCAAAAAGCCCGCCGTGCTTCCCAAAGCCGCACCCGCTGTGAAAAAGGCTGTTTCGTCTCCTGCAAAAAAGAAAGCAGCTCCGGCTCCCGTACCCGCGAAAAAGCAAATTGCTCCGGCCTCCGCGATGAAAAAAGCCGCGCCTACTCCCGCTCCGCGCAAAACCCTTCCGCCCGCTCCGGTGAAAAAGGCTGTCTCCAAAAAGCAGAAGGAAGAACCCGTCCGGAAACTGAAACTCTCCAAAGCGGAAAAGAATTACTATTACGACCTCCTGATGCTTGCCCGCGCCGCTTTCGGCGAACAGGTCAAATTCCATTCCGACGAAGTTCTTTCCTCCCGGAAGGATTCCGCAGGGGAACGCGCCGGCATGGCGACCCACATGGCCGACCTCGGCACCGACAACTTCCGGCATGACTTTGAACTCGGACTGATGTCCGAGGAAGTCGACGTCCTGGAAATGGTGGACGAAGCCCTTCAGCGTCTCGAAGATTCCGAATACGGCATCTGCCTCGACTGCGGAGCCGTCATTCCCCGCGAACGCCTCGAAGCCAAGCCCTATGCCAGATTCTGCACCAAATGCAAGTCCAAACGCGAAGAGATGGACATCAACAGAAGATAATCGCCGATGACTTTTTTCCAAAGCAGCCAACTGGATCGGATTGTGCCTCCGGAGGAGAGACGCTGCCTTTTGTGGGCGGTTCTCCTCGCACTGTTTCTGCTCGCCCTCGATCAGTACAGCAAATACTGGATCGTGAAAAACATTCCCTTCGGCTTCAAAACCGTCGTCATTCCCGATTTCTTCAACATCACCCACATCACAAACACCGGCGCGGCCTGGGGCATCCTCTCGGGACGCGGCGGATTTCTGCTCCTGATCGCCACCCTTGTGATGATTTCGGTCCTCTGGTTCCTCCGCTCCCTGACCGACGGCTGTACGGAACGCTATTTCGCTGTGTTTCTGGTCATTTCCGGAATCGTCGGAAACTCGATCGACCGCGTTTTCCGCGGCGCGGTCGTGGATTTCCTCCAGTTCTACATCGGAAAATACGTGTGGCCCTCCTTCAATGTGGCGGACTCCTGCATCTGCGTGGGCGTCTTCATTTTCATCCTTTCCACGCTGATCCGTCCGGAACGCCGGAAATCCAATCCGGATTCTCCCGCTTATGTCCAGCTCAAGAAATGAGCCGCTCCTCCTGCCGGTGATCATGGGGCCGACCGCCTCCGGCAAAAGCGCTCTTGCGCTGGAGCTGGCGCAAAGGCTTTCCGGCGAAATCATCTCCGCCGATTCCATGCAGATTTACCGGGGTCTCGACATCGGCACCGCCAAGCCTTCGCAGGAAGAACGCCGACTGGTTCCGCACCATCTGGTCGATTATATCGAGTTCACGGAAAAATATGACGTCTTCCGTTTCACCGCCGACGCCGAACGTCTGGCCGGGGATATCCGCGGACGCAATCGTCTCCCGGTCATTGCCGGCGGAACCGGACTCTATCTGAGGGCCTTCCTCTACGGACTGGACCCCCTCCCGGCCTCTCCGGAACTCCGGCGCGAACTCGACAAAGCCTACGACAATGATGTTCGTTTCCCGGAACTTCAGTCCCTCATGGAGCGGGAAGACCCCGCGGACTTCGCACAGGTCGGCAAGCATCGCCGCAAACTTATCCGGGCACGGGAG
Organism: uncultured Victivallales bacterium; assembly: GCA_964581935.1. Classification (GTDB taxonomy): domain Bacteria; phylum Verrucomicrobiota; class Lentisphaeria; order Victivallales; family UBA1829; genus SIG94. The sequence continues at coordinate 34,733 of CAZORN010000007.1, forward strand.
GTTTTTCTGCTTTCGGGTTCTCCCATGACCGTGCTTCAGGAACGCTGGAAAAAGTCGCCGCCCCGCGCGGACGCCCGTTCCTTCGTGCTGGTGTGGGACAATGCCGCGCTCCGGGCGAGAATCGCCGCGCGCTGTACACAAATGCTGGATTCTGGGTGGATTGAGGAGGCGGAACATTTCCTGAAACAGGGACTCCACGATTCTCCGACCGCATGGCAGGTCCTCGGATACCGCGAAATCGCCGCATGTCTTGCCGGAAAGCTGAAGCGCGGCGAACTTCAGGAGAAGATCACGACCGCCACGTGGCAGTTCGCGCGACGCCAGAACACCTGGTTCCGCACCCAGCATCCGGAGGCCGGGCGAATGCAGATGCCCGACCCGGAAATCGCGCGCAAAATCGAAGCGGAAATCTCCGGCGGAAACGTCTGAAAACGTCTTCTTTTTTCGGAAACAATCCTCAGCGGGAAGACTCTCCGGCACACCGTGACTGAATATGACACCGGGCCATGTCGAGGTCTTCCGGATAGGTGATCTTCCGGTTGCCGCCGTAAACGTAGCTCTGAACCAGTTGGACGCGCGTATCGGTAAAAGCCTCCACCAGCGAAGCGTCGTCGGTGAAGACGCGGTCGCATTTTCCCGCCTCGGCATAGGCCTTTTCCAGAAGCTCGCGCAGGAACACCTGCGGCGTCTGGACCGCCCACAATTTTTCGCGGGGCAGCGTGCGCACGACAAAACCGTCCGCATCGGTCTCCTTGACCGTATCCGTGATCCGGGTCGCGGAAACGGCTCCCCCGCAGCGGGAACAGGCCTCCACACACCCCTCCAGTTCCACCGGGGTCACGAACGGACGCGCCGCATCGTGGACCGCGACGATTTTCACTTCCGGGGGCATCGCCTTCAGGGCGTTCTTCACCGATTCCGTACGGGTTTTTCCGCCGGATACCACCGTGACCTCAAGCGAAGACGGCAGATATTTCTTCAGCAACGATTCAAACCCGGCGCGCTGAGACTCGGGAACCGGCAGAAAGATCCGGTTCTTCTTCCCAAGCACGGGCGCGGCTCCCAGAATGGAGCGGATGAATACGGGAAGTCCGCCCAGGTCCTCGAAAAGCTTGTTGCCTCCGCCGAAACGTTCGGAACTGCCCCCGGCGGGCACAATCAGCCCGACTTCACGGAAAGGGACGAGGCTGTTTTCCAGCGGCTGGATGATCTCCTTGATGTCCCCGGCTCCGATGACCACGATCAGGTCGCCGTATTCCAGAGAGTTCCGGACGGTTTCCGCCATGGATTCCCACGAGCCTTCCAGCGCGCGCGCCTTGTCGCCGATCGCTTTGGCAAGATCCCCGGAATTGAGCGTATCGGATGCCGTCCACGCCGCAAAAACGGGTGTGACGAACACCCGGTCGGCCTTCTTCAGCTCCCGCGCGAATTCATGGAAATATTTCTTCAGACGCGCAAACCGGTGCGGCTGGAAAACCACCGTGAGCTTCCGTCCCGGATACAGCTCCCGGAAGGAACGGATCGAAGCCGCCAGCTCCGTCGGATGGTGGGCGTAATCCTCATACAGCGAAAAGGTGCAGACGCTCGCATGGTGCTCCATCCGGCGCGCGACGCCCGGATAGGTCTTCGCCGCCCGCACCGCTTTCTCACGGTCAAGAAGGCCGCTCCGTACCAGCGTTTCGACGGCGGTATTGAGGTTGATTTTCGAGTAGTGTCCGAAGGATTCAAAATCCCGCCCCTCAAGAAGGGCATCCGGAGAAAGTTTCACATAGTTCGGATGTTCGGCAAACAACGGATTTTCCGTAGAAACCAGCATCTTTCCCTGCCGCGCGAAGGTGCGGAAATTCTCCTTGAGCTTTTCGGGCGACTCGAAGTTCCAGGCATGGTCGTCTTCCACATTGGTGACCACCGCCACGGAGGAATGGATCGCGGTGTGCGTGCCGTCGCTCTCGTCCGCCTCGCAGACAAAGATTTTTCCCGCTCCGGCGCTTCCGCTCTCCTCCCACGTGTTGACCTTTCCCCCGACCAGATACCCCGGTTCCAGCCCGTTTTCCTTGAGAATGTGGGCGATCATGGCGGACACGCTGGTCTTGCCGTGCGAACCCGAAACCGCGATCA
>CAZORN010000008.1:0-5014 GCA_964581935.1 uncultured Victivallales bacterium
TTCCGCGAGGAAGCCGCCGACTACAACGCCACGTATGTTCCGCTCGGAGCCGACAAGCTGGACGCCGACCAGGCGTTCGCCGAGGTCTGGGAAGCCTGCGAATACGTCCGCCCCTACATTCAGGATTCGGTCGTAACCGTCCATAACGCCGTCCGCGAAGGAAAGAAAATTCTTCTGGAAGGGGCGCAGGGCATGTTCCTCGACATCGACCACGGGACCTATCCTTACGTCACCAGCAGCAACACCACCAGCGGAGGCGCCTGCCCCGGAACGGGCATCCCGCCGCGCGCCGTCACCGGCGTCTGGGGCGTGATCAAAGCCTATACGACCCGCGTCGGCGAAGGCCCCTTCCCCACGGAGCTGAAGAATGCCGAAGGCGACAATCTCCGCACCAAGGGCGGCGAATTCGGCGCCACCACCGGGCGTCCCCGCCGCTGCGGCTGGCTCGACATCGTGGCCTCCCGCCACAGCTGCATGGTCAACGGCGTCGACTATCTGGCCGTCACCAAGCTGGACGTCCTTGACGGTCTGGACACCGTGAAAATCTGCACCGCCTACAAGATCGACGGCGTCGTGACGGAAAACTTCCCGGCCGACACCGAAGCCCTGAACCGCATCGAACCGGTTTACGAATCTCTTCCCGGCTGGAAACAGCCGACGACTTCCGCGCGCTGCTGGGACGATCTGCCCGAAAACGCGAGGAAATATCTGAACCGTGCGGCGGAGCTCCTTCAGGCGAAGATCGGCATCATTTCCGTCGGACCGAAGCGCGACCAGACCTTCAACCGGTAAAAAACTGTCGGGACGGGTCCCGTGAACAATTCCTCGATCATTGGGTTTGAACCCGGGCCTCTGGACGATTCCAATCCGAATCCGTTCCGGCACCTGCTGTCTCTGTTCCTCTACAGGGTCGACTGGATCCAGATCATTCCCATGCTGGTTCTTCTGACCGTAGGAGTGCTTTTCATCTACGGCACGGGACAGCAGGTCGGCGGTTTCGCCGCGGTCACTTTCTGGAAACGCCACCTCGCGGCAATGGGCATCGGATTCGGCGTCTGGCTCTTTTTCTCGTTTCTGGACTACCGGTGGTACGGACCGTTTTCCGTGATTCTGTATCCTGTGTCTCTTTTCCTGCTCGTGTTTGTGCTGTTCGCGGGGGAAAAATATTTCGGCGCCCGGAGCTGGCTGGAAATCGGTCCGCTGAACTTCCAACCGTCCGAAGTGGCCAAATTCGCGCTGGTGGTGCTCTGCGCGTGGATCGCTTCCATGAAAAGGGCCGACATCAACAAGCCGCTGTGGCTGCTGGTGATTCTGGGCATCACGCTGGTTCCCGCCGCACTGGTCAAGCTCCAGCCCGACCTCGGAACCGCGCTTTCCATGTTTCCCCCAGTCATTGCGATCCTCTTCATCGCGCGTCTCAAATGGCGCTACATCCTCATCATCTGCGTCGCGGTCGCGGTCATCCTTCCGGTCAGCTATTATTTCGCTTTCAAAAACTATCAGAAGGAACGCATTCTGGTCTTCATGAATCCGGACCGCGACCCGAAACACCGGGGCTGGAATCAGCTTCAGGCGGAAATGGCGGTCGGGAGCGGCGGTTTCGCCGGCAAGGGTTTCATGAACGGAACCCACAACATGCTCGGCTATCTTCCGCAGAAAGTCTCCAACTCCGACTTCATTTTCCCCGTCATCGCGGAAGAAACCGGATTTCTCGGGGCGGCCTCGATCGTGATCCTCTTCATGATGCTTTTCTTCTCGATCCTGCGGACCGCCCTGCTGGCGCCCGACGACTTCGGGCGATACTTGTGCATCGGGATCGGAATGCTGCTCTTCTTCCACACTTACATCAATCTCGCCATGAGCATACGGCTGTGCCCGGTCACGGGGCTTCCCCTGCCGCTGGTCAGCTACGGCGGCACTTTCCTGGTCATGACCATGGCTTATCTGGGAATCGTCCACTCCGTCTACGGACACCGCGAAAAGAAGACCATCTTCGATCTGTGATCAGACCGTCTCCCCGTAGAGAGTCATGGAGGTGCTCCGCACGATTTTCACCGGGACATAGTCGCCCGGCTTCAGCGATTCCGGCGGGGTGAAAACCACCTGCTTGAAAGTGTCCGTCCGTCCGGACCAGCGGGAAGGATTGCGCTTGCTGGGACCTTCCGCCAGAAGCTCGAAAGTCCGTCCGACCAGCGCCTCGTTGTTTTCCGCATTGATGCGCTCGAGTTCGGCGAGAAGCTCCTGATTCCGGCGTTCCTTCTCCTCCTGCGGGACATCGTCCGCCATGCGGGAGGAAACCGTCCCCTTGCGAGGGGAGTATTTGAAGATGTAGGCGTTGTCGTAGCGGACGAGGCGCATCACGGCGCGCGTGGCCTCGAAATCCTCGGCGGTCTCGCCGGGAAACCCGACAATGATGTCGGTGGAAAACGTGATTCCGGGCGCAAGTTCGCGCAGTCCGGAGACCACGGCAAGGTATTCCGCCGAAGTATAGGGACGGTTCATCATTTTGAGGACGCGGTCCGAACCCGATTGCAAAGGCAGGTGAATGCTTTTGCAGACCTTCGGCAGGCGGGCGACCGTCTCGATCAGTTTCCGGTTGAAAAAGGCCGGATGCGGCGAAGTGAACCGGATTCGCCGGATGCCCTCCACCGCCTGAATCCGCTCCAGGAGATCGGCGAAAGGCGACTTGTCCGCCGGGATGGGCGGAGGAACGCCGTCGAACCCGTAGGCGGCCACATTCTGCCCCAGAAGAGTCACCTCGGTGACGCCCTCCTTCGCGAGGGTTTCAACCTCGGCGACAATGCCGTCGGGATTGCGGCTGCGCTCCGGTCCGCGCACATACGGCACGATGCAGTAGGAACAATACCGGTTGCAGCCGCGCGAAATGGAGACGAAGGCCGAAAACGGACTTGCGCCGTCATGGATGCGGTGGGCGTCGATCCCGGGGGTGTCCGCGCCCATGCGGGCGTCGCGGCGAACCTTGCCGCGTTCTTCCGCCAGACCGTGCAGAATCTCCGGAAGCGTGTGGATGTTGTCTGTCCCGACCACGAAATCGAGGTGGTCCACCGTACGGAGAAGCTCTTCTCCCCGGCTCTGCGCCATGCAGCCCATGATCCCGAAAATCATGCCCGGACGCTCCTTCAGCAGTTTCTTGAGGATGCCGAGCTTGCCGACGGCCTTGCGTTCCGCCTGTTCGCGCACGCTGCATGTGTTCAGGATCACCGCGTCGGCCTCCATTTCCGAGGAGACGATGCAATGTCCGGCTTCCGCAAGCAGCGCGGCGGCGGATTCGCTGTCGCGTTCGTTCATCTGACAGCCGTAGGTCTTGATGTAGACGTTCATTTCACCACATACATGTTGTTGCGGTGAATGACTTCCTCGTCGGCGTCGTAACGCAGAATCGCGTGATTTTCAGAGGATTTGTGACCCATCAGAAGGCGGCATTCGATCGAGGAGAAATTCGTCAGGCCTTTCGCGATCTGGACATTCGAGCCGGAGATGATTTCAAGCACGTCGCCGCGCTCGAATTCGCCGTTCACGGCAAAAATACCGGAGGCAAGGAGACTGGAGCCTTTCCGCTTCAGCGCGAGCACCGCGCCGTCGTCGACCACCAGTTTTCCCTTCGGACGGCTGAAAGTGGAGAGCCAGCGTTTGCGCGACTCCATTTTCTTGCGTGCGACAGGAGGCAGGAAAAGCGTTCCGACATCCTCGCCGTTGAAAATACGCTCAAGAATATCGGTTTCTTTGCCGGACGCCAGCCACATCGCTTCGCCCGCGGAGTTCAGGGTGTCCGCCGCTTTGAGCTTGGACGCCATGCCGCCGATCGAAAGATTGCCGTCGTCCGTGCCGGACGCCATCGCGCGCTCCTCCTCCGTAATCCCGCGGACAACGGAAATCCGGTCGCCGAGAGTGCCGTCCGGATTCGGACGCTTCAAGCCGTCGACCGTGGTCAGGATGACCGTCAGGTCGGCGCGCGTCATGGACGCCAGAAGCGAAGCCAGAATGTCGTTGTCGCCGAATTTGAGTTCATCGACCGAAACGGGGTCGTTTTCATTGATGATGGGAAGCACGTTCTTCGCAAGAAGCGTTTCGATGCAGTTGAGGGCGTTGAGATGACGCTCGCGCGAACGGAGATCCTCGGCGGTCAGCAGAATCTGGGCCGCGCGGAACCCGAGCTTCTCGCACTCGACCTCATACATCGACATCAGCTTGACTTGTCCGAGAGCGGCCAGCGCCTGAACCTCGGAAAGACGGCGCGGACGCGTCTTCAGGCCCATGCTTTTCATTCCCGTGCCGACCGCGCCGGAGGAGACCAGAATCACCTGTTTGCCAGCGTCGCGGATCCGTTTGATCTGCGCAATAATCACCGGAAGAAGACGCGGGTCCGTCAGAAGTCTTGTGCCCGCTTTCACCACGATCCGGTGACAGTTTTTCACCAGTTTTTTCCGAACTTCGCAATTCTCTGCATTCATTCCATATCTCTCATTGATTTCCGCATGAATAGGTTCAATAATATAATCCGGTTCGAGGCAAATACAAAAGAAAATCCACCCGCCGGAACAAAACAGCGTCTTTTTTTCAAAAACTTCCCGCAGGACGCTTGAACACAAACAAGGGAAGAGCTATCTTCCCCTCCATAGGAGAGCGCACGCATGTCCCTTCAGAACGGTTTCAGAAAAGAAGACATCCCGGAAAACGAAATCCGCGAAGAATTTTTCTGCGCGGCCAGCGGTCCCGGCGGCCAGCACGTCAACAAGACGGCCACCGCCGTTCGCCTCATTTTCGACGTCTCCAACACCACGCTCTTGAACGAAAGCGCGAAAATCCGTCTTCGCATTCTGGCAGGGACTCGCACGGACGACGGTTCGGTGGTCGTTTTCTGCAAGGAAACCCGCAGTCTCGCGCTCAACCGGGACATCGCGCGGGAACGTCTCGCCGAACTGATCGCCGCCGCCCGGATCGAACCCCGGAAACGCAAGAAAACCAAGCCCACCAAAGCCTCAAAGGAACGCCG
>CAZORN010000008.1:5114-33115 GCA_964581935.1 uncultured Victivallales bacterium
TCGAACCCCGGAAACGCAAGAAAACCAAGCCCACCAAAGCCTCAAAGGAACGCCGTCTTCAAGCCAAATCCGAGCGGAGCGAAGTCAAGGCCGGACGCACGGGCAGGTTCACGCACGAATAAGGAAGATAATCCCTCCGGATTGGACTCGCGGAGGGGGAATGTTTACTGCAGAAACTTCTCAGGGTAAGTGTTCAGAGCCTTGGCAAGCTTTTCCGCAACGCTACGGGAAATTCTGCGCTTGCCATGTTCATACTCCGAAATAATGGAAGGCCTGACGTTGATCATCTCCGCCAGACGGCGCTGCGAAATCCCAACCTTCAGCCGCGCTCCGGTCAAAACCCGGAACTTATTCTCATTCCACCAATCCGTCCGATCGATATCGACCAGTTCCTCGTCATCCGAAGAAGCGGGAACCGAATCGGTATCGCCAGAAACCACCTGAACATCAAAATACTTCTTAAGCAATTCAAGAATTGCCGCGGAACCGGCTCCGGAGATGCCGATTTCAGTATGGGGCTCCCTCACGAGTGCCAACATAATACACCTCTATAATGCATGTGTTTGAATTTACCACTGTCCAACAGGCAACGTAGTGATATTTGAGATGACAGTGAAACTGATTGTTTTCGAGCGCGGAAAAATTGTTCCATCCTCTTTGAATTGGTCCATTGTTTTGCAAATCCGAATTCAAATCCGCGAAAAGATACTGAACTTTTTTTGGAAGGCTTGCCAACGACTTGACTACACTCTTCTTAGCAAGCACTGTCCACATAAGAATTCTCCATTTGATACGAGTTACGCATTTTTTTACTCCTTAGTTTTGAATGATACATTTACGGGTTAAACTATAAAATATCTTGTTATTATGCTATATAATATAACTACATTTTTAAAAAAATCAAGAGGTAAAAGTGATAAAATTCACTTTTTTTGTGATTTTTTATAGCGGCATAGAAAAAGGCATTCACCCGCGAGAGTGAATGCCTGAATTTTTACAGCTCCGGAATCAGCCGCGACGCCCTTTCAGACGTCCGCGCTGGAGGAAACCGTCGTAATGCCTCATCACCAGGTGGGATTCCATCTGGCTGAGAGTGTCGATGGTCACACCGACGATAATCAGCAGACTCGTTCCGCCGAAGAAAGCGGCGATGTCATACGGAATCTTCAGCCACTTGGTCAGCAGCATGGGGAAGACGGCCAGAGCGGTCAGGAAGATCGCGCCGGCGAAAGTCACTCTCGTCATGGTGCTGTCCAGGAAGTCGGCCGTGGGCTTGCCGGGACGGATCCCGGGAATGTAGGCGCCTTCCTTCTTGAGGTTGTCGGAAATCTGGACCGGGTTGAACATGTTGGCGACCCAGAAGTAGGAGAACGCCAGAATCAGCAGGCCGTAGATGGTCATGTAGGAATAGCTGTCATGGGAGAAATAAACTCCCAGGAAGCGAAGCTGCGGAATCATCTGCAGAAGCACCGGCGGGAAAATCAGGAGAGCTCCCGCGAAGATGATCGGCATGACGCCCGGGAAGTTGACTTTCAGCGGCATATAGGTGGTGCCGCCGGAAATCTTGTTGCCCTGAATGCGCTTGGCCATCTGGATCGGCACTCGGCGCTGTCCCTGGGTCAGCATGACCGTAAGGGCCGTGACCGCCGCGAAGATGAGGAAGAGCAGAAGGACATGGACCAGCCGGAACCGGGTTCCGGAGGAGGAGAATCCGCCCTGCATCATTTCCACGACGCCCATGATCGCCTGGGGAAGACGCTCGATGATGTTGGCCGTGATGATGATCGACACACCGTTGCCGATGCCGCGTTCCGTGATGCGCTCGCCGAGCCAGACCAGCACCATGGTGCCGGCGGTCAGGATGATCATGGACATGATCACGAAGCCCGCGCCGGGATTCAGGACCAGCGGGAAGGCCGGTGCGGGAAGGCCGAGACGGGAGGGATTGGTCATGGCGATGGCCGCCATGGCGCCCTGGATCAGACAGATGACAATGGTGAGATACCGGGTATACTGGTTGATTTTGGCATGGCCGACTTCACCCTCGCGCTGGAGCTTCTCGAGAGAAGGCAGCACGGGAACCAGAAGCTGCATGATGATCGACGCGGAGATGTAGGGCATGATGCCCAGCGCGCCGATGGCGAACTTCTGGAGAGCGCCGCCGCTGAAGAGGTCGAACATTCCGAGGAATTGACCCGCAGCCGCGGAATCGGTGCTCAGCTGAGTGAAATACTTGTCAAGGTTGGCCATGTCAACGCCGGGGCAAGGAATGTTGGCGGCGATACGGCAGAGGATCAGAAGCCCCGCCGTGAAAAGGATGCGCCCCCGCAATTCCTTGACCTTGAATGAATTAATAAATGCTTTAAACATTTAACCTCTTTCCCGGCGCGTCGCGCCATAAACGGGTTACAGGGCGACGACTTCGCAGGAGCCGCCGGCTTTCTCGATCTTCTCTTTGGCGATGGCGGAAAAATAGTTCGCCTTGACCTTGAGGGCCTTGGTGATGTCGCCTTCGCCGAGAATCTTGAGGGGAGCCTTTTTCTTGCCGAGAATTCCAGCGAGTTTCATGGCGGCGGAATCCACGTCCGCGCCGGACTCGAAGGATTTCTCAAGGGCAGCCACGTTCACGACATTGAAAATGACCTTGACGGAGCCGCGCTTGAAGCCCACTTTGGGCAGACGGCGGAAGGTGGGAGTCTGGCCGCCTTCAAAATGATGACGGATCGCCGCGCCGGTACGGGAACGCTGTCCCTTGTGTCCGCGCCCGGCCGTTCCGCCCCAGTTCGATCCATCGCCCCTGCCAACGCGCATTCTGCGCTTTTTGGAACCGGGAGCCGGTGATAAATCGTGCAGTCTCATATTCTAATTCCCGTTTTAAGTATGTTAGATTTTACCGAGTTTCTCGCGGACCTGAGCCTTGGAGCTCATCTGCGAAATCGCCTTGAAGGTGGCCTTGACCACGTTCGCGGGATTGCTGGAACCCAGGGACTTGGTCAGAACGTCAACGACGCCCGCAAGACCGAGGACCGCGCGCATGGTGCCGCCGGCGATGAGGCCGGTTCCTTCGGACGCGGGACGGATCAGGACTTTGGAGCCGCTGAACTTGGCGTTGACCGTGTGCGGGATGGTGGCGCCTCTGCGGGGAACGGTGATCATGTTCTTCTTGGCCGCTTCGCCGCCCTTGCGGATGGCGTCGGCCACTTCGTTGGCCTTGCCGTAACCGTAGCCGACTTTGCCGTTTCTGTCACCGACCACGACCAGAGCGCCGAAACTGAAGTTTCTGCCGCCCTTGACGACCTTGGAACAGCGGTTGATGCTCAGGACGATTTCGCCGTATTCCTCTGCGCCGGAAGTCTGGTAGGTAACGAGGGACTGCGCTTCGGCCGGAGCCGCTTTTCCGTTTTTGTTTTCTTTATCCATGTGCATTCTCCTCAGAACTTTAATCCGGCCGTGCGGGCGGCGTCCGCCAGCGCTTTGACCTTGCCGTGGTACTGGAGACCGCCGCGGTCGAAGACCACTTCGGTGATTCCCGCTTCCTTGGCCTTTTCAGCGGCGAGGGAGCCCAGCTTGGAGGCCGCTTCGACGTTGCGCTTGAGATTCAGCGCCTTGACGGCAGCGGAGAGCGTGGACAGGGAAGCCAGAGTGCGTCCGGCTTCGTCATCGATGAACTGGACATACATGTTGTTGGCTGTGAAGCTGACAGCGAGGCGGGGACGGGCAACGGTCCCTTTCACTTTCTGCCGGAGCCGCATGTGGCGTCTGACTTTTTTCTCTTTGGATGTCTTATACATAATAGCCTGCTCTTTCAGTGATTACGCATTCGTCTTGCCCGGCTTGATCACTACATGCTCATCGGCGTAACGGACGCCTTTGCCTTTGTAGGGTTCGGGTTTTTTGAATTTACGGATACTGGCGGCGACCTCGCCGACCACCTGCTTGTCGGCGCCTTCGATCTGGAGCTTGACGCCGTCGGTGACGGTGACTTTGATTCCGGCGGGAACCTGATAGACGATGTCGTGGGAGTAGCCGAGGATAAGAGTCAGCTTGGTCCCGGCGAGAACGGCTTTGTAGCCGACGCCGATGATCTGAAGTTCCTTCTTGTATCCCTGGCTGACGCCGATGACATGATTTTTCAGGAGACTGCGGTAGAGTCCGTGGAGGGCCTTGTTGTTGCCTTCGTCGGAAACACGGGTCACATGAATGTGATTGTCCTCGAGCGCGGCGGAGATGGGCTCATCCAGCGTGACGGCGAGCTTGCCGAGCTTGCCTTCGACGGAGACCTCTTTGCCGTTGATCGCGACTTTGACACCCGCGGGAACGGGAATGGATTTACTGCCGATACGTGACATGATATATTCCTCGCGTGTTACCAAACGTAGCAGAGGATCTCTCCGCCCACATTCTGTTTCTCGGCTTCCTTGCCGCTGAGTATCCCCTTCGGGGTGGAGATGATGGCGATGCCAAGCCCGTCTTTCACCTTCGGGATATCCTTGCTTCCGCAGTACAGTCTGCAGGAAGGTTTGGAAACCCGCTGAAGGCCCTCGACGACGGGGCGGCGCTGAAAATATTTCATCTCGATCAGGAGCGACTTTTTGAGGTCGCCGTCGACATGAAAACTCTTGATGTAACCTTCCTGCTCAAGAACCTGGGCGATTGCCACTTTGATCTTGGAAGAAGGGATGGTGACTTGCTTCTGCATGGACATGGCGCCGTTGCGAAGGCGCGTCAACATATCAGAAATAGGATCCTGCATGCTCATAGTGTGCTACCTTCCTTCGTTTACCAGCTTGCCTTGACCACACCGGGGATCTGGCCGCTGAGAGCCATTTCCCTGAAGCAGATTCTGCAAAGTTTGAATTTTCCCATATAAGCTCTGGGCCGACCGCAAGCCTGGCAGCGGTTGTAGTTTCTTGAAGAAAACTTGGACCCGCGCTTCTGCTTGGCAATGAGACTTTTCTTAGCCATTTTTCAATCTCCTGATTAGCGCGCGAACGGCATGTCCATCAGCGCGAGAAGCTCTTTGGCTTCCTTATCGGTCTCCGCGCTGGTGACAATTGTTAAGTTGAGACCCATCGGATACTTGAGTTTTTCAAGATCCACTTCGGTGAAAACCGAGACGTCCTGGACACCCATATTGTAGTTGCCCACACGGTCAAAGCCTTTCTTCGGGACACCGCGGAAGTCACGGACGCGGGGAAGCGCGTTGTGAACGAAACGGTCGAAAAACTCATACATCCGGCTGCCGCGGAGGGTCACCATGACGCCGACCTGCTGTCCGACGCGGAGCTTGAAGTTGGCCACGTTCTTCTTGGCTTTAGTCACCACAGGAAGCTGACCGGTGATATTGGCAAGAATATTCTTGCCTTCGGTGAAAGCATCCTTTTCCATTTTAGTGCCGATGCCCATGCTGAGAACGATTTTTTTCAGCTTCGGGACCTGCATCACATTCTTGTAGCCCATCTTCGTCATCAGGGCCGGTACAATCTCTGTGTTGTACTTCTTCTTCATGTCTGGCATATTTATATTACTCCGATCTCATTATGTTCGTGTCAGTCTTTTTTCCTGACGTTTGACACATGGACGGAGACCGCGCGTTCTACGAGTCCGCCTTTCGGATTTGCCTGGGATTTCTTGATGGTCCGCTTTCCGAGTCTGTCGGAAAGTTTTTCCTGAGGAATGCCCTGCATTTCGAGAACGACACGATCTTTCTTCTTCAAAACGGCAACGACCTTGCCGGTTTCCTTCTTCCATTCACCCGTGATGACCTCAACGGCATCACCCTTCTTGACGTGGTAGCTTTTCGTGCATTTTTCGGAAAACATCACAGCACCTCCGGAGCCAAAGAAATGATTTTCATAAAATTCTTTTCGCGGAGTTCACGCGCGACAGGACCGAAAATACGGGTTCCCTTGGGGTTTTTTTCCGCATCGATGATCACGGCGGAATTGCGATCGAAGCGAAGGTAGGAGCCGTCGGGACGGCTGATGGGGGCGGCGGTGCGGACGATCACAGCCTTGACGACTTCGCCTTTCTTCACGGCTCCTCCGGGAATGGCTTCCTTGACGGAGGCGGTAAAAATGTCGCCGATCCGGGCATAGCGTCTCTTCTGTCCGAGAATCGTAATGGCGGTAATCCGTTTAGCTCCCGAATTATCGGCAACTTCCATATTTGACTGCATCTGAATCATGATTCAATACTCCTTCTGGAAGCGCTTATTCAGGATGGTTGATGATTTCAACCAGGCGCCAGCATTTGTTCTTGCTGATGGGGCGCGTCTCGGAAATCCGGACGGTGTCACCCAGCTTGGCCTGATTGGTTTCGTCGTGAGCCGCGTAACGCTTGCGGGACTTCACGACCTTCTTATACAGCTTGTGGGGAGTGCGTCTTTCAACTTCGACGATGATCGTCTTGGCCTGTACGTCGCTGACCACCTGTCCAACTCTGCTCTTGCGATTTCCACGCACGCTATCAGATGTGCTGCCGGTCTCGTTCATAGCTCAGTATCCGTTGTTATAATGGTTTCAGTTGGCCGCGGGCGCCGCGGACGCAGCCGCAAGCGTTCTGCGTTTTTTCTCGGTAAGGACACGCGCAATACTCTTGCGGAGCGCCTTCATCTTTGCGGGATTCTCGTTCTGGCCGGCCTTCGACTGCGCCCGGAAATTGAATTTTTCCTTCCTGAATTCGGCGACCTGATTATCGAGCTCCGCGTCCGTCAGTTCTTTGAATGACTTTTTATTCTTCATGGGAGATTCCTTCCGCCTCAGGCGACAACGCCGTGGCGAATGATGAATTTGCATTTGACGGGCAGCTTGGAAGCGGCGAGGCTCATGGATTCCTTGGCGACGGCCTCGGAACAGCCGCTGATCTCAAAGAGCATCCGGCCCGGTTTGATCGGGGCGACCCAGAATTCGACGGCGCCTTTTCCTTTGCCCATTCGAACTTCGAGGGGCTTCTTGGTGTAAGGCTTATAGGGGAAAACACGGATCCAGACTTTGCCGCGGCGCTTCATGTTACGCGTAATCGCGACACGGGCAGCTTCGATCTGATTGGCGGTGAGATAGGCCCCTTCCATGGTCTGCAACCCGAAGTCGCCGAAATCTAACTGATTGCACCGCTGGGACAGCCCGGTATTAGTCCCGCGCTGCACCTTTCTGTGCTTTACTCTTTTTGGCATTAGTGGCATTTTGCATATCCTCCATGGCTTCTTTATGACAGATCCAAACTTTCACGCCGATTTTTCCGGCCGTGGTATTCGCTTCGGCGAAACCGTAATCGATGTTCGCCTTCAGGGTGTGCAGCGGGGTGCGTCCCTCTTTGTAGTGTTCCGTGCGGGCGAGTTCCGCCTGGCCGAGACGACCGGAGCACTGAATCTTGATTCCTTCCGCGCCCGCTTCCATGGCCGTCTGAATGGCCTTCTTCATGGCGCGGCGGAAACCGATACGCTTCTCGAGCTGGATCGCGATGTTTTCGGAGACGAGCTGCGCGTTGATTTCGGGACGCTTGACTTCGACGACGTCGAGAATGACTTCACGGCCGGGAAGAAGTTTGGCGACGGAATCGCGGAGCATTTCCAGCTCGGTGCCCTTGCGTCCGATCAGGAGACCCGGACGGGCCGCATGAATCGTCGTGCGCACATTGCTGCTGTAACGTTCGATCACGATCTTGGAGATGCCGGCCTGATTGAAGTTCTTCTTGATGTAAGTGCGAATCTTCAGATCTTCATGAAGCCAGTCGCCGTAGCACGCCTTGGCGGCGAACCAGCGGGAACTCCAGTTCTTGTTCAGGGCTAACCTTAACCCAATCGGATTTACCTTTTGACCCACGTGATGCCCCTTTCCTTTATACGTCCGTGAGGACCACTGTGAAGTGGCTCATGCGTTTCCGGATTCTTCCCGCCATGCCACGAGCTTTCGGACGATACCTTTTGAGCATCGGCCCGGGATCCGCAGCCGCCTTCAGAACCTTCAACTGTTCTTTCTTGACATTGTTCTTTTCGTCGTTTTCCGCATTCGCAATGGCGCTTTTCAGCGTCTTGGCGAACAGCCTTGCGGCCTTTCTCGGACTCAGCTCCACGATCGCCAAAGCCTCTACAACCGACTTCCCCTGAATGAGGCGGGAAATCTCGGCCGCTTTAGACGGCGATATCCGGACATACTTTGTAATCGCCCGAACTTCCATAATGCTCTTCTCGTTTCGTTTTGTTTCTGGTTATGTGAACTGTCGATTTTTCTATTGAACAGACGTTTCACTCGTCGCAAACACTTCCGTACCGATGCTGAAGGAGTTCCTGTCGCCGCTCATCAGCAGCGCGGCCGAGGTGAAGTTCTTGAGGAGAACCACCTGAAAGCGCGCCTTGCCGTCGGCCGTCCGAAGAACCATTCCCGCACGGATTCCATTCCGGTATCCAGCGGAAAACACCACGGCCTTGAGCTTATCGTCGACATTGAGAATCCTGCAGGAGGAAAATCCCTGAGGGGGAGTGGGAGGGGTATTGAACCTGACAACATTGCGGACTTGACTCTTGAGGCTGCTTATCATAATTCCCAGCTTGGCGGCGCGAACAGGGTCTACACCCGGCTGCTGAATGAGAAGACTCACTTCATCACAGAGTGCGACAGACGCCGACGCCAATGCTACTGAGCTTTGCATAACAGTTCTCAGAGACTCCGCCGTGTCTTCGTCCCCGCTTCCCGAATAAACGGGCTTCAGGGTTTCAATGACCGCTGCCGCACTCATTTCGTAGCGCTTCAGCTTTTCGGCCAGCATCGAATACTTTCCAAGAGTTTCAAGCAGCTCCTTGCGCATGACTGAATTCTCACGTTTATGAGCTTCCAGTTCCGCTTCCAGACGACTTTTTTCGTTGGCAAGCGCGGCAAGTTTTTTTCCGGATTCCGATTTCAGGTCCGCCAGCTCTTGTTCAAGCTGAGCCACCGTCTTCGGAGCGGTCCGCCGCATCTCCGCGCCCATCGCGAATGAGCACATCAATGCAAACAGAGCTATTACTATAATACGCCCCTTTGATTTTTTCCAGTGCCGGCGCGAAAAAAATGCGCGTTTTTTTTGTATCTCCGTCATCGGAACATCCTTTCCGCCGTCGATTTTCAGGAAAAAGCCGGACCTCTACTATAACATGCCGGGGGATCTTTTTCAAACTGTTTTCAGCGGACCGCTTGCCACGTTTCCCTTCCTGTGCTATATTACCGCCTCAACCCACAAAGAAAGGAACATCCCAATGTTTGGCAACACATTCGGCAGACTCTTCAGGATTACCTGTTGCGGTGAATCCTATTCCGGCGGCTTTCGGAAAAATATGGGCCTCCCGGAACAACTTTACGGCGGGCTGATGACCATTGTGGACGGAGTTCCCCCGGGAATCAAGATCACTGCTGAACTCATTCAGGCTGAACTGGATAAACGGAAACCGGGCCAGACCCCGCTGGATTCTCCCCGCAAGGAAAAAGACCGCGTCTACATCTTTTCCGGAGTCATGGAGAACGATCTCACCACCGGCGCGCCGGTCGGCATGATCATCCCCAACAACGACATCCAGGACATTCATATCGACCAGTACCGTTCCTATAAGGACGATATCCGTCCCGGACATGCCGAATACGGGTTCTTCAAGAAATACGGCGAACATGCCGACTGGGTCGGCGCGGGCCGCGCCAGCGGACGCGAAACCGCCAGCCGCGTTGCCGGCGGAGCGGTCGCCAAAGCCATTCTGGAATCCATGGGAATCGACGTGGTCGCCTACACCATCGCCTCGCACGGAATCAGGGCCGACCGCGATTTCACCTATGAGGAAGTCAAGAAGAACTACCGCAAGAATGAAATCAACTGTCCGGACCTGGCCCTCGCCGAGAAGATGAAGGAAGACGTCCTCAAGATCAAGGAAGACGGCGAAACCGTCGGCGGCATCGTCGAGTGCATCGCGCACGGCGTTCCCGCGGGTCTTGGCGAGCCGGTCTTCGACAAGATCAACGCGATGCTCGCGCATGGCGTCTGCTCCATCGGTGCGATCAAGGGAATCGAATTCGGCGCCGGCTTCAAGGTGGCCGACATGCTGGGCAGCGAAAGCAACGACCCGGCCTATCTGGATCCTGAAACGGGCCGCATCCGCTTCAAGACCAACCATGCGGGCGGCATCCTCGGCGGCATCACGACATGGGAAGAGATCCGCTTCCGGTGCGCCGTCAAGCCCACTCCGACGATTTCCGTTCCTCAGGAAACGGTCAACGTCAATGAAATGAAGAACGTGATTCTTTCCCCGATCACGCGCCGCGACCCCTCCCTTCTTCCGCGAATTTATCCCGTGGTCGAAGCGATGACCCGCTGCGTCCTTCTGGATGCCATCTTCATGGCCGAAGCCTACTGGAAAGTCGGCAAGGTCGATGAAAAGTGGCGGAAGATCTGATCCGTTTCAGTTTTTTCATCTCAAAAAATGGAGGCAGGCTGTCATGCATCTGGCGACTTTACTGGACCCCGGATTGATTTTCTTCAATGTCGAAGAAAATGACAGAGAGACCATTTACCATCATCTCGTCTCTCTTATGGCTGAAACCATAAGCCTGCCTTACCCTCCCGAGCAGGTGGTGAGCGACATCATCGCGCGGGAGGATTCGATCGACGTCGTCTACGAAAGAGGTTTCGCCTATCCTCACATGAGATATCCGCAGCTTCTGGACTTGAACCTTGTGATCGGCGTCCTGAAAAAACCGGTCCTTCTCAAGCAGAACGACAGAGAACCGGCCCGTTTCATCGTATGCAGCCTGGTCTCCCCCGAGACCTCGGTCATCTACCTGAAGGTGCTCGCCGCCTTTTCACGTTACTTCATTTCCTCTCCCGACGCGCTGGAAAAACTGGTCGCGACCGGTTCCCCGAAGGAACTGATCGATTTCCTTCAGGCAAAAAACATCGAAGTCAAGCACACCCTCTGCGCGGAAGACGTGATGCTCCGGGATGTCAGGACGGTCAAGCCGTCCGATTCGGTTTCCGCCACCCTTGATATTTTCGCAAAGGAAAAGGTCGAGGCCATCCCCGTCGTGGATGAACGCGGCTTTTTTCAGGGCATCATTTCTCCGGAACTGATTATCCGAAAAGCAATCCCGGATTACATCATGAGATTGGAAAACCTGAATTTCCTTTCCAATTTCGAACCGTTTGAAGCGGTCCTCCGTGAAGAACAGAACACGCTGGTCAAGGACGTGATGGATCCGGTCGACAACACGATCCATCCGCATACCCCCCTGATCCAGTTCACCATGCGGCTTCTCAAGGAAAAAGAAAATATCCTTTTTGTGGTTCACGAAGGGAAACTGACCGGCACGGTCAGCTTTGTCGAACTTGTCAGCAATGTCCTTCGCGGTTAAGGGAGACCCACCTTGAATTCTTTGTTCCATTTTCTTTTCAGCGAAGCCGCCCCCATTGCGAATGCCATCCCCTCCCCCGCGGTCAACGGCTTCCAGTTCTGGTTTTCGACGGCCGTCTTCGTCCTGACCTTCGTCCTGGTCGCCACGGAAAAAATCCATAAAACCACGGCGGTCCTTCTCGGAGCGATCCTGATGCTGGTGGTCCTCCTGCCCGGACCTTCCCATCGGACACACGAGGATGCGACCGGAGCAAAGCCCGCCATCGAATTCACATCCGCCCGGATCACTCAGGCGGAACGCGCCGCCATCGAAAATTATGAGAGGTGCGACGTCTTCTCGCGCTATGTCAACTTCGACGTCATTTTCACCCTGGCCGGGATGATGGTGATCGTCAATATCCTCAGCAAGACGGGATTGTTCCAGTATGTGGCGATCAAGGCGGTGAAGTTCGCGGGAGGCCAGCCGATTCCGACGCTGGTGCTGCTGGTCATCGCGACCGCCGCGCTGTCGGCGTTTCTGGACAACGTGACCACGATCCTGCTGCTGGCGCCGGTTTCCTTCCTTGTAGCCTCCTCGATGAAATTGAGCCCGGTGCCGTTCCTGCTGGCGGAGACCATGGCATCGAACATCGGCGGCACGGCCACCCTGATCGGCGATCCGCCGAACCTGATCATCGGTTCCGCGGTCGGCCTCAACTTCATGGCGTTCATCTACAATCTGGCGCCCTTCATCGCGGTGCTTCTGGGACTTTTCTGCGTGGCCCTTTACTTCTTCTACCGCAACCGGATGTTCGTGACCGTGGAACAGCGCGCGCACATCATGGAAATGAACGAGAATTCGGCCATCACGGACGCCTCCACACTGAAACGGGCCGGAACCGTCATGGTTCTGACCCTGACCGCCTTTATTTTTCACGGTCTGGCGGGACTTCAGCCGTGCGTCGTCGCCATGGGCGGAGCGGTGCTCTGCCTGCTGGTCTGCAAGGTGAAGGTGGAGGAGATGCTTGAGAAGATCGAATGGGGCACCCTCTTCTTCTTCATCGGGCTCTTCATCGTGGTAGAAGGCGCGGCCTATTCCGGACTCATGGGCGAAATCGGGGTCCTTTTCGAGTTCACCCACGGATGGAATCCGCTTGCCATCATCCTGTCCGTAATGTGGATCTGCGCGCTGTCCGTGATGATCGTCAACAACGTTTCGTTCACGGCCGTGATGGTTTCGGTGGTGACGGTATATCTCCAATCTCCCGCGGGAATAACGACCTTCGGCGGAAATCCGCCTCTTCAGAGACTGTTCTGGTGGGGAATCGCCCTGGCGGTCTGTCTGGCGGGCAACTTCACCGCGCTGGGAGCCGCCGCCAACCTGGTGTCCGTCGGGATCGCGGAGCAGAACGGCTGCAAACTCTCCTTCAAGGACTTCTTCAAATTCGGGGCTCCGGTTTCGCTCGGTTCGATGGTTCTGGCATCCGCCTACATTGCGGGCCGCTACTGGATACTCGGGGCATAATTCTTTAAATTTAAAGCAAGGAAAACGGACATGGCAAAGCCTCCCGTGGAAATCACCCCGGAGCTGAGATATTCCTCCGAACGCAGCGCAATTTTATCTGCCGCGACGGCGGCCATGGGGGACATCATGCTGGTCGACAGCGCGGTCATCATCATTTTCGCGCAGAAAATCGGCGCCGGCGACATGTTCTCCATGCTCACGACCTCGCTGCTGCCGCTGTTCAACGGACTGTGCGTGATTCCCATGGCGTGGGTGGCGGGTCGGACCGGATACCAGAAGCTGATCGTCCGTGTCACCACGGTCGCCTTCCTCGCCTACCTCATGATCGCCGCCTCCCCCTTCTTCGGCAACGGCGCGGTCGCCGTGATGCTCGGGATGCTGGTCCTTTTCGCCATCATGGCCACGGGATATGTCGCCGCCTGGTTCCCCATGCTGGACACCTTTCTTCTTCAGGAACGGAGAAGCGCGTTCCTCGGCAGGATGCGCTTCTCCTGGCAGCTCACTTCCACGATCTTTCTGTTGGCGGCCGGCTACTTCATCGGTGAAAATCCGTCGGTTCCGAAACTCCAGTTCGTTCTGCTGGTCGGATCGCTCTGTCTCCTCGGGAGGATTTTCTTCATCTCGCGCATTCCGGTCTTTAAAGTGGAAAAGAAAGACACCTTCGGCTTTTCGGACGGTCTGAAAACCGCTCTGGCGAACAAGCCGCTGGCGGGATATTCCGTCTACCTCTTCGTCCTGAACCTCGCGGCCTACGGAACGCTTCCGCTCTCCACGATCTATCTGAAGAAGCATCTCCACGCGCCGGATAACCTGAACGTGATGATCTCCGCCATGACTCTCGCGGGAATGCTGGTCGGCTCCCTCTTCGGAGGAAAGCTGATTGCCCGCTACGGCCTCAAGAAGACATTCCTTGGAATTCATATCTCATACGCGGTGATCAACTTTTCGCTGTTCTTCATCGGGACGGGCAATCCGTTCACCTACACGCTGATCACTCTGCTGCTGGTCGCCTACAGCTTCACCTTCGCGGCGGCGTCCATCGCCTCCACCTCGGAAATGATGGCGCTGGCCACGCCCGGAAACAAGGCCATGGCCATGGCGTTCTGCGGGACCTTCTACTATACCGGGTCCGGCCTCTCGCGCATGATTTCCTCCCTGGTGCTCGGATCGGGAATGCTCTCCACACACTGGAACATCGGTTCCATGGAGCTCTGCCAGTATCAGAGCCTCTTCCTGATTTATTCCGTCGCAATCGTGTTCGCCGCCATGTTCCTGGTCATTGTGCCGGCGATTTTCCCGAAAGGGGAATATATTTATGCCGTTCATTGATCACCATCCCGGGAGGCCCTTGTGAGAGACCGTATCGACGTTTCCTTTTTCCTCTGCATGATCAGCATCGCCCTTTTTCTGGGGGTGCTTCCGCCGGTCTTTTCGGTTCAAGCCGTACGCACGCTTCCGCAATGGATGCTTCTGGTCCTCATGACCGTTCCGATTCAGGCGGCGTATATGATTTCCTGCATTCTTCCGGCGCGGAAATATTGCCCTGACACCCCGCTCCGTTCGGTCCTCGACCTGAAGACTCCCGCCCGAAAAGAAATCTGGATGACAGCCTTTGGAACCATCGGAGTTTATCTGCTGCTGGGAGCCATCACCGGAGGAGTCGCCGTGCTGCTGAAAAAGCTGGGACTGGAACCCCGCCCCCAGGAAGCGGTGGAAATCATCATGCACGGATCGCCGGCGGCCATCGCGGTCATGATTGCGGCGGCGGGACTTCTCGCGCCGATCGGGGAGGAACTGGTCTTCCGTCACGTCATCACAAAGAAACTGGAACCGCTGACCGGGCCCATGACCGCGGCCGTCGCCACATCCCTTCTGTTTGCACTGGTGCACATGAATCTGGCAGCGATGCCCGCGCTCTTTCTGCTGGGATTGTGGCTGACGTTCCTTTACCGGAAAACCGGTTCCCTGACCAGCGCCATGCTGGGACACATGATCTTCAACATGACGACCATTCTGGTTCTTCTGATCGCCGTGCACAAAGGCTGGGTCAGCGCAATTTGAGCGACGCCAGACCGATCAGGGCGCAGATTCCGGCGATGATCCAGAAGCGCACCACGATCTGAGTCTCGGGCCAGTTCTTCTTCTCGAAATGGTGGTGGATGGGGGTGCAGAGGAAAATCCGTTTCCCGGTCAGTTTCACGCTGGCCACCTGAAGGACGACCGATCCGGCCTCCATCACGAAGACCCAGCCGACCAGAAGCAGGAGAAGCTCCTGTTTCACCAGAACGGCGATCAGTCCGATGCAGCCGCCGAGCGCCAGACTTCCGGTATCGCCCATGAACATGGCCGCCGGATTGCAGTTATACCAGAGGAATCCGATGCACGCGCCCGCGATGCAGGAAGCGAAGACGCCCACCTCTCCCGCGCCGCTGATGTAGTTGAGGCTCAGGTAATCGGCGAAAACCTTGTGTCCGGACATGTAGGCGAAAGCCGCGTAGGTCAACGTGCAGAAAATCGTGCAGCCCACCGCCAGACCGTCCTTGCCGTCCGTCAGGTTCACCGCGTTCGAGGACGCCACCACCACCAGAATCCCGAAGAAAATCGCCAGCCAGACCGGCATGATCCAGACCGGCGCCTTCACGAACGGGACGCAGAATTCCCGCAGATACCCGCGGGTCTCCGGCAAAAGGCTGAAAGCGCCGATGGCGCCCAGCGCGATCAGAATCTGGAAAGTGAACTTGGTCCTTGCGGAAATGCCGTCCTTGCTTTTGAGGCGGACCTTGCTGTAGTCGTCCGCGAAACCGAGGGTCATGAACCCCAGCATCGCCCCGAGGAAGACCAGGACCAGCGCATTGGTCAGATTGCCCCAGAGGATCATGGAAACCAGAATCGAGGCAATGATCAGGAGTCCGCCCATGCTGGGCGTCTTGTCCTTGATCGGTGCCACGTTCTGGACATAGTCCTTGTAACGGTTCGGCGAGACGAAATCCTTCAGGAGACGGACCGTCAGCGGACCGAAGATCAGGACCAGCAGCAGGGCGGTGATTGCGGCCGCGCCCGCCCGGAAAGTCACATAATCGACCAGACGGAGCGGCGTCGTCTTGAAGTTCGGAACGAAATTCACGACCAGATAGTGCAGCATCGCTTCAGCCCTCTCATCCGCACTTGCTGTGTCCGCACGCGAGACACTTCATGCAATTCTCCTGCATGACGAGTTTCCGTTCGTTGCAGACGGGACAGATCATCATGCCGTTGAACTGGGAGACGTCCTGCGGGACGGCGTGTTCATCGGTCGGCTTGGCGGAAACGGCCTTGCGTTTCGGGGGCGCCGACATGATGCCGATCTTCGCCAGATGCTTCTCGATGACGCGTCCGATGTCGGCCGCCAGACTGGGAATGTAAGTTCCTTCGCTGAAATACCCGCCGTTGGGATCGTAAATGCTCTTGAGCTCCTCCACCAGGAATTTCGGCGCGGGATCGTGCCGGAAAACCGAGGAAATCAGGCGCGTCATCGCCACGATCCAGCTGAAATACTGGAGGTTCTTGGTGTTGATGAAGATTTCATACGGACGGCGCTGTCCGTCTTCCTCGATCAGGTCGTTGATCGTCACGTAAAGAGCGTCGGCCGCGAGCGGCGTGCGGATCTTGTACGTGGTGCCTTCAAGTTCCTGCGGACGCTTCGGAGGCTGCGGACGGACGATGATCGGGTGCTCGAGCTCTTTCTTCTTCTCCTCTTCCTTCTTTTCGTCCTTGTTTGCCACGAGAACGCCGGAAATGTGCTCGGACGGACGGAACGTGGTGCAGCCTTTCAGCCCTTTTTCATACGCGGACAGATAGATGTTCTTGAAATCCTCGTAGGGATATTCGGTCGGGATGTTGATCGTCTTGGAGATGGAACTGTCCACGTATTCCTGAAGCGCGGCCTGGATTTCGAGGTGGCGGATCGGGGGAATATCGGAGGAGCTGACGAAATATTCCGGCAGTTTCTTCGGATCGAAAAGGGTTCCCTTGAAGTCGCGGTAGCACTTGTAGGCGTAATCGACGACTTCCGCGTCGATGGTGGTGTCTTCCGTTCCGTTCCGGATTTTGCGCGTATACTGGAACGCGAAGACCGGCTCCAGTCCGCTGGACACGTTGCCCGCGAAGAGGCTGATGGTTCCAGTCGGCGCGACGGACGTCAGGTGAGAATTGCGGATTCCGTATTTGCGGATATCGTTCCGGAGGTCCTCCGGGAGTTTCGCCACGAACGCGCCCGCGAGATATTTCTCCGCGTCGAAAAGCTTGAAGGCCCCCTTCTCCTTCGCGAGCTCCACGCCGGCGCGGTAGGCGGCGATGGTGATGGTCTTCATGATCTCGGAAGAGAGCCGGACGGACTCGTCGGAGCCGTATTTGACGCCGAGGAAAAGGAAAAGGTCCGCCAGACCGGTGATGCCGATGCCCATGCGGCGTTTAGAACCGGCTTCCTCTTTCTGCTGAGGAAGGGGATAATTGCTCAGGTCGATCACGTTGTCGAGCATCCGGACTGCCACGGAAACGGTGTGCGCAATCGCTTCCTTGTCGAACGTCGCCTCGGGGGTGAACGGATTCCGCGCGAAGCGGGAAAGGTTGACCGACCCCAGAAGGCACGCGCCGTAAGGGGGAAGCGGCTGTTCGCCGCAGGGATTCGTGGCGCGGATTTCCTCGCAGTAATAGAGGTTGTTCATCTGGTTGATGCGGTCGATCAGGATGAAGCCGGGCTCGGCGAAATCGTAGGTGGAGTGCATGATCAGTTCCCACAACTCGCGGGCCTTGACCGTCTTGTAGATTTTTCCGTCGAAGACCAGGTCCCACGGGGCGTCGGCTTTGACGGCCTCGAGGAATTTCGTGGTGACCGCCACGGAAAGATTGAACATCTGGAGCGCGGCGTTGTTGCGTTTGGCCGTGATGAACGATTCGATGTCCGGATGGTCGCAGCGCATCACGCCCATCTGGGCTCCGCGGCGCTGTCCCGCGCTCATGATCGTGCGGCAGGTGGAATCGAGGACCTGCATGAAGCTCAGGGGGCCGGAGGCACTGGCTTCGCAGCCCTTGATGTTGGAACCGGCGGGACGGATCGTGGAGAAGTCGAACCCGACTCCCCCGCCCTGCTTCTGGGTCAGGGCGGATTCCTTGACCGTCTCGAAGATTCCCTCGATCGAGTCGCTGATCTTATTCATCACGAAGCAGTTGAACATGGTCACTTCGGTGCGTCTGGTTCCGGCGTTGGCGAGGATGCGTCCGCCCGGAAGGAACTGGAAGCCGGACATGATGGAATAGAATTCCTTCTCCCACTTCGCACTGTCTTTTTCGTTGGCTGAAATGGCTTTGGCAACCCGTCGGAAAGTATCTTCCGGCGTTTCATCCTTCTGAACTTCGGCGCAACCCTGATAACGATATTTTTTCGACCATATTTCGTGGGAAATGTCGTATTTCCCGGACTCCGTGGCTCCCATTTTCTCCGTTCCTCAACTATTTTTAAAATATTGTTCGTCTTTTTCACATTCCGGATAGGTCATTATAACACTTCAAGACGGGAAATCAACATCGAAAAAAAAGAAATTAAGGAATAAAAAAAACGAGATTTTCCAATTTGCCTCCTTGAAAATTCAAAACCTGTTTTCCTGACTTTCCGGAAAATGGGAAAGGAACCGGAAACGCCCCCGTTAAAAACCTCAATTCCCCGCTTGCAGAGCTCCGTTTTCCATGCTATTTTCACCGGAACAACAGGAAGGGGACGCTATGTATCTCATCATTTTCAGTTCATTTTTCGCTTTCACCGGATTCGTCGCACTGGGGACATGGCTGATTACCCGCAAAAAAGAACTGAATACGCTGGACGGTTATTTTCTGGCCGGACGCTCCCTCACTTTTCCCTTCATCGCCGGGTCCCTGCTGCTGACCAACCTCTCCACGGAGCAGATGGTCGGACTCAACGGCTCGGCTTATGCGGAAGGCTTCGCTGTCATGGCATGGGAAGTGATCGCGGTCGTCGCGCTGGTCCTGATGTCTCTATTTTTTCTGCCCCGTTTTCTGCGCTGCGGCGTCACGACCGTGCCGCAGTATCTTTCCATGCGTTTCGACCGCGTCACCGGGGCTATCACGAATATGATTTTCCTGCTCGCCTATACCTTCGGGCTGCTGCCCATCATCCTATATACAGGAGCCACCGGGCTCAACGGCATTTTCAACATGCCTGAACTCACCCGAGTCGACGATCCGGCCGTCAATCTCTGGATGATGGTCTGGTTCGTCGGAATCGTGGGCTCGATCTATGCGCTCTTCGGCGGATTGCGCTCCGTAGCCGTTTCCGATACGCTCAACGGAATCGGCCTCCTTATCGGCGGGTTCATGATCGTCTATTTTGCCCTCGACAAGGTCGGCGCGGGCAGCGGCATCCTCGCCGGAATGAAAACGGTCCATCAGGCGCTCCCGGAAAAGTTCAACTCCATCGGCGGGGCGACTTGCAGCGTGCCGTTCGGAACTCTCTTCACCGGAGTGCTCATCATCAACGTCTTCTACTGGTGCACCAACCAGCAGATCATCCAGCGCACCTTCGCCGCCAGTTCGCTCGCGGAAGGACAGAAAGGCGTCCTGCTGACCGGACTCCTCAAGCTCCTCGGTCCCCTTTATCTGGTCCTGCCCGGCGTCATCGCCTACTATCTGTTCAGCAAGGACGGCATCAAGGGGGATCACGCCTACGGAATTCTGGTGAGGACGGTCCTCCCGGCTCCGCTGACCGGTTTCTTCGCGGCGGTGATGGTCGGAGCCATTTTGAGCTCGTTCAATTCCGTGTTGAACTCGGCATGCACGCTGTACAGCCTCGGTCTCTACAAGGAATTCGTGCGCAAGGACGCCTCGGAGGAACAGGTCATCCGGGTGGGGAAAACCTTCGGCTGGATCGTCGCCTTCGCCTCGATGCTGGTCGCGCCGCTTCTTGCGGGAACTACCAGCATCTTCACCTATCTCCAATATATGAACTCGCTGTATTTCATACCGATCTTCGCCGTGGTGGTTGTCGGGATGCTGACGAAACGGGTGCCGCCGTTCGCGGCGAACCTCGTGCTGGTCGGCGGATGCATACTGATGTTCATCGGACTGATCCTGCCTTTCAACCAGTTCCATTATGCGGGCGGCGTATTCGCCCTGCTGGTCGTCTTCATGCTGACCGCCGGACGCTTCAATCCGCTGCCGGAGCCGAGGATTCTCAAGGATGTCCACGCCATCGACATGACTCCGTGGAAATATCTGTGGTGGGCCGGAGCCGGACTTCTGGCGGCCGTCGCGGCCATTTACATCTCGCTGGCGAAATTCTGAAGTCAAAGAAATATGGAACGCGGGGAAAGGGAACCTCTTCAAGAAAGGCTTTCCCTGCCCCCCTGTCTCTTCCAAAGATTTTTGATACCCATTTGCATTCTTGGAGATAGTAAAAGTCATATTTGAGTTCAACACATTTTCTGCATTGCGGCGTTTCGGATAAGTTCGGCAGTCCCCTGCCGAACGGAAGGGAAAATATTCAGTTCGCGACGGAGTCACGAACCTACCTCGGACGGCGGCCAATCGAACAATCGTTCCAAAAACAGGAACGTTTCCGTAAGAAAAAACTTCTCATGGATTCAATGCAATCAAAGTGTTTCTAACCTTAAGATTGCAAATCAGAACAACTCATAATTTATTGATTCGCAATAAATTACAGTTTAGATTTTTTTGCAGAATGATGGAGGGACCGTAACGGAAGAAAAAAGCTTTTTTCAAAAAGGTTTTTCTTCTTCCCGGTCATTTCTTTTTCAGGAACAGCTCCCGTCGGAGTTTATCAACATGCGTGAGCAGTTCCTTATCTTTCTCGGTCGGGGGAAAATGCCCTGTCTCGCGAATAAACATCGTGCGGAACAACTCCGGAACGGAGTTGGCCACGGAAAATTGTCCGACCGGCGCCACACACGGATCGAACAATGCGGGCGTGACGATCACCGGAATTTTCAGGTGCAAGGCGGACACGGAGGCGTCGAAATACGCCAAGACGTCCAGCGCCTCGGGGTGCTCCTGAATGTAAAGGCGGCAGGCCTCGCCGCTGCCCGTCGAAGGATAGCCGAAGCGGATTTTGGCCCCGAACGTGGGGACATCCAGATACGCCGCCTTGAAGCGGGAATCCCACGGAAGCATCAGCGCGCCCATGCCGCCGCCCATGCTCCCGCCCATGTAATTGAGATTGCCGGCGGCATCGGGGAACATGTCGATCATCACGGTCGCGGCAAGCCACAGGTCGGAGATCACGCCGCGGAGAATATAAGATTCCTTCGAGGCGATTCCGTGAACGACGTGCCTCGGCGGAAGCCACGGAATTTCCTTGCATTGGGAGCGGCCCAGCCCGCGGACGCACGGAAAACAGAGGGTGAAGTCCTCGTCGGGCTCGGGCGGCTGGCCGGGATTGCCGTAGCCGTGTCCGATCAGGATCGCGCCCTTCGGGTTCTCCGGACGCAGAATCCACATCGAGACTTCCAGATTGTCCCAGGTCTTCGCGCGGACCGCGTAAATCCGCACTTTCGGATGGGGCGACCAGATTTCCCGTTCGATGAAATAATAAGGCTTATGCTCCATTGCCAGCGCATAATTGTTTTTCCAGAAAGCCTCAAACCCGGAGGGAATTTCCGGTGCGGTGATTTTGAGCAGTTGTTCGGATGTGTGTCCATTGGTCGGATCGAAGGGGAAATCGTGCCGGATTGCCATTTTTCAAAATTCCTTTCCAGAGAAAGATTTCAACATTTTTTCAGCGAGAGCGAGGGCGTCCTTGCCTCCGCCCAGCATCCGGGCGACCTCCTCGCTCCGTCCGGAGACGTCCAGTCGCTTCAGATAGGTATTGGTGACATTTCCGCGCGACTCCTTGAAGACGCTGAAATGGACCGTCGCCCGGGACGCGATCTGGGGAAGGTGCGAGATGCAGAGAATCTGTTTCGATTGAGCGAGGGAAGCGATTTCGTCGCCCACTTTGGAAGCGGTCTCGCCGCCGATATTGGCGTCGATTTCATCGAAAACCAGAATGGGCACGGCGTCGGCCTCGGCAAGGACGGTTTTGAGCGCCAGCATCACGCGGGAAAGCTCGCCCGAGCTGGCAACTTCCCGGAGGGGCATGACCGGCACGCCCGGATTCGCGCTGAAAAGGAATTCGATCGCATCCGCGCCGTCGGGTCCGGGTTCAGTTGCGGAAAACGCGACATCGAATTCGGCCTTTTTGAAGCCGAGTTTCCGGAGTTCGGCGGCGGTTTTGGAGGAGACTGAGGCGGCGGCTTTCTTGCGGGCCGCGCTCAATTTGACGCATTCCGCGCGGAGTTGTTCCAGAAGTGCGGCTTCGTTTTTCGCGAACTCTGCCCGGTGCTGTTCGGCGTTGTCGTAGGCGTCGATGCGCGCACGGATGGTCTCCAGATGAGCGAAAACGTCTTCGAGCGAAGGACCGTAGCGGCGTTTTAGGGTCTGTAGCACGCGTAGACGTTCCTCCATGGAACGGAAAGCGCCTTCGTCGACATCCACCTCCGAAGCGTGGCTGTTGAGGTCGGAGGACAATTCCGAAACGAGGGAGGAAATCTCTTCGAGAGTCGCAAGGAAACGCCCGGCGTGTTCGGGGTCGTATTTTTCCATGTCGGAGAGAGTGCGGCGGATCAGCCCGAGACGGTCGGAGATGGAGTCTTCGCATTCGGTCAGTCCGTTGGCCGAGACGGAAGCGAGTTCGATGATGTTTTTCGAATGGGCGGCGACCGCGTGGCGGGCTTCCAGCTCCGAGTCTTCGTCGGATTTCGGATCGGCCTTTTCGATTTCGGAGGCGTCGCGACGGAAACGGGCAGTCTCCTCGGCGGAGGGCATGGTGGCGGCAAAGGCGTCGCGTTCCCGGCGGAGGGCGGACAGTTCATCCCATATTTTTCCGATGGCGGAAAGGAGGGGTTCCAGCTTCGCGAAACGGTCGAGCATCTCCAGCTGGTTGCGGGTCTTGAGGAGATGCTGGTCGTCGTGCGCGGCATGGGTATCCACCAGAAGCTCTCCGATCCGGTGGAGAGTCTGAAGCGTAACCGGCGATTCGTTGATGAAATTCCGCCCGGCGGAAGTGGTGATCACACGCCGGACCAGAAGGGAATTGTTTTCGGCGGGGGGAATCCCGGCTTCCTCCAGCACCCGGCCGACGCGTTCCAGCGAAAGTCCCGCGAGCTGGAACTCGCCGGAAATTTCACAGCGCGAGGCGCCGATCCGGATCATGGACTTGTCGGCGCGGTCCCCAAGCAGCAGGGCGACTCCGCCCATGATGACGGATTTCCCCGCTCCGGTTTCGCCGCTGATGACATTGAAGCCCGGTCCGAATTCCATGTCGGCTTTTTCGACCAGGGCCAGATTTTCCAGATGCATCCACTTGAGCATGAATTCACCTCATTGCAGAAAACAGAGGGGCATGATCGTTTCGGCGGCTTCCCGGGAAGAGGCGATCCAGTTGGGTTCGCAGAGTGCGAACGCCTTCGGGGAGCCCGGTTCCAGCAGATAGAGTTCCGGCGAAATACGGCAGGAAAGGAGGTCGAACCCGCTCCGGTTGAGGGAGACGAAGGAAAGGTTCTTCAGGCACGGCAGAATCCCGGCCAGGTCCCAGAGTTTCGCGCTGGTCATGTAGACGGCGTCGCGCCCGAGGGCCAGATCGATTCCGGAACAGACGCAAGAGCCGATGGAGATCACCGGATGCGTCCCTTTGAAAATGCCGCGGCGGGTCATCAGCTGGGAAAGGTTGATGCAGGAGGAGCCGTCGAATTTCCGGTGCGGATGTTCAAGGGGACGGATCGCTTTCTTCAACGTTTCGAGAGAGGGATATTTTTCCGTGGAGGCAAAATACGTTACGCCGTTGTCGGAAAACATCAGTTCGCCAAGTTCGGGCGTGAAAACGCCGCCTTCAAGGATGGTTCCGTTTTCCGCGCAAGCGACGGAAACGCCCCAGAGCGAACGGCGGTTGACGAAATTTGCGGTACCGTCGATCGGATCGACGATCCAGATCTTCCCGCGAAGCAGAGTGCCGAGAAGGGTTTCCCGAGGCAGGTTCAGAAATGTTTCCTCGCCCAGAAGATGCTCCCGGCCGAACTGCTCCGCAAGGTGGTTTTCGATGGCCTTGTCGGCATCGCTGACTGGGGTGCTGTCCTCTTTAAGGATCGTATGGGGATCTTCCTTGATCCGCCGCGCAATCGAGGCGCATTCTACAAAGGATTCCAGAAGCCGATCCGCATTCCAGGCATTCATAAAAAACTCACTCCCCGATGATTTTGATGAGGACGCGTTTGCGGCGTCCGCCGTCGAATTCGCCGTAGAAGACCTGTTCCCATGGGCCGAAATCCAGCCGGCCGCCGGTGATCGCGATGACCACTTCGCGGCCCATGACCTGACGTTTCATGTGGGCGTCGGCGTTATCCTCGCCGGAAAGGTTGTGGAGGTAGCCGCTCACGGGTTCATGGGGGGCGAGCTTCTCCAGCCATTTTTCATAGTCGGCATGGAGGCCGGACTCGTTGTCGTTGATGAAAACGGACGCGGTGATGTGCATGGCGTTGCAGAGGAGGAGGCCTTCGCGGATGCCCGAGGTTTCGAGGGCTTCCTGAATCTGGGGGGTGATGTTGACAAATGCACTGCGGGACGGGATATTGAATGTGAGTTCGCGTCTGTAACTTTTCATTGTCTTGCTGCGCCTCCTGAATTGCTGTTTAAATGAAGAAATGTAACTTCGATTGCGAAAAAAGCCAGTATGATATTTCATTTTCAGCTTGATTTCTTGAGTTTTCTGCTTATATTTAAAATATTTATCGTCGTTTGGTCCCGCAGAGAAATGCCGGAAAGATTGTTTTTTCATGATCCGGCAGAATGGCGGGATTGTTTTTTATCAAACGAACAGCCGGAGTCCGGACCCGATTTTCAATGTTTTTTGAAATGGAATGAGACTTTCTGGAGGATGATCCGATGAGATGTCCGAGATGTGCTTGCCAGGATGACAAGGTAGTGGATTCCCGCGCGACCAAGGAAGGTGCGGGCGTCCGGCGCCGCCGCGAATGCACGAGCTGCGGACACCGCTTCACCACCTACGAAGAGATCATCCAGGCGGAACTCAAGGTTCTCAAGCGCGACAACACGCATGAGGATTTCGACCGTGAGAAACTCCGGCGGGGGATCGAAAAAGCGTGCTGGAAAAGAAACATCCGCCCGGAGCAGATCGATTCGCTGCTCTCGGAGGTGGTTTCCGAAATAGAATCCGAATTCGACCGCGAGGTCTCCAGTGTGGAAATCGGCAACCGCGCCATGGCGGCGCTGCGCCATCTGGACAAGGTGGCTTATGTGCGTTTTGCGTCCATTTACCGCGACTTCAAAGACATCGACGAGTTCGTCGCCGAGATCAAAACCATGGCGCCCCGCAAAACCTCTTCCAGATCATGAACTGTTTTCACTTTCACCGCCTTATAAGGGAATTCCGCCTTCTCCTCCCGCGTCTGCACCGTCTCATCGGGGATAAAAGCTACATCCTGATCCTCTGTGTCCTGGTGGGCGTCATCTCCGGACTGGGCGCGGTTTTCCTCAAGACCATGGCGCACAAATGCCACCTGCTGGTCTACGGAGCGGCGGGAACCCTGCCCGGAGCGTTATGGATCTACCCGGCCCTTCCGGCGATCGGAATCTTTTCCTGCATCCTGATCGTCCGTCTGTTTTTCAAAAACGGCCCCTACGACAAAAGTCTCGCGGGCGTGATCACGTCCACCACCAACGGGACCAGCGACCTGCCGCGCTACAAGATGTTTTCGCACGTCATCACCAGCGGACTGGCGGTCGGAACGGGAGCCTCCGCCGGACTCGAGGCCCCGATCGCTCTGACGGGTTCGGCCATCGGCTCGAACACGGCGAAGTTCTTCCGGCTCGGGCGGGAGTCGCGGACGCTTCTGCTGGCGTGCGGAGGCGGCGCCGGAATCTCCGCCATCTTCAACAGCCCCGTGGCGGGCGCGCTGTTCGCGTGTGAAATCCTGCTGCCCGCCTTCTCGGTTCCGGCGCTTGTGCCCCTTCTGATGGCGTCCGCGGCTGCCGCCGTGGTTTCCGAACTCTGCAACTCCTACAATCCGTTCATCCAGCTGAACACCGGCTGGACGGTGGTCAACGTGCCGTATTACATCTTCATCGGACTCGCGGCGGGACTGGTTTCCGCGATGGTGATCCGGGTTTCGGTCCTGACGGCGACGCGTGCCGAAAAGCAGAAGAACGTCTGGGTCAAGGGACTGATCGGATGCTTCATCCTGTATGGGTTCTTCCTGCTGATGCCCGCCCTGAAGGGGGAAGGCTACACTTACATTTCAGCGTTGATCCAGGGACATGAAAGCGACATTCCGGCGGACGGCCCGCTGGCGTTCCTGTTCCGGAATCCCTGGGCGCTGATTCTCCTGATCGGCCTGCTGGTGATCGCCAAGCCGTTCGTCTCGGCGGTTTCCGTGGAATGCGGAGGCGACGGCGGCATTTTCGGTCCGTCGCTGTTCATCGGCGCCTTCCTCGGCTACTTCATTTCCAAATTCCTGAACATGACCGGCATCACGGTCATCGACCCGGTCAACTGCATCGCGGTGGGCATGGGCGGCGTTCTGGCGGGCGTGATGCACGCGCCTCTGACCGGGATGTTCCTGATCGCCGAACTCACCGGGGGCTACCGTCTTTTCGTCCCGCTGATGATCGTCGTCGCCATCTCCAGCTTCATCAGCAAACTGCTGGTCAAGCACAACGTCTACAAATCCATGATCGTCCTCAAGGGCGGCATCCCCGAACAGCGCAACGACGAGGTGCTCCTGATGAGCGCACGCCTGAACGACCTCATCGAAAAGGACTACATTACGGTCAGGCAGACCGACACTCTACGCACGCTGCTGAAGGCCATCATGAACTCGCCCCGCAACATTTTCCCGGTAATTTCCGACGACGGGCAGCTCACGGGAATCGTCCGCGTGGACAGCATCCGCAAGTTCCTCCTCAACGCGGAACTCTACGACATGATCCTGGTCTTCGACGTCATGTACGACACCGGTCCGGTCCTGGAATCCGGCGACACCCTCAGCGACGCCGCCCGGCTGTTCGACCAGCTCCAGACCTGGAACCTTCCGGTCGTCGAGGACGGAAAATACGTCGGTTTCGTCTCCAAGGCGGGCGTATTCGACAGCTACCGCCGGATGCTCCGGGAAAAACCCGATCTTTTCTGAAACAAAAAATTCGATTTTTTCATAATCCGGTGTATATTAACCAGCTCTGGATGTGCATCCACTGACAATTCAACATAGGTTCAACATAGGAACAGGCTCATGTTTAAGACAAGATCCGGACAGGTGAACTTCCCGGAAGTCGAGCGGGACGTCCTCGACTTCTGGAAGAAGGACAAAGTTTTTCAAAAATCAGTCGAAAACCGGAAAGGCAGCGACGAATTCGTCTTCTACGACGGCCCGCCGTTCGCCACCGGACTGCCCCATTACGGACACCTCCTCGCCGGCACCATCAAGGACGTCGTGCCCCGGTACCAGACCATGCGCGGCAAACACTGCGAACGCACCTTCGGATGGGACTGCCACGGCCTGCCCGTCGAATATGAAATGGAGAAGGAGCTCAAGCTCTCCGGCAAGAAGCAGATCGAGGAATTCGGCATCGGCAAATTCAACGAAGCCTGCCGCGGAATCGTGCTGCGCTACACCTCCGAGTGGGAAGTCATCGTGACCCGCCTCGGCCGCTGGGTCGATTTCCAGAACGGATACCGCACCATGGACACCCCCTACATGGAGTCCATCTGGAACGTCTTCAAGCGCCTCTGGGACGAGGGCCTGATCTACGAAGGCTACAAGATCCTCCCCTACTGCCCGCGCTGCTCGACCCCGCTTTCCAACTTCGAGGCTAACCTCGGCTATCAGGAAGTCACCGACCCGGCCGTCACCCTCCGTTTCAAGGCGCTCGGACAGGACAACACGTATTTCCTCGCGTGGACGACCACTCCGTGGACGCTCCCCTCGAACATGGCGCTGACCGTCGGACCCGACATCGACTACGTGAAGGTGAGCGACAACGGCGAATTCTACCTCCTCGCGAAAGCCCGTCTCG
>CAZORN010000008.1:33215-36416 GCA_964581935.1 uncultured Victivallales bacterium
TACGTGAAGGTGAGCGACAACGGCGAATTCTACCTCCTCGCGAAAGCCCGTCTCGGCGCCTACTACAAGAAAGACGCCATGCCGGAAATCGTCGCGGAAATGAAAGGCTCCGAACTCAAGGGAATGCAGTATGAGCCGCTCTTCCCGTATTTCGCCGACCTCCGCGGAAAAGGCGCGTTCCGCGTCATCACCGCGGACTTCGTCAGCACCGAGGACGGCACGGGCATTGTCCATACCGCCCCCGGATTCGGCGAAGACGACGCCGTGGCCGGCAAGGCGCACGGCGTCCCGGACGTCTGCCCCATCGACGAGGAATGCCGCTTCACCGCCGCCGTGCCCGACTACGCCGGAATCTACGTGAAGGACGCCGACAAGGAAATCATGCGCCGTCTCAAGGACGAAGGCAAGCTCATCCACCGCGGCACCATCAGCCACAATTACCCCCATTGCTGGCGCGACGATTCCCCGCTCATCTACAAGGCGGTCTCCACCTGGTTCGTCAGCATCGACAAGATCAAGGAAAAGATGCTCGCCGCCAACTCGCAGATGTCCTGGGTTCCCGAACACATCAAGGAAGGCCGTTTCGGCAAATGGCTCGAAAACGCCCGCGACTGGGCGATCAGCCGGAACCGCTACTGGGGCTGTCCCCTGCCCGTCTGGCGCAACAAGGACACCGGGGAGACGGTCTGCATCGGCTCCGTCGCCGAACTCGAAAAACTGACCGGGAAGAAAGTCACCGACATCCACAAGCACTTCGTGGACGACCTCACGCTTCCGGGCAAAAATGGAACCGTCCTCACCCGCGTCCCGGAAGTCCTCGACTGCTGGTTCGAGAGCGGCTCCATGCCCTACGCCCAGAACCACTATCCGTTCGAGAACAAGGAACGCTTCGAGAAGAACTTCCCCGCCGACTTCATCGCCGAGGGACAGGACCAGACCCGCGGATGGTTCTATACGCTGACCGTGCTCGCCGCCGCCCTCTTCAACAAGCCTGCCGCCATGAACGTGGTCGTCAACGGCATGATCCTTGCGGAAAACGGACAGAAGATGTCCAAGCGCCTCAAGAACTATCCCGACCCCATGTACATCATCGAGACCTACGGCGCCGACGCGCTCCGTCTCTTCCTGCTCGGCTCTCCGGTCGTGCGGGCGGAGGACCTCAAGTTTTCCGAGGAAGGCGTCAAGGAAGTCATGCGCGCCGTCATCCTCCCGGTCTGGAACTCCTACAGCTTCTTCACCACCTACGCGAACGTCGACAAGTGGGAGCCCGCGCCCGACGGCGCCGCGCCCGCGAATCCCTCGAACCCCCTCGACCGCTGGATTCTCTCCTCGCTGGCCGACATGGTCGCCGAGATCCGTTCCGCGATGGATTCCTTCCAGCTCCAGAAAGCGGCGAACCGCTTCGAGAAGTTTGCGGACGACCTCACCAACTGGTACATCCGCCGCAGCCGCCGCCGTTTCTGGAAGAGCCAGAACGACGCCGACAAGAACGAGGCCTACGCCACGCTCCATTACGTGCTGCTGACCTTCACCAAATGCGCCGCGCCGTTCATTCCCTTCATCACAGAGGAAATCTACCGTTCGCTCCGCACGGAATCCATGCCCGAATCCGTCCATCTCTGCGACTTCCCCGAACCCGAGGAAAGCCGCCGCGACGCCTATCTCGAAAAACAGATGGACGCCACCATGAAGGCCGTCTCGCTCGGACGCTTCCTCCGCACCCAGCGCAACCTCAAGGTCCGCCAGCCGCTCCGCCGCGCCATTCTGGTCTCCGGCGACAGCGACATCCGCAAAATGATCGAGGAAACCGCCGACATCGTCGCCGAGGAACTCAACGTCAAGAACATCTCCGTCCGCGCCGATGAAGAGGA
Source organism: uncultured Victivallales bacterium (assembly GCA_964581935.1). GTDB lineage: Bacteria > Verrucomicrobiota > Lentisphaeria > Victivallales > UBA1829 > SIG94. The sequence goes on from CAZORN010000008.1 coordinate 35,087, forward strand.
ACTGGTCAAGCTCTCCGCAAAGGCCAATTTCAAGACCCTCGGCAAACGTCTCGGACCCCAGATGAAGGAAGCCGCCGCCCGCATCCAGGAACTGCCCTCCGCACAGATCGCGGCGGTCCTCCGCGGAGAAAAGGTCGCCCTCACCCTCCAGTCCGGCACCGAACTGATTCTCGACAAGGAAGACCTGAGCATCCTCCGCGAGGAGAAGCCCGGCCTCCCGGTCGCCTCCGGGGAAGGCGTGACCATCGCGCTCGACACCGAGCTCGACGACGCCCTCGTCGACGAAGGAAACGCCCGCGAGTTCGTCAGCAAAATCCAGAACCTCCGCAAGGAAATGGATCTGGACGTCTCCGACCGCATCGTGATCGGGTTCAGCGGCGCGCCGGAAGTCGCCCGCGCCGTCGAAGCGTTCCGGGACTACATCGCCAACGAGACGCTCGCAAAAGAAATCGTTTCCGCCCCGAACGGGGGAACCGAATGCGACCTCAACGGACACCCCTGCAAAATCTCCGTCAGAAAGGCGTGACACCATGGCAAAACGAATCCTGACAGGAATCCAGCCGTCCGGCATCCTTCATATCGGAAACTATTTCGGAGCCATGAAGGCTTCCATCGAGCTCCAGAACCAGAATCCGGGAGAGACCTATCTATTCATCGCCGATCTCCATTCCCTGACGGTGAACCCGAAGCCGGAGGATCTGCGGATGCGCGTCCGGCGCCTCGCACTCGATTACCTCTCCTGCGGGCTGGACCCGGAAAAGACCGCCTTCTTCCGGCAGTCCGACATCCGGGGCGTCTGCGAGCTCACATGGGTTCTCAACACCATCACCGGACTCGGCTTCCTCGAACGCGCCCACAGCTACAAGGACAAGGTCGCCAAGGGGTTCATCCCCAACAACGGCCTCTTCTCCTATCCCGTGCTCATGGCGGCCGACATCCTGATCTACAAGTCCAATCTGGTGCCCGTCGGCAAGGACCAGAAACAGCATCTGGAAATGACCCGCGACCTCGGGATCAAGTTCAACCAGATGTACGGCGACGTCTTCGTCATTCCCGACCCCATCATCAGCGAAGCGGTCGCGGTGGTCCCCGGCACCGACGGACAGAAAATGTCCAAGAGCTACAACAACACCATCGAGCTCTTCGGCGAGGAAAAGGCCATCCGCAAGAAAATCATGTCCATCCCCACCGACTCCACCCCGATGGAGGCGCCCAAGGACCCGGACAAGTGCAACATCTTCGCGCTCTACAAACTCTTCGCCACGCCGGAACAGGCGGAGGCCCTCGCCGCCCGCTACCGCGCCGGAAACTTCGGTTACGGACACGCAAA
>CAZORN010000009.1:0-35673 GCA_964581935.1 uncultured Victivallales bacterium
GCCGTTTTCCGAGGACTACCGGAAACAGCTGATCCAGTGGACGGACGCCCTGTGCGTCTATCACGACCTTCACGTATAAGGCTTACTTCGCCAGAACCGCGTCGATCTTTTTGAGTTCCGCCGCGGAGAATTCCAGATTGTCCAACGCCTTCAGGGTGTCGCGGAGCTGTTCCGGGGAACTGGCTCCGACCAGCGCGGAAGTCGTGCCGCGAAGACGCAGAATCCATGCGATCGCCATCTGCGCCAGAGACTGTCCGCGTTCATGCGCCAGAGCATCGAGGGCGGCAATCTTTTCCAGCAGTTCCGGCGTGATGTTGGCCGTCTTGAGGAAATGGTTGCGGGTGGCGCGGGAACCCTCCGGAATCCCCTTGAGGTAGCGGTTGGTCAGAAGCCCCTGCGCCAGAGGCGAGAAAAGGATGGCGCCGACTCCGGCTTCGTCCAGAGTATCGAACATGCCGCACTCTTCATAATTGCGGTTGAGCATGTTGTAGCGGATCTGGTGAAGGAGGCACGGGACGCCCATTTCCCGAAGCATGGCAATCGCCTGACTTGCACGTTCGAGCGGATAGTTCGAAATTCCGGCGTAAAGCGCCTTGCCCGAACGGACAATATCCGCGAGGGCGGTCATGGATTCCTCCAGCGGGGTGTTTTCATCCGGACGGTGGTGATAGAAAATATCGACGTATTCCAGCCCGAGACGTTTCAGGCTCTGGTCGCAGCTGGCGATCAGGTTTTTGCGCGAGCCCCATTCCCCGTAGGGTCCCGGCCACATCAGATACCCGGCTTTCGAAGAGATGATGAGTTCGTCGCGATATCTGCCGAGTCCGTTCCGGAGGATGCGTCCGAAGTTGATTTCGGCAGAGCCGGGTTCCGGACCGTAGTTGTTGGCGAGGTCGAAGTGGGTAATACCTTGGTCGAAAGCGGTCTGGGCGATCTGCTCGGCGTTGTCGAAGTCGTCGACACTGCCGAAGTTATGCCACAAGCCGAGGGAGATCATCGGCAGTTGGATTCCGCTTCTTCCGCACCGGCGCCATTTCATTGTCCCGTAACGTTTTTCATCGGCCTGATACATGGTTTCTTCCTTATAGTCTGGTTCATGGATTCCGTAATTCGTATACAGTAGTCCCTTTTTCCGGAAATTCATCTTGTTTTTTCATTTTTTCTGTATTGTCCGGGGGAAATTCCGCTGTATTTGTGAAAAACTGCGCTGAAATAGTTGCTGTCGGAAAAACCGCACAGGCGCGCAATCCTCGACACAGAGAGGTTCTGATGGAGTTTCAGGTAGACTTTGGCCTCATCGACCCTGCGGGCGTTCAGGAGCCCCCGGAAAGTCTGTCCGGTCAGTTTCTTGAGGAGCGGCCCCAGATAATTGGGATTGGTTTTCAGCAGGTCCGCCAAATCGGAGAGGGCAATGTTTTCCAGATAATGGCAGTCAATGAACCTCCGGCAGTTTTCGAGGTAGAAGGATTCGTCGTGCTGCTTGGCGTCCATGGCTCCGGTTCCGGCGAAAAGTTCAATCTCGCACCGGATGAATTCCGCCAGAAATCGGGCGCTTTCACGAAGCCGGCGCTTTTTTTCCTGCGTGATTTCCGGCGGAAGGACTCCGTTCCATGAGCTTCCCGAAAACGCCGGACTCCGGCCGGCGTCCCGGAAGTTGCCAAGATAAATAACGCAGGCGAGTTCGCCGTTCAGGAGCAGAGGCTGCGCCAGTTCCCAGATTCCGTGAGGACAGCATCCGGAGAAGGCGCGCCCGAGCGAGGCGATCCGAAGACTCCGGTGTTTGTTGGCCGAACAGAGAAGATTAGTGTCGGACATCTTGGCGGCACGGCAGAACGAGCTGTGATGGAGATACTGGTCCGGAGCCAGTTTGAGGGGGTTCGCACGATAGAATGCCGGATGCCGGACCTCGATGCTGATCGATGCGGAATATTTCTGTTCCAGAAGCCGGAGTAATTCTGAAAGAACCATGTCACCCCCGTATTTTTCGCGAAATGTGAGATAATTATAGTATTATTGCTGAAAAATTCAAGGTTTTGCAAAAATAATGTGGTATTTTTGATAATAACGACAGAATGAAAAACCTTTGCGAAAGGAGACATTTGAAATGAATACCTACAGAGAACCGGCACGGGATATTCCCGTGGTTGCGGAAACGGACGTTCTGGTGGCGGGCGGCGGCCCCGCCGGAATCGGGGCGGCGCTCGGCGCGGCCCGGGCGGGCGCGAAAACCATGCTGATCGAAAAAGACAACGCCCTCGGAGGCATGGCGACCATGGGAATGATGTCCCACTGGAGCGGCTCGTTGGAAAATCCTCTGCTGCACGAGATCGTGGACCGCATGGCGGCCAGCAAATCGCAGCCCCTGACATGGAACGACAAGCTGACGGATCATGACAAACGCTGGAGTCTCAGCCATGAATGCCAGAAGAGCGTCCTTTTCCAGATGATGAAGGAAGCCGGAGTGACGGTTCAGCTTCACACCACCGCAGCCGGGGCCGTCATGGACGGAAAGCGCGTCCGCGGCCTCCTCACGGAAAGCAAGTCCGGACGGGAGGCGATTCTGGCGAAAGTCGTGATCGACTCCACCGGAGACGGCGACGCGGCAGCTTTCGCCGGGGCCGATTATCTGCTCGGACGCGAGGACGATCATGTCTGCCAGCCCGTGACGCTGATGTTCCGGATCGGCGGCGTGGATTACTCCCGCGCCATATTCCCCGGCAGTTTCGAGTCATACATGGACATCCCGAAGGGAGAGGTTCAGGCGCTCGGGAAGGCCCATCTGCCGCATCCGGCCGGACACGTCCTCCTGTATAAGAGCCGTCTGCCGGGCGAGGCCTGCGTCAACATGACCAACGTCACAGGGATCGACGGCACCAATGTGCGCGACCTGACGAAAGCCGAGATCGTCTGCCGCGAACAGATGGATCGGATCGTCCTGTTCCTGCGGGAGTTCGTCCCGGGATATGAAACCTGTTATCTGGTGGCGTCCGCGGGCAATGTCGGCGTCCGCGAAACCCGCCATTTCAAGGGTGTCTACACGCTGACGCCCGACGACATCGTGGAGGCGCGCGTGTTCGACGACTGGATCGCCACCCGCAACTTCTTCAACTTCGACATCCACTCCGTGTCGGGCCCCGGTCTCGACAAGAACGGAGCCCAGAAACATTTCCACGCCAAGGGCGTCTACACGATTCCCTACGGAGCCTGCGTTCCGGCGAAGATCGATTCCCTGCTGCTCTCCGGACGCAATATTTCGGGAACCCACAAGGCACACTCGAATTACCGGGTCATGGGTATCTGCACAAGCATCGGACAGGGCGTAGGCGTTGCGGCGGCGGTTTCCGTGCGCGACAATGTCCTGCCGAGGGAAGTTGATGTGAAGAAAGTCCAGAAAATCCTTCAGGACAGCGGGATCAAGGTCTGAGTCCGGCTCAGATTTCGTCGAACTTCGTCAGGCGCATGGTGAAATGGGGGATCATGCGTCCGATGAAGAGAGCCACATACAAGGTTCCGCAGCAGGCTTCCAGAACAGTCAGGGACTTCGCCAGCGGAAGTTTCGGGACAATATCCCCGAACCCGCAGGTGGTCAGTGTGGTAAAGCTCATGTAATGCAGGTCGTTGCGCGTCAGCGGGTGCGTATCCGATGAAATGAACGAACCCGGCATATAGGTCTGGAGCAGGTAATAGATGTTTCCGAACACCAGCCCCAGCAGCAGATAGGTCAGGATGCACCCGAAAACCGGCTCGTTCGCGCCCTTCGTGACAATGGAGTAGTGCATGACGCAGAAAACCAGCATGATCTCGAACAGAAGCGTAATGACTTCAAAAAGAAGATAGAGATTCGCGTCATAATCGAGCACGCCGGTCGGACGGGTGAAAAGGACAAACAGCTTCGGGAGGAGAAGAACCGCGCCCGCAATCAGAGTGATGTGGAAAAGCCGTTTGTTGCGGCTTACGAAATAAGGCGCCATCAGGATGCCCCCGTAATAGAAGAGCATGAGAAGCGCCGACGGAATGCCGTTCGGCGCCAGGACCGAGGCCAGCAGCATGGAAACGACAATGACGCAGGTCAGCATGAAACAGCGGACCTTTTCCAGCGAACGGAAGAAATTCATGAGCATTTTCCACTCCTTTCCGGAGAGAGTTCCCGTTTAGATGAAGTCGCAGCCGTCCGGGTTGTCCCAGCAGAACGGATCGGCCGCCAGATAGTCCCCGGTGACCTGATAGGCCGCCCCCCGGCAGCCATAGCAGGAGTCGGCTTTCCTGCACGTCCGGCAGGCCCCCTTGATGGAACGCCGGTGATCCTTCAGATCCCGGATGACCTTGCTTTCCCCCAGAATTTCCCGGAGGGGCTTTTCCTCCAGACGGCCGATCACGATGTCAACGCCGACGCAGGGCTTGACCTCCCCCCGCGCATTGACCACGCAGGAATAAGTGTGACGGAAGCACTTCCCACCCACCAGCGGCGGCTGCGGATTCCAGTGACTCCCGTAGGTCTTGTCCAGCGCGGCGATTTTGTCGAATAGTTCCCGGACGCGCTGTCTTGAAACCAGCAGATGTTTGTTCTTCAGAAGACGTCCCTGCGGCGTGAGCATCTCGAAATACGGATGTATTCCGTTATCGCGCATATACTTCCATAAATCCAGGAGCCCATCGAAATTCTCGGAACAGATCACCGTCGAACCGCAAAGCATCTCCGGAACGGTGTATCCGGCCTTCCGGAGAATTCCGATGGAATTCAAAAGAACCGGCAGCGCGCCTTTTTCTCCTGTCATGGAGTCCTGAATCTCCGGATTCAGCGAGTTGAACTTGACCACCACGCGGCAATCATGGCGGAACAGGAATTCCGCAACGGAAGGCGTCACAAGAGCACTGTTCGTGAAAACCTCGGCGCCCATTCCAAGCGAAGTGATCATCCTGATTTTTTCCTCCAGACGGGGATACAGGAGAGGTTCTCCGCCCAGAATCACGATTTTCCGCGCGCCGAGTTCGGCGGCCTGAAAAATCGCCGAATCCAGCCGGTCCGCGGAAAGTTCGGATACGTCCGGGTCCTCTTCCGCGGCATAGCAATAGGGACAATGATAATTGCACGCCCTGTTGAACTCGATCTCCATGGAGAGCAGACGGTTTTCCGCCACGGCGTCGCGGATATCCTCGTCTGAAAAATCAAACTTATGCAAATCGAACATCGATCATTCCTGTTCCGAAACCCTTTTGGCAAAGGGGGCTGAATCTTTCAATAAACGGAATACTACAATATCTTCCCTTTTGTTTTTTTCAACGCGCTTTTGAATGAAAAGACCGTAAAAACAGAAGGAGTCCGGTATTGCGTCAGCCGAAATTTCTCAAAGACGGCAAACCCGTTTGCCGGGGTGCAGGGAATTTTTCCCTGCCGCGGAGTTTGAGGGCGCGGAGCCCTCATGCTCTTTGGATTCGCGGCGGCGGGTTCCCCGGACGGCGTCTTTACACTCCGTGAAGGGCGATGCTCTGAACGGCGGCGACCGCATCGGGATCGGAGCAGGTCAGGGAAATGCGCAGTTTTTCCGTTCCCGCGGGAAGCTCGAAGACCATGAAATTCCATCGGGGCTCTTCCATCACGGACGGAATGAATTTCCGGATGCCGTTCACGGAGAGGGCAACGTTCTTCTCATAGAACGCGGCAACCTTCACAAGAACGACAAACGGCTTGTCCCTGTTTTCAGCGGATCGTTCAAGCCGGGGATTGTCATACAACACAAGCTCCCTCCCCGGCGCTGTCCGGCAGGGAACACCGCCGTTCTGCGCAATGAACTCTTCCCATGCGGCGATCTTGGCCTCCGGAAACTCCAGGGATTCCGCGGCTTTCTTCATGACTTCGGGCGGTACCGGGTCTCCCGGAGGGACCGGAACCGAACGGCTCAACGGCTTCCCGTTCAGTTTGGTATTCAGGTCGGCCAGATCCTGAAGGTTCAGGAAATTGTTCCTGAGAAGCAGATGGTTCAGACCGATCGGCATGATGACCAGCTTCTTTCCGGCAAGATATTTCTGGCGGTTCGCGAAAATCATCTTGGGAATGGTCAGAAACGGCCCCATCCCCGAAACCCGGACATGGTCGGGAACATGGCGGAGCTTCCGGGCAAGGTAGCATGCGTAGGCGCCTTCGTTCATGGGAGTCTGGATGTAGCTGTTCCCGATGATCAGCAGGGGAGACTTCGGATCGAAAAGGATTCTGCGTCCGTTGAGATAAACAAATGAACCGGTATAGATCTCGCCGCCTTTATTGTTCCCGGTATCGGCTTTCTGCGGCCAGGCCTCGCGTCCCCAGTCCTTGCAGCTCTCCTCCTTCGCGGAGAAAACATTCCCGTCTCCAAGAGGAGGGAGGACAATCGGGGACTCCTGAAGAAAACGGAGCATCTGGTCCGTCAGGATTTCCTGCGCCCCGGTCGCGGGATGGGCGTTCGTCGGATAGAAGAAAAGCAGGGGATGTTCGTGCGCTTTCCGCACCATCCAGTCGGAACTGTATAGGGCTTCCACGCCGTTTTCGAGGAGCTGTCGGGCGACTCTTGCCGCGGCGACGTCCGGAAAGTCCGCGAATTCAGGATTCAGGACTCGCGCGGCGATATCGTAATAATCGGGAATGATCTGCACCAGAAAACGCACCCCGTTCTCCTCGAAGAAATCCTTCATGGCCCGGATCGCCTGAAGGTTCTGCGGCTGCATATACACCGGTTTCCCGACCAGTTCAAAATGACGCGGCAGCGCGAAAAAGTGCCCGTTGTCATTGGCCCAGATCAGCTGTTTTTCCGAAGGCGCCTCCGGATTCAGAAGATTGTATTTCGCCAAACGGCGGGTCCACACTTCGGAAAATTCCCGGTTGACAGAAAGTCCGCGAGCGTCCGCCGCCCGGATCAGGCGGTTCATTTTTTCCAGTTCCGCGCGGATAAACCGCTTTTCGGCCTCCCGGGATTCTCCGGAAAGAGGCGGGTTCACCGGTTTCCCGGAAGCGGCGGATTCAACGGAGTCGGTCAGGACCGGAATTCCGGGATAGACTTTCTGGAATTCCGGGACTTTGCTGACGGAAAAGGCGAAATAGCTTCCGAGGGTGAAATCTTCCAGCGCATCGGCCTGCTGGATGGATTTCTCTTCCGGCAATGCTTTCTCGAAAGGAACGATCGACACCCGGATCCGGTCGCCTTTTTTCAGGGCGGCGGCGGGAAGCGGCTTTTTCTCCCGGAATCCCGGAATCACCAGCTGAATGAATCGCGGAAGGGGTTCTCCGGAAAAGATGCCGTTCACGCGGAACCGGACCGTGAAATGACAGTTCGGATAATCGGATTTCTCCGCGGGGGAGACCGGTTTGACGAATGTAACCGGCGTCTTCCGGCTGGAGGTAAATTCAAGGAAGTCTCCCGTATATTCCCGTCCGTAGCCGTAACTTCCCATGCGGAGCTTTCCTTTTCCGGAAGCGGAAACGGTCATGAGATAATCCGCCGCCCCGTAGTTGAGGAACGGTTCCGTCAGGATTTCATAGTAGCCGCGCCGCATCGGACTGCTGAAGGAAATGACTTTGTCCTTCATCTCTATGCGAACCGGAAACGTTTTGCTGCGAAGCGCCGCAATATTCAAATTCCAGTTGACCGGCACTTTCAGCTTTCTGACCGCCTTCCTGTCCAGATCATATTCGGAAAGAACCGGATCATCCTCGGAAGTCAGACGAACCGGAACCGGTTCCGAAAACTCAAACCGCGAAAAACTTCTGAATTTTCGGAAATTCTTCCGGATGGATTCGATATTCCAGTCCGACCGGACGGGAGCCGCTTTCGTATTCCCTTTTGAATAGCAATACTTCAGTCCGGCGAGGATGACCGCCATAGAGCAAAAAAACAAAATGGAAAAGGCGCCCCAGAGGAAAATCTTTTTTTACGAGTCATGAAACATTCCTGTCATTTCTGGAAAATTCGCAGCCGCAGAATTTCTGCCGGTAAAAACCATGAATTCCGGACAGTTCGACGGAACGGCGGAACCCGTTTTTCTTCTTGAAATCAATGGGTTCGAAAAAAGACCACCGCGAAGCGACATCAAAAATAAGCGCCGAGTTTTTATGTGGACTGACCGTCAGGGAAGTCGAGAACCCCATCGAATTTTCCCTGGCATATTCCGCCGCACGCCCGAGCGAATAGGAAAAGCAGAAACGGCAGCGGACGCCGCCCTCCGGACATGACTCATAACCCGCAAGCAAAGCGGAAAGGGAGGCGCGCCACGCACCATGATCGTAAGGGTCCTCAATCAGATCCGTCCGCATGATTTCGGCCAGCCTCCGCACCGATTCCAGCCGCCGTCCGTATTCGGCTTCATCGGAAAGATTCGAGTTGGAAAAGAACAGCCGGACCTTCCGGCCTTCCGCAAGAAGCCGCTCCACGCAGGAGGAGGCGCAGGGCGCACAGCAGACATGAAGAAGAAGTTCCGGACGGCATTCGCTCATGGGGCAATCCTTAGGAGGGTTTGTTTCCGGGAAACGGAGCCGTATCCTCCGGAGAAATGGGAACGAAGGGGCCTTTCTTGACTTCAAGAAGGGTGGTTCCCGACTCGAGGAAAACATAGTTGTGCCAGATTCCTTCGGGGATTTCGACGGCGGAAAGGGCGACTCCCCCCGGAATCATCTCAAACGATTCCTTCACGGAACCGTCGTCATTGTAAATCGTAAGCAGGGCGCGTCCTTTCAGGATGATGGACAGTTCCCACTTTTCACAGTGTCGGTGGGGAGGAAAAACGGTTTCTTTTTCGCCGGTCACGCAAAGACGCTGGATCGGGGCCTCCAACGATTCATGAAGATTGAAATGAGTCCGTTTCCGGGGAGCCAGAACCGCCTGTGCGGCGAGTTCATCCAGTTTTTTTCTGTCAATAATTTTCATAGTCTTTCTCCTGCTGGAATAATTTACCGGAAAATCAAGCGAAAGCAAGAGAAAAAAGAAGAATCCTCTGAAAAAACAACAACATTTGATTGTATTAATTGTCTGTAATTGATAGGATTGAAATGAAAAATACAGAAAACAAAAAAAATTATAAAAAAAAAAGATTCCTTGAAGAAAAAATGTTGATTTTACATTTTGCTATGCTATTATAAATTAGAAAGGGTTTGTTCTGTAAATATCGTGAATCGAGCATTGAAAGGCTGAAACAATCTTCCCATAAGGTTTTTTTCAGTTTTGTGAAAAAGTCATAGGATTTCAACAAGAAAAATAAGAATGAAAGAGAAAGGATTCCCAATATGAAGCTGACCCCTGAAATATTGAATGCCCTGCGCCTGGCGATCGAACACTATGGAAACACCTCCCAGTTTGCCAAGCATGTGGGAATCGCCCACAGCACGGTGCTGTTCTGGCTGAGCGGAAAGACGTCCAACATCAGCGGACACATCTGGGTATCCAAAATCCGTCGGGAACTCAAGAACTTCATGAGCGAACCCGAAGACCGTCACTTCGGCTATGCGATCCGCGAAGAACAGGAGCCCTACCGGAAGAAATCCGAGCAGGAAAACAACCGTGCGCCGCTGGCCACTTTCACGGAAATCCTAGGCTTCGACTCTACTCTGGAATCGGCTTCCGCCTACGCGAAACGCCAGGGAGAGAGATTCGCCTTTTTCGCAAATTCCGTGAAGGATTCTTATTTTGCGTTGAAAGTGGACTCCAGCGACTTATGTCCGATGTTTCCCATCGGAACCGTGATGTTGGTCGCGGGCGGAGAATATGCGCAAGACGGAGACATCGTGGTCGGAAAGCTCAGGAACCCCGGCTCCGTAGTTCTGTGTAAATATACGCGCACGGAAGACGCCATCCAGCTGACGCCCCTCAACGGCAAAAAGAAATCTCTTCAGTGGAACAACAAGGACAATGCGGAGAACATGGTCTGGCTGTATCCGGTCCTGGAAATCAACATCAATCTGCTGAACCGGAAATGGGAAAACGGCGAATTGGTCGAAAAATGAGTTTTTTTTACTTTCGACCTTGAAAACCCGAAAAGAGCTCGTATATTATACCCCGTTCGCTCAAGAATAGGGTGTATAGCTCAGTTGGTTAGAGCGTCACGTTGACATCGTGAAGGTCACTGGTTCGAGCCCAGTTATACCCACCATTGCTGAATATCGGCTATCCGGCGCAACTCATTCAAAACATGAAAAATGTTTTGAAAATTGTTACGAAGGTATGGTTTTTTCGTTGTCTTTTCATTAAGATGACTTTTCTTTGACTGCCGGTTCCGGGCGCTGCTCCGCGGACAGAGCCGCCCAAAACAGTTGAAGAGTGTTTGTTTCTGTCTTGCGTCTCTTCCCGGGGACGGGAGTTCAGTTCTGCAGCAGGGTCGAGGGCCGGCGCCGGATCCGTTGCGACAGTTGGGATGGCCTGCCGTTGTTTTGTCTCTCATGACAAAGCATCCGGCGGTCGTTCTGCCGGGGACGGTGGCAACAGAATACAGAAGGAACGCCTTATGGGAATCCGCATTCGAAATATCGGCTCTTATGTCCCGGAAAAAATTCTCACAAACGATGATCTCAGCAAGTTCCTGAATACCAGCGATGAATGGATATATCCCAGGACAGGGATCCACCGCCGTCATATCGCCGCACCGGGAGAACAAGTCTCCGATATGGGAGCCGCCGCGGCAAAAAAAGTGCTGGAGGAAGCAGGGGTGGCCCCTTCCGAGATCGGTGCCATCCTGTTGAGTTCCACTTCTCCGGAATGCCTTTTCCCCGCTTCGGCTTGTCTTGTCCAGGAGAAGATCGGAGCGAAAAACGCTTTCAGTTTCGACATCCAGGCGGCATGCAGCGGCCTCGTATACTCTCTGGAAAATGCGCGCTGCCTTATGAAAGGGAATCCCTCCCTCCGCTATATCCTTGTCGTCGCCTCCGAAAAAATGTCCGCCATCGTCGATTGGGAAAGCCGCGACACCTGTGTGCTTTTCGGCGACGGTGCGGCAGCGGTCCTTCTGGAAAATGATTTTCAGGACACGCCCGACTCCATCTCCCCGGCTTATCTGGCCGCGGACGGCGCATACTTTGACAGTCTGCTTCTGCCCGGCGGAGGCTCCAGGCTTCCCCTCACTCCGGCCCTGCTGGATGAGAGGGAGCAATTCCTGCACATGGACGGAAAACTGATTTTCAAGCTGGCGGTGGCCGGCATGGTCGAGTGTTCCAACATCATATTGGAACGGGCGGGTCTGACTCCCGAAAAGATCGACTGGTTCGTTCCGCATCAGGCGAACATCCGAATCGTGGACGCCACGTCGGAACGCCTTGGAATCCCTTCGGAGTGCGTATTCCGGAATGTGGAAGAATACGGCAACACCTGCGCGGCCACCATCGGCATAGCATTGTCGGACATGCGTACGCGCAATCTTCTGAAGCCCGGGCAACTTCTGCTCCTGGCCGCGGTTGGCGCCGGACTGAGCAAAGGGGCTATGTTGGTTCGCTGGTAAGCTTCCGGAATTCAGTCATTCTGAAGAATATTTCCGCCATTCTCCTGTTTTTTCCTCCGGGTTTCAGGAACATTCATCTTCCGCCACATGCGGTTCTTCCTGCCGGCAAAGTCTCTCATGGAAAATTTCTAATTTTTTTTCTTCTTCTCTCCGATTGTCGCAACTCGTTTATACGCCTTATCATCCTCTGTGAAAAAAACACTTTCCGACCTCTCCAGATTACCAAAAGCAAATCTTTCGCTCTTGTAAATTTTATTCCGGGAATTATAGTAATAGAGTGAGGATTTTGGTCTTTTTACTTATAGGCATCCCAAAACAAAGAAAGGATTGGTTGACGTAAAGTGAAAACATTCGCTGTTAACAAGTGGCTCGCCGGAGGACTCCTGTGTTCCGGAATGCTTCCAATGTTCGCACAGAGCAAGGAGGCTGTCGTCCAAACAGCGTCCGCGGTCGCTGCTCCGAGCGGAATCACTCCGCTGTGGTGGATCGCTCCTCTCTGCGCTCTTGGCGCATTGCTCGGCGCGTACATCTGCTACCGTCTCATGATCAATGCCCCCAAGGGAAATGCAACCATGGAAGAAATCGCGGGCTACGTCCGTGAAGGCGCCATGGCATATCTGCGTCAACAGTATTCCCGCGTGGGACTTGTGTTCGTGATTCTCTTTTTCGTTTTCGCGATTCTCGCCATTATCGGCGTCCAGAACCCCTTCGTTCCCGTAGCGTTCCTGACCGGCGGTTTCTTCTCCGGACTGTGCGGATTCCTTGGAATGAAGACAGCGACCGCCGCCTCCAGCCGCACGGCTCAGGGCGCAAGCGAAAGCCTGAACCGCGGTCTCCAGGTGGCCTTCCGTTCCGGAGCGGTCATGGGACTGATCGTTGTCGGCTTCGGCCTGCTGGACATCTCCGCGTGGTATTTCATCCTTGACAAGATCGTCTACACTCCCGAACACATGGCCAACGGCTTCTCCCTCCTCGGCATTCCGCTGGTGAAGGCCGGAGCGATCACGGCCGATCACCGTCTGATGGAAATCACCACGACGATGCTGACCTTCGGAATGGGAGCCTCCACCCAGGCGCTCTTTGCGCGTGTCGGCGGCGGCATCTACACGAAAGCGGCCGACGTGGGCGCCGACCTGGTCGGCAAAGTGGAAGCGGGCATCCCGGAAGACGATCCCCGCAACCCGGCGACCATCGCGGACAACGTGGGCGACAACGTGGGCGACGTGGCCGGCATGGGAGCCGACCTCTACGAATCCTACTGCGGAGCCATCCTTGCGACCGCGGCTCTCGGCGCGGCCCTCCCGATTTCCGCTCAGGAAATGGTTGTGCGCGTCAACGCTCCGATGATCGTCGCCGGTATCGGCATCATTCTCTCGATCATCGGCATCTTCACGGTCCGCTGCAAAGAAGGCGCGAGCATGAGCACCCTTCTGCGGGCTCTCCGCATCGGAACCTGGGGCAGCTCGATTCTGATCCTGGTCGCCTGCGCCGGACTGGTTTTTCTTAACGTCATCACATGGGGCATCTTCGGCGCCATCGTCGCCGGTCTGATCGCCGGTATCGTGATCGGATATTCCACCGAATATTACACTTCCGATGAAAACAGACCCACCAAAGAACTGGCCGGTCAGGCCCAGATGGGTCCCGCCACCACGATCATCGACGGTCTTGCGCTCGGAATGCTCTCTTCCGGCATCCCCGTGATCGCCACGGTCATCTCGATCATCTGTGCGTATGCCTTCTCCGGCGGCTTCACGCAGGGCACCATCTTCGGTCTCTACGGAATCGGTTTCGCCGCGGTCGGCATGCTTGCGACCCTCGGAATCACGCTGGCGACCGACGCCTACGGCCCGATCGCCGACAACGCCGGCGGAAACGCCGAAATGTCCGGTCTGCCCCCGCATGTCCGCGAACGCACCGATGCGCTTGACATGCTCGGCAACACCACGGCCGCCACGGGCAAAGGCTTCGCCATCGGCTCCGCCGCCCTGACCGCCATGGCTCTTCTCGCGGCTGAAATCCAGGAAGTCGAAGTCTGGACCCGCAAACTGGGTCTGGCTTCCGCCGAAACCCTTGCCAAACTCAATGACAAGGCCATCGACAACATTCAGGTCTTCATTTCCGAGTATCATATCGACATCATGAATCCGCTGCTTCTCTGCGGCATGTTCATCGGCGCCATGATGGCGTTCATCTTCTGCGCCCTGACCATGAAAGCGGTCGGACGCGCCGCCGGAAGCATGGTGGCTGAAGTCCGCCGCCAATTCAAGGAAAAACCCGGCATCATGGAAGGCAAGGATCGTCCCGACTACGCCCGCTGTGTGGAAATCTCCACCAAGGGCGCACAGCGCGAAATGATGTTCCCCTCCCTGCTCGCCATCATCGTTCCTCTCATGACCGGACTGATCCTCGGCGTGGCAGGAATCATGGGACTCCTCGCGGGCGGACTTGCGGCCGGATTCTCTCTGGCATGCATGCTCAACAACGCCGGCGGCGCCTGGGACAATGCCAAGAAGCACATTGAAAAAGGCAACTACGGCGGCAAGAAACTGGCCGACGGCAGCAAGAACCCGGTCCATGCCGCGGCTGTGATCGGCGACACGGTCGGCGATCCCTGCAAGGATACCTCCGGTCCGTCCCTCAACATTCTGATCAAGCTCATGAGCATGGTCGCGATCGTCTTCACGCCGATCATCGTGAAGTATTCGCCCGTGATTCAGCAGCACCTCGGAATTCTGATCCAGCGCTGATTTTCAGCCTCCGCTGAAACAACTGCCGGTGAAACGCGCCTCATAGCCGTTTCACCGGTTTTTTTGTCTTCGTCCCCTTCCGGAGCCGGAAAACGGGTCCTTCCTTTTTCTTCTTCAAGCGCCCTCCCCCTCAATGTTTTTTGCGTTCTCCTCTTGAAAAACATTCCGCCGCCGCGTACATTGTTCTCCAGAGAGAGGCTGTTTATAATTTTTCTGGGGATGTGAGGAGAATCTGAATATGCAATTGGATGTCCAATGGTTCGTCAGTGCCTTGCTTGACAACGGGATGACCACGCTGGAAGACGCGATCGCCCTCGACAATGAACTCGGCGGAAACGCACCTCTCCAGACTTTCGCCCAGACGCTCCTCGAACGGATGGCCGCCAGCATGACCGAGGAAGAGGCCAACAATCTGGTGACCATGATCCAGCAGGTCTATGACTTTGCCGTGGAACAGGCCGCGACGGGGATCATCCCGGATATTTTCATTCAGGTGGTGGAGCAGGACTCCCCTTCGGATTCCGCGGAGGAACCCCCGCCGGAACCAGAGCAGAAGCGTCCGAAAACCGTCGCAAAAAAGATTGCCGCGGGCAAGCTGCCGGGTTCATTCGCCAAGGGCGGAATCGTCTCCACCCAGGATGTCGCGGGCAACGGCTTCCCCTGCTTCGACATCATGCAGAACCTCAACGACCAACAGATGGCCGAAATGATGAAATCCCTGCTGCTCCAGCTCAACGAATACGGGGCGAGCGACCTTCACATTTCCGCCAACAGCCGTCCGTTCGTGCGGCGGAATCTGGTCATCGAACGGATTTCAGACGTGCTCATCACGCCGGAATACGCGGAACGCCTGAACACGGTTCTCCTCACGGAAGAACAGAAAAAGCAATTCGCCGACGACCTTGAAATGAATTTTGCGCTGGAATTCCGCAAGAGCCGTTTCCGCGCTTCGCTGATGCAGCAGAAAGACGGTGTTTCCGGCAGTTACCGGATCATTCCGGAAGAGATCCGTTCTCTGGAGGAACTCGGATTTCTGCCGAAGGACGCGGAAACCATCCGGCGGCTGATCGACTTCAACAACGGACTGATCCTTGTGACGGGCCCGATCGGAAGCGGAAAAACGACCACCCTCGCCGCGCTGGTGGATGTCGCCAACCAGAAACGGGAAGACCACGTCATCACCGTGGAGGACCCCATCGAGATCATTCAGGAATCCAAGAACTGCCAGATCACCCAGCGTCAGGTGGGAATCCATACGAACAGCTACAGCCGCGCGCTCCGGGCCGCCCTGCGAGAAGACCCGGACATCATCGTGATCGGCGAAATGTTCGACCTCGAGACCATTGAAAACGCGATCACCGCCGCGGAAACGGGACACCTTGTCATCGGAACCCTCCACACCTGCGACGCGGCCAACACGATGAACCGTCTGCTCGACGTATTTCCCCCGAACCAGCAGCCCCAGATCCGCGCCATGACCGCCGGCAGCCTCCGGGGAATCGTCTGCCAGCGCCTCGTCCCTTCCGCGGACGGCAACCTCACGATCGCCTACGAAATCCTCATCAACAACATGGCGGTCGCCAGCATCATCGCAGACGGCAAGAACTTCCAGCTCCGCGGCACCATGCAGATCGGACAGAAAAGCGGCATGTGCATCCTCGACAGCACCCTGCTGGAAAAATACAAGATCGGCACCATCACCTTTGAAACCGCCCTCGCCAACATGACCGACAACACCAGCATCCAGCAGCTCAACATGGAAATGGCCAAGCGCGAAGCCCAGAAGCTCTCCGCCGCCGCGCAGGCCAGACAACAGCAGCAACAGCCTCAGTAAAGGAGGACGGAATCATGCCCATCATTGACAAATACCTGACCGACATGCTGGAAAAGAAAGGCTCCGACCTTCACCTCTCCATCAACCAGCCCGTCAAATACCGCGTCCACGGAAACATCATCCCCGCCGACGACGAAATCGTCACCGCCGAATTCATGGAGAAAATGCTCAAGGAAATCTGCCTGCCCGAATCCCGCTGGCCCACCTTCCTCGAAGAGCACGACATGGACCTCGCCTACGAAATCCCCGATCTGGCGCGGTTCCGCTGCAATTTCCTCTACAACTATCACGGAATGGGCGCGGTTCTCCGCCAGATCCCCAGCAAAATTCTGACCATGAAGGACCTCAACCTCCCCGACACCCTGCTGGAGCTCTGCAACACAAAAAGCGGACTCGTGCTCGTCACCGGCCCCACCGGCTCCGGAAAATCCACCACCCTCGCCGCCATGGTGGACTACATCAACGAGAACATGAGCAAGCACATCATCACGCTCGAAAACCCCATCGAATTCGTGCACAAGAACAAGAAATGCACCATCGTCCACCGTGAAATCGGAATCCACAGCCATTCATTCCCGAGCGCGCTCCGGAGCGCCATGCGTTCGGACCCCGACATCGTGCTCATCGGCGAAATGCGCGACCTCGACACCATCCGGCTCGGCCTCACCTGCGCCTCCATGGGAATGCTCGTTTTCAGCACGCTTCACACCAACAGCGCCCCCAAGACCGTCGACCGCATCATCGACGCCTTCCCGTCCAACGAGCAGATGCAAATCCGCACCCTTCTGGCCGAATCCCTCCGCGGCGTCGTTTCCCAGCTCCTCTGCCGTAAGAAAGCCGGCGGACGCGTGGCCTGTCAGGAAATCCTCCTCTGGGCGGACGCTCTTCCGAACACCATCCGCGAAGGCCAGATCTCCAATATCCGCACCATCATCGAGGCCAACAAGGGACGCGGCATGTGTTCCATGGACAACAATCTCATGCTTCTCCTCGACAGCGGCGTCATCTCCGCCGAAGAAGCCTACATGAAGTCCAGCGACAAGAAGGAATTCCAGACCCGGCTCGAAGAAGAAGGCGGCACCACCTTCGATACCCAGACCTGACAAACCGTTTTCTCTCTCCGGCCCCCCCCTTTCCGGCCTTTTCATCCGAAACCCGGGCGTGTATCCTTGCATCCGTTTGTATTTCATGTATATTACGCCTCAGAATGAACAGAAACAAGGGGTGCAGAAATGGAGTTTTCCGGTGAGGTTCCTTCCGACGGCAAAGCCGCTCTCGTTGCCTCCCTTTACTCTCAGGCAGGAATCCCCCCGGAACCGACCCCGGAAAATATGGATGCCGACTCCTTCCGCGAGGCGGTCCGTTCCTTCGCCGAAAAAGCCCGGATCACCCCGCATTCCGGCTCCGACGAAACGTGGCATCGGAAAATCAATGCCCTGCTCCGGACGGCCATCGACGCCGAACTCCGGGACATCGAACTGAAATCCGGGACGAACTGGGCCGTATCCGCGGCGGAATTGGCACAGACGTACGACAACCGCCTCCTGTTTCAGGCCGTGCTCGAAAACGCCCCCGGCAAAATGAAGCACCTGACCTTTGAAAAACGCCGCGTCTCCGAAGAACCGGTCCGGCGTATCGCACTCTGCTCCGGAATTCTCCGCAAGGGCGGATCCCAGCGCTGCGCATCGCTCCTGATGCAGCAGTTCGTGCGACAGGGCAAGAAAGTCCTTCTCCTCGCGAACGAGCCGAGGAATCCGCTGGATTATCCCTGTCCGCACGAGGTGAAACGGGTGATTCTCCCGACGGAAAAGGATTCCCGCATGTTCCAGTTGGAAACGGCCCTGAAGGAATTTCAGGCGGACACCTGCCTCTGTCTGGACCATACCTCCGAACTGATGTTTTACGACCTTCTCACCGCACGTGCGCTGGGAATCCGCACGATCGCAATGGAGCACAGCACCTTCTCCCATTTCCTCTACGGCGGCGATCCCGAAGTTTTCTTCCCCAGAAACACGGTCTACCGCGCCTGCGACGCCGTCACCTGCCTTTCCGGGATGGACCGTCAGCTCTGGACCGACTGGAATGTCCACGCCTGCTTCATGCCCAATCCGCTGACTTTCCATCCGCACTCGTGTCAGCAGAGTCTGCTGGACACGAAAACCCTGATTCTGATCGCGCGGCTCTCTCCGAACAAAGGCGTCGAATCCGTCCTGGAAGTCATGGGACTGGTCCGGAAAAAACATCCGGACGCAAGGCTTTTCCTTCTGGGCGAATTCGTCAGCGACGAATACCGCGACCTCCTGACACGCCGGATTCAGGAATCGAGTCTGGAAAATTCCGTTCTGCTTCCCGGATACACAAACGACGTCTCCCACTACCTCAAGAAAAGCTCGATCCTCCTGATCCCGTCCGTCGTGGAAGGATTCCCCATGACCCTCATGGAGGCCAAGGCGCACGGAGTCCCGGCGGTCTGTTTTGAAATGGAATATCTGGAAGCGGCAAAACCCGGCATGGGCTGCGTTCAGGTCGGCAAGGAAGATGTCCTCGGAATGGCCCGGACCGTGATTGAGCTGTTCGACGATCCGTCACGGCTCAAACAGCTCGGTCTTGCCGCGTATGCGTCTCTGGAACATTTCGGAAACGAGGCTGTGGAAAAACGCTGGAACGCCCTGTTTTCCCATCTGGAAACGGGAAACGACCCGGAGGAGCTCTTCCGGCCAACCGACAGTCCGGAAAAACAGCTCCTCCGCGAACGTCTCGCCGGAAAGGAATTCTGCTTCGGTCTGGACGTCTGTCTGAACAATCGGGACTACACCGACCGACAGCGTAAATATTACATAAAGAATTATCTGGACACAGATCCCTTCATGCACCGCGCCTACAAGATGAAATTGCTGATCGGCGAACTCTTTCCGGAAGACTCCACTCAGAAAAAGATCCTCTTTCCTCTGTTCCGGCAACTCGAACGCTTCTGCGGATGGTTTCTGAACGGTCTTCGTTCGGTCTACCGCCGATTCCGCCCGTGGCGCGAAACCAAAGACAAAGAACTGTAACCCGCGGAGCCCCGATGAACTCTCCCAAAGTTTCCATTATCATTCCCGTTTACAATACGGCACAATACCTTCCGCGCTGTCTCGACAGCGCGCTTGCGCAATCCCTGAAGGAAATCGAAGTGATCGCGGTCAACGACGCCTCGCCCGACAATTCCGCCGCGATTCTGGCGGACTATGCGGCGAAGGATTCCCGCATCAGGATAGTCACCCATGAGAAAAACGGCGGGATTCTCGCGGCGCGCGTCTCCGGAATCCGCGCCGCCAACGCCCCGTACGTCACCTTCCTCGACGCCGACGACCTTCTGGCCGAATGCGCCATGGAACTGGCCGTCGGCAAGGCCGAGGAAACCGGCGCCGACATCGTCCATTTCGCAACCCGGGTCTTCGACGAAAGCGGCACGGCGAAACCGGAACATCTCAAGCTCGCGGAGAAAAAACTGCTTCCTCACCGCGCCCCCATTCTGGAAAAGGACATCTTCGACCAGGCGTTCATCAAACAGTCTTACCGCTGGACCCTCTGGGCCAAGCTCTACCGCACGGACCTCTGCCGCAACGCCGCGGACATCCTCCCGGACGGCTATTATCTGATGGCAAAGGACATCTGTTTCTACACCCTGATTTCCTTTTACGCGCACCGTTACGAGAGTCTGGACTACCCCGGCTATCTCTATTATCTGAACGCGGGCGTGAGCGCCTATCAGCCCATCGATCTGGCCGGATTCCGCCGCAGATGCTCCATCTTCACCGCGTGCCGGACCGTCCGCTGGTTCCTGGAATCGCGCGGCGTCTTCGAAAAATATCAGGACGCCTTCCGCAAGCAGGAGGACCAGATGCTCGGCGACCTTGTCCACCGCTGGCTTGTGACCGACCGCCTCCTCCGCCGCGCCGCCGCGGTCATCGTTCCGGACGCCTGTTATCGGCTCTGGACGACTATGAGCAGGACTCCCGGAAATATCTCATTCCGCCCGCGCCCGACGGTGAGACCTTCGTTCCGTTCTTCCGGAAACTGGATAAGCTCGTCCGCGTCTCCCTTCCGGAAAAACCCCGGAAAAAAATTGCAAAATGGCTGGCGAAGTGCTATAATAAACTGACTCGCAATGCCTGAAAACCAACTCAACAGCAGGGATCTTTTTTCTCTATGACAGCCCAACCGAAAGTCTCCATCCTGATTCCCGTTTACAATACGGCCCAGTATCTTCCGCGCTGCATGGACAGCGTTCTCGGGCAAACCCTGAAGGATATTGAAATCGTCACCGTCAACGCCACCTCGCCCGACAACGCCGCCGAGGTGCTGGCAGGTTACGCGAAACAGGATCCCCGCGTCAAGGTCGTCACGCACGAAAAGAACGGCGGCATTCTCGCCGCCCGGCTCTCCGGCATCGCCGCCGCCACCGGCGAATTCCTGATCTTCCTCGACGCCGACGACTATCTCGACCGCGACACCGCCCGCGCCTGTTACGCCAAGGCGAAATCCACCGGGGCCGACATCGTCCATTTTCAATTCGACGTCCGCGTCGAGCACAAACGGAAACTTCCCTTCACCCGCGAGGTCGAACGTGCGCTCGCCCCCCACAAGGGAACCCTGCTCGGAAAGAAAGTCTTCGAGGGAGCTTTCGTCGATCAACTCTACCGCTGGAACATCTGCGGAAAATGTTTCGCCGCGGACGTCTGCCGCAAAGGCGCCGCCGCCCTGCCTCCCGGCTACTACATCATGTCCGAGGATTTCTGCTTCTATTCCATGATGTCCTTCTTCGCGACCCACTACGAGCCGCTCTTCAAAAAGTGTTATTATTACGGACTCGAAATCGGGGTCAGCGCATATTCGCTCGTCACGGCAAAAGGATTCGAGCGGAACTGCTCCGTATTCACCGCCCTCAACGCGGTCCGGAGCTTCCTCACGACGCAGGGCGTCTTCGAACAATACAAAACCGCCTTCCAGGAGCAGGAGCGGAAAATCATCAACGACCTCCTTGACCGGTGGGAGCACAAGCTCATCGAGAGCGAACGTTCCGCCTCCTTCTCCTATATGTGCGACCATTACGATCACGGCGGTCTGATCCGCTCCTTCACCGATTATTTCTTCGGGTTCGCCGACAATCTGGCCGCCTATCTCGGAGACACCGAAGCGATGAAGCGTCCGCCGGTTCCGGTCCGCCATATCGGATTGTATCTCGATTCCCTTGCGCACTCCGATTTCGCCTCCGGAATGCTGGAAGCGGCGCGTCAGTGGACCTCCGCCGGATGGAAAGTCACCGTCATCGCCGGGACTCCGGGCGAAGGCGGTCGCCCTGCCCTGCCCGAAGGCGTCTCCCTTCTCGAAATGCCCTTCCCGCTTGAGGGCTCCACCCGGAAAACGCTCGCGGCGCGGATTCCCTGCTGGGAAAAGTTCCGCACGGAAAACGGCATCGACACCCTCGTGCACGGCGCGGCGGAATCGTCCTTCCTGCTGTTCGACCTTCTGGCGGTCAAACTTTCCGGTCTGAATTTCATCGCCGTTCCGAGAGCCGGATTCGACACCCTCCCCGACTCCACGCTCGGGAACTTCCTCTGCCGGACGCGCTCGCTTTCCTTCGCCGACGCAGTCGCCGCGCCCGGCGAAACCGAACGGGAGTGTTATCGGACGCTGGGCAACCGCACAACCGTCGCAGCGGTTCCCGCCCCCCTGCCCCCGAAAAAGGCGCGCACGGAAAAATACATTCTCTGGCTCGGGAGTTTCGGAAATCCGCCGCAGATTCACGACACCGTCGGCGCGTGGAGCCGCATCGCAAAAGACTTCCCCGACCGGATTCTGCTGCTCCCCGGAAATCAGAACACCACGGGCGCAGAACACGCCCTCAACGATCTGCTCGAGCTCCTCAAGCTGAAAAACTCCGTTGAATTCATTCCGCGCACGGACAACTCCGAAACGCTTCTTCCCGAAGTCTCGGCCATCGTCCTGACCGCCGAACCGGAACTCTTCCAGCGAATCCTGATCCCGGCCTCCGAATACGGAATTCCGATCCTCTCCTCCGCCGGAAAACTGCCGGACGCCCTGGCCGAATCTCTCCGGAAAATTCTTTCGGGCGACAGAGCGGAGAGCCTCTCTTTTTCACGCCCGGAAACGGAAACCGTCGGGAAGACGTGGGATTCCCTGTTCCGTTCCCTGCCGGAACCCCGCCCGACGCCGGAAGCCTCCGCCGTTCCGGCACGCCGGATGCTGGAATCGCTTTTCAGCTATCGCGCCCACTTTGAACCGTATTGCCTGCCGCCTCCGGCGCGGGGCGCTTCCTTCATCCCGTTCTACCGCGTGCTGGATTCCTTCGCCGCCCGGTTCCTGCCGCCCGGAACGCCACGGCGCGACTTCTTCTTCCGCGCCGGACGCTATCTCCTGAAACGTCTTCCTTTCAGATAAGGAAAAGAATATCATGCCCGAGCTTCCCGAAACACAGCAGATGTCCCCTCGCCCGGATATTTCGGTATTGATTCCCGTCTGCGGAAACGCGGCTTTCCTTCCGCGCGCACTGGAATCGATCCGGGCGCAGACGCATCCCGGTTTCGAGGTGATCGTGATCAACGACGCCTCGCCCGACAACGCCCCGGAAGTCATGGCGGAATACCTGCGGAAAGACTCCCGGATCCGCGCTGTCACGCACGCAAAAAATCAGGGAACCCTGACCGCACGGCTTTCCGGGCTGGACGTTGCCAAAGGCCGCTATGTGATGTGTCTGGACGCCGACGACACGCTCGATCCGGACGCCATGGAAAAACTCCTCGCCCTTGCGGAAAAAGAACACGCCGACATCGTCGCCTTCGGAGCCCGTCTTCTGGAGGAGAATCCGGAAAAGGACCGTTACGCCCGGACCGTCGACGCCACGAAGCGGACGCTGAATGGAAAAGCCGTTTTTGAAGAAGTCTTTCTTCGTCACACCTACAACTGGAGCGTCTGCCTGAAACTGATCCGCCTCGATCTGTTCCGGCACGCCGCTCTCGCAATTCCCCGGGACTACTGCATCGCGGCGGAGGATTTCTACTTGTATACAGCCATCTCGTTCTTCGCGAAAAAACTGGTCGCTGACGGACGGATCTACTACAACTACTTCATCAAGCCCGGAATCTGCAACTCGAAGGACATCGACATTTCGGCCTTCCGGAGATTCGCCACTCTCTTCACCGCCCTGAAAGGCGTCCGTGAATTCCTCCGCAAGCAGGGCGTCCTCGAAAAATACAGCGATGCCTTCCGGTCACGCGAACACGAACATTTCCTGTATCTCTTTGAGCGCTGGCCCGCACGTGTGATCCCGCAGGACCGCGCAAGATGCCTGAACCTCATGATGGAACTCTACGACCGGGACGCCGTGGAGAAATACGTCCGGGAATACTTCGGATTCGCGCCCGGTTTCGCGGACCGGCTGCTGTCCGGGGAAAACCTGCCGTTTCCGGAGCCTCCCCCCCTCCGGGCCTCCCTTTCGGAACGACTGTTCTCCCCTCTGCGGCGTCTTCTCCCGACCGAATCTCCGCAATGGTTCTTCGTCAAGAAATTCAGCGACGCCCTCCAACAAATGAGGCAAAAATAATGAATACGGATGTCAAAATTTCCATCATCATGCCGGTTTTCAATGCGGAAAGCTCCCTGACGGCGGCACTGGATTCCGTCCTCGGACAGACCCTCCGCGAAATCGAAGTCCTTGCCGTGGACGACGCCTCCTCGGACCGCTCGCCTGAAATTCTGAAGGAACGCGCCGCCTCCGATCCGCGCCTGCGGGTCTTCGTCCAGCCGGAAAACCGGGGAACGCTCTCGGCCCGCAACCGCGCTCTCCGCGAAGCCCGCGGGAAATATGCGCTCTTTCTCGATCCCGACGACACCTTCCTCCCGGAAACCGCCGAAGAACTTTTCGCGCTCGCCGAATCGAAAAACGCCGACATCGTCAACTTCGGCACGAACGAATTCGTAGTGCTTCCGGACGGTTCTCGCAAACAGCGCTGGAACTGGATCACGCCCCCCGCCGGAGAGCTCAGCGGAAAGGGCGCGGTCCTCAAGGACCTCATGATCGACCGCGGCCATTACTGGGCGCTCTGCTTCAAACTGGTCCGGATGGACCTCTGCCGCCGGTCCCTTTCCGAAACCGGGGATTTCTACTGCATCATGGCCGAGGATTTCTGCTTTTATCTTCCGATCGCCTTTTATGCGGAATCCATGATCAAGGTCGAAAAGAACTACTACAATTACAATATCGCCTCCGGAATCACGGCTTCTTCCAGATGCGACTTTGAAAAGTTCAAGAAAACCGCCACCGTACTGGACGCCCTGACGAAAATCCGGGAATTCCTCCTCAAACACGGCCTTCTGGAACAGCCCGCCTACCGGGATTCCTATCTTGCGATGGAACGGGAGCAATGCCTCATTCTCTGGGACAAATGGCTCACGCGCCTGCCGTCCGGCGGACGCTCGGACGCGGCTCAGTGGATGCTCGATCACGCCCCGGACCGCGAACGTCTGCTTCTGGCCCTTTTCGAGGAAAACGAGTATCTGCGCGAGAACCGGGAATTCATCAAGTTCGCCAAGGCGGGCTACCGTCTGATGAACGCCCTCTTTCCGAAAAACAGTTTCTTCCGCATGAAACTCAAAACCTTCGCGCTCCGTTCCGGAAAGAAGAAAAAGTCATGATGAAATTTTCCTTGATCCTATGCACGCTCAACCGGGAACAGGTGGTCCGCGAATTTCTCGGATCATTGGCCGTCCAGACCGACGCGCCGCCGTTCGAAGTGATCGTGGTGGACCAGAATCCGGACGACCGTCTTCTGCCGATTCTGCGCGACTATGAGACGCTCTTCCCGATCCGGCGTTTCAGGAGCATCCCCGGACTCTCCCGCGCC
Source organism: uncultured Victivallales bacterium (assembly GCA_964581935.1). Lineage (GTDB taxonomy): Bacteria > Verrucomicrobiota > Lentisphaeria > Victivallales > UBA1829 > SIG94. Next base: position 24,939 of record CAZORN010000009.1, read on the forward strand.
CGCAACGTCGGCCTCGATCACGTTACCGGGGAAATCATCGCGTTCCCGGACGACGACTGCACCTACCCTCCGGGAATTCTCCGGGCCGTCTCCGACGCTCTTGACGCGGAGCCGGAAATGGACGGTCTTTCCACGCTCGTCACCGATGCGGAAGGGCACCGCTTCGGAAGTTTCAAGACAGCCGCCCCGCAGAGGATCACCCCCCGGAACGTATGGCGCTGCGGCGTTTCCATTTCCATTTTCATCCGCGCGAAATCGAATTGCGCCCGGTTCGACGAAACGCTCGGGGTCGGCTCCGGCACCCCCTTCGGCTCCGGCGAGGAAACCGACTTCCTCCTGACGCTGCTTCAGCAGGGACGCCATCTGGAATTCCTCCCCCGCCTGGTCGTCCATCACCCCTGCTTCAACGGCCCCTGGAAAATGCGGCGCGGCTATCTCTACGGAAACGGCGCGGGACGCGTCCTCCGCAAGCACGGCTATCCGGTTTTCCATGTTTTCCTTGCCGCCGGACTGCAACTTGTCCGGTCGCTTCAGGCATTGTTCACGCTGAATTTCCCCAGACTCCTTTTTCATCTGGCGATGGCGTGGGGACGTCTTTCCGGCTACTTCCGGCGCGTCTCCTCCTCTCCGGTGCATTGACCCCGAACGGCATCCAAAAAATATTTTTCGCTTGATTTTTCACTGTCCGAAAGGTATATTGGCGGGTTATATCCGAAATATCAACGGAGGTTTTACCGTGCGAATTCTGAAAATGTTTTGTATGGTCGTTTTTCTGCTCGTGCTCTGTTCGTGTGCCGAACACGAGGCCTCCCACAAAGACACACCGGTCGCCCTTTATCCCAGGGAAGCTCCCGTCGTCTTCCTCCAATATCTGGAAGACACGCTGGAAAACCGCCGTTTCCAGGTGGACAGCCCCAGTCTCTACCGTGAATTTTTCGGAGCGGACAGAGGCTGGTCCCGCAAGGAAAACATCCTCCCGGTCCGTCTGATCTTCCTTCCCTCGCAGGCCCAGCGCCACATGTATATTTTCGAGGCCTATGTGGCCGACACCAAACAGGATAACGGCGACATTGCACTCATTTCCCTCCGGGGCGGCATCCCGCAGGGCGACACCGTCCCGACCCTGACGGTTTCCATGGCGAAAGTTGCCGAATTGCAGAATCCCCTTCCGAATTTCGATACCCTGAACAAGCTCCAGCAGGCCCTTTTCGCAAAGATCGACAAAGGAGCCATGACCTGGGAAGACGTGACGGCGCCGCCGCTCCACACTTCACCCAAAAATCCCTATACCGACTGGAGAAAAGAGCGCTTTCTCGCTGAAAAAGGAACTCTGGAGCTCACGCGTTCAGACCTGACCATCACCCAGATCTCTTCCGCCCCGAATTCCCAGGTACGCTTCTCTTTCTCCGTGGTTCCGCTCATGGCCAACGCCGGCAATAACCGCGCACTGCTCTCCATCCTCTCTTTCAATATGGACCTCAACGGAAGGATCCTCTCCACGGACATTAATTCCGAAATCGTTCCGCTGTCCTATATGACTCTTCAGGAACTCACGCCGGAGGACCGCAGCGAAATCTCCAAAATCGCCCTCCGCAACCTTTTCGCTTTCCCGCTTCCCGCGAGCGTAAGAAAACAGGAAAAGGTCCGTTTCTGTTATCCCGCGCCCGGATCCGACAAGTCTTTCTACGAGGACAAGCTCCGCAAAAACGCCGAACCTCCGGAACGCAGCCCGTTCGTCCGGGATCCTCAACTCTCCGTTCCGTTCGACGAAGACCGGAAGGCTTATACCACGCTCGAAGAAGGCGCGTTTCACTACAATGCCGGATTCATCCTGCCGGTCAGCGATACCGTCGCATACATCTTCAGCGCAACTCTCGCCTATTCAGGCGCGCTCAACCGTCCCGAAATCGCAATGCGTTTCACAAAAGGATTCTTCGGATGGACTCCGACCCAGCTGTGGGTGCACCATTCCGGAGGCGCTCCCGCAAAATGAACGGATCTTCCCTGCATATCTATGAGACGTTTTCCAGTATTCAGGGAGAATCCACGTATGCCGGACTGCCCTGCTTCTTCATCCGCCTCGCGGAATGCAATCTGCGCTGTTCCTACTGTGACACGAAAAGGGCGCAGACCCGCGAACACTCCATCTGTCTGGCGCCGGAAGAACTCGTGCAGCGCGCCGTTGCTTCAGGGTTGAATCTGGTCGAAATCACAGGAGGGGAGCCCATGCTCCAGAAGGACGGCGTCGTCCGTCTTTCCGGACTTCTGCTGGATGCCCGGTTCCGCGTGCTGATCGAAACCAACGGCTCCTGCGACCTTTCTGTCCTTCCGGACGGAGTTGTCCGCATCATCGATTTCAAAACGCCCTCCAGCGGAGAACACGGCAGAATGTTCGAGCCGAACTTCTCCGCAATCCGCCCCCGGGACGAAGTCAAATTCGTCCTCTCGGATGAAGAGGATTACCGGTTTGCGCTGGACACGATCAAGCGGTTCCGGATCGACCGGCAGACGGACAACATCCTCTTCAGTCCGGTATTCGGAAGCCTGAAAGCGGACGATCTTGCCGCATGGATGCTGCGCGACAAGCCGAAGGCAAGGCTCAACCTCCAGCTCCATAAATATATATGGGATCCCTCGCGCGAAGGAGTCTGACGGGAACGGAAAATCTCATTCCTCCCAGAGCGAACGCTTGCGGTCCGGCACCAGTTCCCCTTTGGAGTTGCGGCGCATTCTCGGCCCGCTCGGAACGTCCGAATCGTCGTCGCTGTGAACCAGCACCATCAGGTGGAATTCCTTTTCGGGAGGCTGGTTCTTTTCCCATGGGCGTACATAGACAAGCTTCAGGCCGGTCCGTCCCGATTCCTGCGCAATGAATGTCAGGCTTCGCGTCCCGGGCGCTCCGCAGAGAGCTTCCGAAGGGGATATATACTGGTCGCCCTTCAGGATCAGGACCATTTCATCGTACGGCGCCGCAAACCGCCAGACATATCCCGTGGTAGGATTGCTTTCCAGAACAATCGTGAACTCGTCGCCCGTACGGACGTTCAAGGTCTTTCCCGAGTCCTCCGCCCCCAGCGTGTAATGCGTGCCGGGCATCACGGAACAGGCGGAGATCAAAAGCGGCAGGAAAATCGCGGACAGATAAAGGCCCGCACGGAAAGGTATTGCCGGAAATCTCATCTTCCACCTCGCATGAACGGAATCTCTCCGTCCCTGTTTATTTGTGTCCGGTACTTCCGAAACCGCCCGCACCGCGTTCCGTTTCGGAAAGGTTTTCCGCCTCGACCATCCGGACTTCCGTCAGGGCGGCGATCACCATCTGGGAAATGCGGTCGCCCCGGTGAACCGTGAAGGGCGCATCGCCGAAATTGAACAGGATCGAGCAGACCTCTCCGCGGTATCCCGCGTCGATGGTCCCCGGCGAATTCAGCACGCCGATCGAATGTTTGAGCGCCAGACCGCTGCGCGGACGCACCTGCGCCTCGTAGCCGACGGGCAGCTCCATGCGCAACCCGGTCGGGACCAGGGTCACTTTCCCCGGCGGAAGAACCACATCGACACGCGAACGGAGGTCGTAGGCGGCATCATCCTCATGCGCTTTCGCGGGACGCAGATCAGAGCAGCCTTCCTCCATGATGAATTTCACAGTAACCATAATATAGGGATTGTCCTTTCATGAATCAAAACATCCTGTAAAGTATCTCCGGAAACCTGGAAAATCAAATCAGTCGCCGCGGAATTTTTCCCGATACTCCCGGGGCGTGCAATGAAAATGGACTTTGAACCGGGTGGAGAAGTAATTGTCGTCACAGAATCCGAGGGAAGAACCGATTTCCCGCACGCTCATTCCGGTATGCGACAGCAGATACGCGGAACGTTCCAGCCTCATCCGCAGCACATAGCGCGCCGGAGTATCCTCCATGTGACGCACCCAGTGGCGGAAAAATGAACGTTCCGAAAATCCATGATTCCGCGCAAGCGCCTCCACTCCGGAGGACTGTCCGGGGTTCATCTGGATGGACGAAGCGATATGCAGAATCTTCTCTCTTGTCTCGTGGTCGCCGTCATCCCTCAGATGTCTGCGGAAATGGAGTTCCTCCAGAATCGAAAAACAGACCAGGTCGATTTTGTCCGCCACGGAAAACTCCCGTGAACAGGCCAGAAGACCGTTCAGGCGTCCTATCAGTTTTTCCAGTTCGCCTGAAATTTTCACGGGATGAAGAACCTCGTCAGGAATCAGTCCGGTCTCCCGGATTTTCCGCACAGTCGCGCCCGAATAGATAAAAAAAACGGCGTCTCGCATGTCGTCCACCACATAACTGTTCCGGATGCCCGGCGCTTTGTAGAACACATGCGGATACGGAGTGCGGCGTTCCTCTCCGTTCACGATGTCCACCGCGAATTCCCGGTCCGAGGAAAGCCGCAGACACACCTCCAGCCCGGCGTAGCAGACGTCCATCAGCGGAGCCTTGTAGTAATGGACCGCTCCCGCGTTCGACACCGGATACGGAAACCGGATCTCGCGCTTCAGCGGACGAAGATCGATATTCGTTATCATTGGAGTTCCTTCTTTTCCATTCACGCTACATCGCCATGGCGGAAAATCAAACCTTTTTTGGCAAAAAGAAGATGGATTTTCACCGAATCGCCTTCATAGTAATCGAAAAGAAAACATCATTGAAAGGAGCTATTTCATGGAAAAGCATGTTCCAAGCCTTCTGCCTCCCGGAAAAAAATGGAAACTGGTCTGGCACGACGAATTCGACGGAAATACCCTTGACCGCACGAAATGGGACTTCCGTCTCCATCTCATGCAGCAGAGGCACTCCACCTTCACCGACGAGGGAGCGCGTCTCGACGGCAAGGGAAATCTGGAACTCTTCCTGATCGAAAAGGACGGCCAGTTCTACTCTTCCCAGCTTCAGACCGGCAGCAATTATCTGGACTGTCCCGGCGATACCTGCTGTTTTGAAAAAGGCAAGATCGTCTGGCCGGTCGCCAAAATCCGGGAACCGAAATTCATGCACAAATTCGGCTATTACGAAGTCCGCTGCAAACTCCAGAAACAGCCCGGCTGGTGGTCCGCCTTCTGGCTCCAGTCTCCCTGCATCGGATCGACCCTGATTCCGGAAGAATCGGGGGTCGAAGTGGACATCATGGAGAATTTCACCCGCGACAATGTCGTCAGCAGCTGCAACCACTGGAACGGCTACGGTCTCGACCACCGGAACTCCGAACCGTGCATCCTCACGCTCAAGGATACCCCGGACGATTATCATGTGTTCGGCCTGGAATGGCGCAAAGACGCCTATATTTATTACGTCGACGGCAAGGAGACGAACCGCGTCACGGGCCCGGTCTCCCGGCGGGAACAGTTTATCCTGCTTTCCACCGAGTGCATGGGATACCGCGCTGGAAACGAACCCGCCGAAGAATTGAAGAAAGCGGTTCTCCCCGATGCCTTCGTCGTGGATTACGTACGGGTTTTCGACGAGGCCGGAGAGGAATGATCACATTCCGGTCGGAAGGTCGATGAACTCTGTTTTCAGGTTGAAGCGTTCCTTGACGAGTTCCATCACGGTCAGCACTCCGGGCGTTTCGGAACGGTAATGCCCGAGTGCCAGCACCGAGACACCCGATTCCAGCGCATAGTGATAGGCGCTGTGTCCCATCTCGCCGGTCACAAGACACTCGATCCCGCGCTCGTATGCCTCATTGAAGGCAGCCGGAAAAGCCCCGCCGCCTGAAATCACGCCCACGCGGGTCACCTTCCGAGCCGGGTCGCCATAAATCCGGTATGGTCCCTCCGACGCCAGGTTGCGGTCGAACAGCGCGCCCATATCCTTCAGGCTCATCGCCTTTTCCAGCGTTCCCTCGAAACCGACGAAATACCCGTCGTATTCGGCATACGGCTGACGGTCGGAAAGCCCCAGCATGTCGGACAGCAGGGCGTTGTGTCCGAACTCCGGATGCGCGTCCAGCGGCAGATGCGCCGCATACAGCGACATCGAGTTCCCCGCCAGCATCGAAATCCGCCGGGAATCCAGCGACACGATCCGTTTCAGGGACGAGCCCCAGCTGATTCCGTGATGCACGAAAATGAAGTCGGCGTCCAGATCCGCCGCCGTGCAGAAAAGCGCGTTCGAGGCGTCGACCGCGAACAACGCCTTCGTGACTTCGCGCGCCCCCTCGAATTGGAGTCCGTTGTTGGAGGCGTCCCCGGTGAATTTCCCGATCGCGAGCGTTTCGTTCAGGAACGCCGTCAGTTCTTTGAGTTCCGCCATGGTTCATGCCTCCTTTTTGTTGAGAAAACGGGTAAAGATGATCTTCCAGCGAAGCTCGCCGTCCTTCTTGCCGTCCAGCCACGACCGGACCGCTTCCGGCCTGTCCGAAAGTTCCGCCAGCTCGTCGATCTCCTTCGACACGCACCGGAACAGAACCGCGCCCGGCATATCCGTATACGGCCCGAGCGCCTTCTCCGCACGGAAATAACGCTTGCGGGCAAACTGGTTGGATACGATCAGAAAAACCGGCCACACGAACGCCAGAATCCAGAACGGCCAGACCGGAATGCCCGGCCAGTAAATGGTGCGTCCGATCTGGATGGCCAGCAGAAGGAACATCGGCAGAATGAACAGCAGGGCGTCCTTTTCCGACTTGAAGCAGTTCCCACTGTATCGTCTCAACGCACTGTGCGAAATCGCATACGCGAAATGTTCTTCGTATGGAATGTCGTTCAGCGGCGAACGCGCCACATGGCAGAGTTCGTGCGAAGTCAGTTCCTCGCGGGAGTAGATGAAATAGCGTTTCTTGTGCTGGAAATTCTTCCGGATGAGAAACAGCGTCGGAATCTCCTCGAACCCGCCGATGGAACAGCCGCCCCACAACACGCCCAATCCCTGGACAGGGAAAAAACCGGGCACCCATTTCACTTCAAACCCGTATGCCGTCCTCGTAGTCTCGGCGGCCTCCTCCAGAATCTCCGGGGAGATTTCGGAATACGCGTCGATGACCAGTCCCTTGTAAGGTTCCATGACTTTTTCGCGCGACAGCTTTTCGCGGAATGCAAGTATTTTTTCTTCCTCTTTCGACAGCCTCTCCGCGTAGGCTTCCGCGCTCTCCCCCGGAGCGGCCAGAAATCCCTGAGAGTCCAGCAGCGCGGCCGTCTCGACCGACGGAGCCTGCTTCATTTGTTCGATCTGTTCCAGTAGCGACATGTTGATCCTTTGATCCGAAGGGTTGTAATTGCCGCTTTAACTTACTTTTTTTCCGACTGTTTTCAAGGCGGCGGCTGGATTTTTTCGGACTTTGACGTATATTTTCCCAGAAAGGCGATCCATGATCCATATCTATACAGGCGACGGCAAGGGAAAAACGACCGCGGCGACCGGCTTGACGGTCCGCGCGCTCGGCGCCGGAATGCGCGTCTTTTTCGCACAGTTCATCAAGGACGGCTCCAGCTCCGAAATCGTGTTCCTCAAGGAAAAAGCCCAGGGGCAGTTCACCTATCTTTCCGGCGGACGCGGACGCTTCATCCTCGGGAACCCGTCGCAGGAAGACCTCCGGCTCGCACGGGAAACGCTGGAGGCGCTGCGGAACGCCCTCCTCTCCGGACTTTATGAACTTGTGGTCGCAGATGAAGTCTTCGGCGCATGGAAAGCCGGACTGTTTCCCCTCGAATCGCTGATCGAACTGATGAAGACGCCCTGCGGCGAAACGGAACTGGTCCTGACCGGACGAAATGCTCCGCAGGAAGCCGTCGAACTCGCCGATCTCGTCACCGAGATGCAATGCGTCCGCCACTACTTTTCCACGGGACGTCCCCCGAAGCAGGGAATCGAAATGTAAAAAAAAGGGAACGCCTCTTTTTCAAGGGTTCCCTTTTCTTTATCTTCCGAAACCGACTTACGCCTGATAACGGACATCTCCATCCACCATCGTGGTCCTGACTTTGAAACGTTCGTCCAAAATCACGATGTCGGCCGCATACCCCGGAGCGATCTTTCCGAGGTTCGGAAGACCGAGCGCCTGCGCCTGATTCCAGGAAGTCGTCTTGACGAGTTCCTTCAAGGGCAGTCCGGTGATTTCATGCACATTGCGGAGAGCGTCGCAGATCTGGAGCGTGCTTCCGGCCAGCGCACCGTTGGACGCCAGCCGCGCCGCGCCGTCCTTCACGATCACGGGAAGTCCCCCGAGAGAAGATTCACCGTCGGGCATTCCGGCCGCGCGCATGGCGTCCGTGATGAGCTGAATCTTCTCCACATCCTTGAGCCCGAACACCAGCTGAATCATGTCCGGGCAGAGATGGAGCTTGTCGCAGATCATCTCAATGAAAACGTCCTTGCAGAGAAGTCCGGCGCCGACCAGTCCGATGTCACGGTGATGCAGCGGGGTCATCTGATTGCAGAAGTGGGTCAGGTTCTGGAGACCGTGCCTGTGCGCCGCTTCAAACTCTTCAAACTTGGCCGCGCTGTGGACGCACGAAGGAACAATCCCTTCGGACAGAAGTTCCGCCGCGAATTCCGCGCCGCGCGGCATCTCCACCGCATACGAAACTTTTCTGACAGGGAAGACCGAAGCAAGGCGGCGGACCATCTCAATATCCGGTTCGCGGACGAAATCCGGATTCTGCGCCCCGAGGCATTTCGGATTGATGAACGGACCTTCCAGATGGACGCCCGGAACCTTCACTCCCCTGACGCCCTTCTTCACATAATCGGCGGCCGTCTGAAGCGCCGCTGTCAGCTGTTCTTCCGGCAGCGTCAAGGTCGTCGGAAGGAAAGAGGTCACGCCTTCCTTGAGCTTGTCCTTCCCGATGGTTTCCATCGCTTCGTCCGTGGCATCGCAGAAATCGAAGCCGGACTTCCCGTGACAGTGCACGTCGATGAAACCGGGCACGGCCATCGCCCCTTTCACATCCATGACGCGGTCCGCGGCCGGAAGGACGTCGCTTTCCGTATAAATCCGTTTCACGAGTCCGTTTTCGATGAGGACCGACGCGTTGTCGATTTCCCGGTCGGGGGAAATCAATCTGCAATGTCTCAGCAGCAGATTCATCCTGATTCTCCTTATTGTTATTATTCTTTAATCAAGTTGACAATATAACCGGAAGCGGAAAAAAAAGCAAGCCGCACGGGAAAGTTTTTGGAGCGGATGATTTCGTGAACACTTTTGCGAATTTTGCCTGGCACGCCTGTTTTCAAGGTTATTCCATCTTCTTCTGGAGCATAAAAAAGGATGCCGTCCGAAAAATCGGACGGCATCCTTCAGAATACTGACGTGCAGGTTATTTCTTTGCGGCCTTCTTCGCCGGAGCAGCAGCCTTCTTCGCGGGGGCGGCTTTCTTCACAGGAGCGGCCTTCTTCGCCGGAGCAGCAGCCTTCTTCGCGGGAGCGGCCTTCTTTACAGGAGCGGCTTTTTTCGCAGGAGCGGCCTTCTTCGCCGGAGCGGCGGCTTTCTTCGCGGGGGCGGCCTTCTTTACAGGAGCGGCGGCTTTTTTCGCAGGAGCGGCTTTAGCAACGGCTTTCTTGGCAGGCGCAGCTGCCTTCTTGGTAGTTTTCGTGGCCATTTGGATAACCTCCTTTGTTAAGGTGATAATTTAATTTACTGTGAGTCAACGAATTTACAAAATTTTTTTTTATTTTTTTTCTCTTTTTTTTGAAAAAAATGAGGTTTTTGTCAGGAAAATCGAAAAAAAGTCGTTTTTTCCCTTTTTCGAGCTTACTTTTTTTGACTTACAAATATCTTTTGAATTTTTTGCCGTATTGACGTTTTTTACTCTTTCTTCACCTCTGCCGCTTTCTTGTTTTCCTCCGCCCGAAAATTCTTTTCCCGTCTTCCTGTACCAATTATCGTCGTGCATCTTGAAAAAATGATATTATGAATACCAAATTAGCATTCTTAAGGATAGTAAAATTCATATTTGAGTTCAACACCTTTTCTGCAATGCAATGTTTCGGGTAGGTTCGGCAGGGAACTGCCGAACGGAAGGGAAAAAATTCAGTTCGCGACGGAGTCACGAACCTACCTCGGACGGTGCCTGATCGAACAATCTGTCAAAAGATAGGAACGCGTCCGTAAGAAATAACATCTCATGGGTTCAATGCAATCAAAGTATTGCCAACCTTAAAACTGCAAATCATTATTAAACGAATGTACTAATTTTTTGAATTCAAAAGAGACCTTTTCTTCTCTATCCTTACAGGAGAATCAGTTGAAAACAGGCAATGCGGGCGTTCGTTTCAGCGCAGCGGAACGGCGGGGGAGACATCCATTTTGAAAGGATAATCGGCGCGAAGTTTTTCGATCTCTTCCGCGGACAAGGTGAAGTCGGCGGCCGCCAGATTTTCGCGCAGATGGGAAGGCGAAGTCGACGCGGAAAGCGTCACGACATTTTTCTGCGAGAGAAGCCAGCTCAGCGCGATCTGCGCCGGAGTGCGGTCATATTTGCGCGCCAGTTCCAGCAGAAGTTCACATTCCTTGAGTTCCCGCAGAGGACGCCACGCCTCCAGAATCACATCGTTTTCCTGACAAAACGCAAGTAGTTCTTTTTCGGGTTCGCGCACCGCAAGGCTGTAATGCACCTGATTGAGGACGATCTTGTGGTCGGCATACGCCTGCGCCCGTTGAAAACGTTCCGCCGCAAAGTTGCTGACGCCGATGCTGCGGACGATCTTCTCCTCCGCCAGACGGTCCATCGCGCGGACGGTTTCCTTCAGCGGGATTTCTTCGTTGA
>CAZORN010000010.1:0-1938 GCA_964581935.1 uncultured Victivallales bacterium
TGGAAAGCTGGGTGAACACAGCACGGATGCGCCCGGCTTTGGCGGTGGCGGCGGCGGCGGAAACGGCGGCAGCGGCGCGACCTGGGGGGCAAGAGATTATTATGTATCCGGCGGAGCTTCTCCCGCAACTTACGAAGGGGCCAATCCCAACGGATTGCCGGGTGGCGGCGGCGGCGCGGGCGGTTACGGCGGGGGAATTCTCTCGATTTATACCAACACAATAAAGGGAGCGCCGCTGCTGAACACCAATGGACAAAAAGGCGGTGCCGGAGGTGTGAATGCAGAAAACGGTGAAAACGGCGAAAACGGTCTGATTGAAATTTCCGCCAACGGCGTAACAAAAGAGCAGGTGGAACTATGGGCATTGCTTCCCACCTACACTGTTGGCTATGGGCATGGAACAACGACAAGGGGAAATACCAGTATCAGGGTTTCCGGCGCCAAGGGCGGCACGGACAAGCCGGTTTTGTCGGTTGCTCCGGCATCCCTGGATTTCAGAACCGGCGTCACCGCATTGAACTTCACGGTGCAGAATACCGGAACTGGAAGTTTGAATTATACATTATCGGAAAGTCTGAGTTGGCTTTCGTTGTCGACAAACAGCGGTAACTCCACAGGAGAGACGGACTCCATTACTGCAATGGTTGACCGTACCAAGTTGTCATACGGAAACAACAACGGAACCATTATCATAGATAGCAACGGAGGAAGCAAGACAATCAGTGTTACGGCAAATGGTGGAACGTCCATATCTGCGGATCAGTATGAAACGGATGATACTACCGCCCAGGCAAAGGTTATTTCCACAAATGGAACCGCGCAGAATCACACGATTGATGTAAAAGGAGATACGGATTGGCTCAAGTTCTATGTCTCATCTTCAACGAAAGTGGAAATAAAGGTTTCTCGTGCTGATAGCAAAGCTCATGAGTATACAGTCTATGGGCCTGACAGTTCGACTGCCGAAATTTACCATACAGCATTAAGCGGGATTTTCTCCAAACAATTGAGTTCCGGCTGGTATTATGTCAAGAGTTGGGATCCCGACAATGACGATACTGCTGCTTACGCAATCAGTGTCACAGCATCCTCTAATACAACCCCATATCCAGATTTGGTTTTCGCAAAAACTCCAGTAATATCAACCAATTCACTGACTGTCGGAAGTTCATTTACTATTTCCGGAACCATTGTTAATAATGGTGATGCGAATGCTGATGCCTCCACTTTAGCAATCTATCGATCTACGGATAATTCCATTTCCACCGGTGATGTAAAAATTGCGGACATACCGATAATGTCTGTTTCTCTAGGAATAACCCAAAATTTCTCCAACTCGATTTCAACGGTCGGATGGACAGCCGGGACTTATTACATCGGTGGTATCCTTGATGTTGACAATACGGTGAATGAAGGGGTCGAAGGAGAAAAGAACAATATTTCGACTGGGATTAAAATCACGGTCAATACGCCCCAATATCCAGACCTCGTCTTCGGAACAGATATTGCCCTTTCCACAACCGTTGTAAGCGTCGGACAGTCTATGATTGTTACCGGTTCCGTTAAAAATTCAGGAAGTGCGGAAGCGGAGGAGTCCATCTTGACAATTTATCGTTCGACGGACAGCACCATTTCCGCTGACGATACAAAAATCAAGGATATCCCGGTTTATGCCATTGCCGCCAAAGGCAGCCTGAGCAATTCCGTGACAATTTCAACGGAAGGTTGGGAAGCGGGGACCTATTACCTCGGTGGAATTCTTGATGTAAACGATAACGTAAATGAAGGAATTAGTGGAGAAAAAAACAACATCTCAACCGGAGTCAAGATCACTGTCATTGCCCCTCAGGCAATCGATGACGACTGGAAGACCTCTCCTGTTCTGGAAGCCACTCCCGGCGCAAAGGTTGCGGACGAATGGGTGGGCTTCTGTGACAA
>CAZORN010000010.1:2038-32845 GCA_964581935.1 uncultured Victivallales bacterium
CAACCGCAAAAAACACCGGATATACTCTGAACGTCGGCGGAACCCAGTTCGACAATCCGAATAATGCCATCGCCAACAATTACTGGGGAGATGCCGAAGTGACGGAGTTGGATTTTTCCGCTGGACTTTCCAAGGAATGGGTTGGGTTCGGAGATGCCGTTGATTTCTTCCAGTTTGATCTCTCTTCCGAACAGGCAGGAAATTACGGATTTAATCTTGATTCGGACATCGATAAATACGCCGCTCTGACTCTTTACAAAGTGACTAAAGACAAGTCCGGGAAGGATGTTCTGACTCAACAAAGAACGAACCGGGATGGTACCTTCCAGCTCGGCGAAGGAGAATATGCGCTAAAAGTCGCATCTGTCGACAATGGCAAAGGTGTCAAGAATACCGGATATGATCTTTCCATCGATCTTCCGGATCTTGCATATTGGAGTTCCCAAAGCCGTATTGAGATGCTGGGAGGAACAACTGAACCCGGAGCCGGACTGCTGGAAAACAGAATCAATAAAGGACTTCTTGCGTAAACGCCGGAAGACGCACGGATATTTTTCAGCCTGAAAAAGTGGCAGATAACCTGAAAAACAACATCGAACATGACAGAAATAAATAACTTGAGCGGACTTCTTTGCTTGCAGATGCTTTTTGCGCAATTCCGGCGGGATGTGAACTTCTCCGCGCTGTTGACGAAAAGCATTCAGGAGTCTTACCGGCAATCTCCGGGCGACACGCTGTTCCGTCTGGCGGAAGAGCAGAAGCTCCGTCCGGAGAAGTGTTCCGATGCTCCATCGCTGAAGAGCTATTCGGGCCCTGTGGTTGCGCGCCTGACGAACGATACCTGGATTCTGATTCCGGACACCCGCCCGGTTTTCTCCGCTGAAAAGACCGTTATTTTCGATCCGTCCGTGGGGGATGGAGAGTCGCCGAAGATGATACAGGTGCCCTCCGCCCAGCTTCTTGAACGGCTGGCGGACGAATTCATTCTTTTCCGCAATCTGGTGCAGATCGATCATTCAAAACAGACGAAACTGTTTGCCTTTTCGGCGATTGCGGGGCATCACAATACGCCGCTGGACATCCGCGAGGTCATGCATCGGTATGCTGTGGGCGAGGAAGAGGTGCGCGACGCGCTGTTCCGGGAGATCGTTTCAGACTACCGTTTCAAAATGAAACGGGTTGCGCTCGCATGGGAAGAGCTGGACGGAAGCGCTTCGGTGTTCCCGATGATCGCGGTCAAGAAGAATGGAAAATATGCGGTTTTCTGCGGAATGAAGAAGCTGGAGGACGGCTGTTTTCAGGCGGTCATTCTGGATCCGGAGTCGCCGCGGCACATGACTCCGGAGCGGTTTGAATTCATGGCACGGGAAGAGTTTGAGTCCGTATTTTCCGGAGACTTCACTCTGGTGAAAAAGATCTACAAGCTTTCAGACGAGAGCCAGCCGTTCTCCCTGCGCTGGTTCATCCCTGAATTTATCAAGAACCGGGCGGTTTTCGGGGAAATCATCCTCATGGTTGTTCTGCTGACGATTTTTTCCCTGATCATTCCTCTGTTCTTCCAGATCGTTGTGGACAAGGTTCTGACGAATCAGGCGTATAATACGCTCAACGTGATCGGGATCGGCGTGCTTCTGGCGATTGTTTTCAATGCGCTGATCAATTATGTCCGGAGCTATCTGCTGCTGTTCGCCACCAATAAGATCGACATTTCCACGGCGATGAAGACCTTTGCGCATCTGATGAGGCTTCCGGTGGATTTCTTTGAACGGGTTCCCTCGGGCGTGCTTCTCAAACACATGCAACAGACCGAAAAGATCCGCGGGTTTCTGTCCGGGAATCTTTTCTTCACGATCCTTGACCTGATGTCGTTGTTTATTTTCATTCCGTTTCTTCTGTTCTACAGTGTGCCTCTGACGCTGATCGTGCTGGGTTTTTCGGCTCTGATGACTTTTGTGATCGCCCTGCTGATCAAGCCGTTCCAGCGGCGTCTGGACGAACTGTATCAGGCGGAAGGGAAACGCCAGAGCATGCTGGTGGAGTCCATCCACGGCATCCGGACGGTCAAGTCGCTGGCGCTGGAGCCGGTGGAAAAGAAATCCTGGGACGATTCAAGCGCGTATGCCATCAAATCGTATTTCCGGGTCGGCAAGATTTCCATGACCGCGCAGAGCATCAGCCAGATGCTGGAAATGATGATGACGGTCTGCGTAATCTGGGTCGGCGCCATTCTGGTGTTCAACCATTCGCTCAGCATCGGAGCCCTGATTGCGTTCCAGATGCTGGCCAGCCGGGTGACCGGACCTATTGTGAAGATGGTGGGGCTTATCCATGAATACCAGCAGATTGCGCTTTCCGTGCGGATGCTGGGAATCGTCATGAACACCCCGCAGGAACCGGCGGGAGGAGGGGTCCGGAATCCGTTCAAGGGCGAGCTTGAATTCGATGACGTCAGCTTCCAGTATCGTCCCGATCTGCCGCATGTCATCCGCAACTTTTCGGTAAAATTGCCGGCCGGTACAACGCTGGGGCTGGTGGGACGTTCCGGATCGGGAAAAACGACCCTGACCAAGCTGCTGCTCGGACTCTATCCGGTATCGCGCGGACTGATCAAAATCGACGGCGTCGACATCCGGGAATTCGACAAGGCCCACCTGCGCCGGAACATCGGCGTGGTCCTTCAGGAAAATTATTTCTTCAGCGGGACCGTCCGCGCGAACATCTCCCTTCCCAAGCAGAGCGCGACACTCGAAGAAGTGATTTACGCCGCAAAACTGGCCGGAGCGGATGAATTCGTGCAGAAACTGCCCCGGGGATACGACACGGTTCTGGAGGAGAACGCCTCCAATCTTTCCGGCGGACAGAAACAGCGTCTGGCGATTGCCCGTGCGCTTCTGACGAACCCGCCGATCCTGATCTTCGACGAGGCGACCAGTTCACTGGACCCGGAAAGCGAAACGGTGATCCGGAAAAACCTGAAGTCGATTGCGAAAGGGCGGACGGTTCTGATCGTTTCCCACCGTCTCAGCATCGTCAGCAACTCGGACCGGATTCTGGTGCTGGACAACGGAGAACTGTCCGCTTCCGGAACTCACGGAGAACTGGTCCAGCAGCCCGGAATCTACCGCGATTTCTGGAACCAGCAGATGAGGGGAGATGAATAAATGGTGAAAGATTCAGTGCCTCGCAAAATCATCGAATTCCAGCCGGACGCCCTGGAAATCAAGAACGAACGCCTGCCGTTCGCGGTCCGCTTCTGCGTATGGGCGCCGTTCATTCTTCTGCTGGTCGCCATTCTCTGGGCGTGTCTTGCGAAAGTGGATGTGGTGGTCCAGGCGGAAGGAAAACTGGTTACGGACGAATCCACCATCGTGATGAAACCGCTGGAACGTTCCGTCATCAAGAAGATCAATGTGAGGATCGGCGACATCGTCAAAAAAGACCAGCCCCTGATCACTTTCGATCCGACGATCAACAATGCGGACGAGGAACGCCTGAAAAATGAGATCGATGCCCTGACCGCCCAGCTGAACCGTCTCCGCGCGGAATTTGAAGGCATCCCGTATCCCGGCGGACAGAATCAGTTCGAAAAGTGGCAGCTTGCCATTTTCCGTCAGCGTCAGGAATATTACCGGGAAAAGATGAACTATTATGCCGAGGCTCTTCTTCAGTTGGACGCTTCCGAAAAAAGCAAAAAGGACTCGCTTGCTAAACAGAATGAACGGCTCAAGGAAGTCCTCCGTCTTGAATTGATGTACAAACAGCTCTACGCCAAAAACGCCGCTTCGCTGAAAGACCTGATCCAGATGTCCATGGACCGCATGTCCATGGAGGCGACCGTGGATTCTCTTTCCAACGACATTCTGGAGCTTGAACATAAGCGCGGCACGACCCGTGCCGAAAAGAATGCTTTCATTCAGGAGTGGCGCAACAAAATCTCAGAAGACATGATAACGGCCGAACGGGACTTGACCAAAAATCTCAAGGAATATGACCAGGTCGTCCAACTGGTCAAGTATGTCTACCTCCGGGCTCCCTGCGATGCGGTGGTCCATGAAATATCTTCGTTCTCTCCCGGTTCGGCCGTCCGCGAGGCGGAATCCTTGATTACTCTGGTGCCAATGACCGGGCATGTCGAGATGGAGGCGGAGATTCGGCCGCAGGACATCGGGAGGGTGTCCATCGGTTCGAACGCCCGGATCAAGCTGACAGCCTATCCCTTCCAGAAGCACGGCACGCTTGACGGAGTCGTCCGCAATATTTCCGAAGACACCCTCCAGCGGGAACAGGGGGGGAGCCCCGTTTACTATTATCGGACCCGGATTACGGTCAGCGGAAAATTGGAACATGTGAAAAAGAATTTCCGCCTGATCCCCGGAATGGAGGCCACCGCCGAGATCAAATGCGGACAGCGCCGCGTGATCGAATACATCCTGTATCCGTTGATCAAAGCCCTCGACGAAACCGCAAGGGAACCATGATGCACTTTCCCAAAAAACGTGCGGAACAGTGGCAATACGGATACTCGGTTGAATAGAGTTTGCTGCTTCTGAACAAACCATCCATAACTGATGCCTTATTCAACTCGCAACTGAATAAAAACATTATCATAAAACAAAAACAGGATTTTGATAAAAATGGAAGAACGACATTTGATGATCGAGGCCAATAAGGCCAATCGCCTTTACATTAAAGACTTGTGGAATTACAGGGAATTGTTTTTCGTACTTGCCTGGCGCGACATTATCGTTCGTTACAAACAAACGGTCGTAGGGATACTCTGGTCGGTAATCCGGCCGCTCCTGACAATGATAGTTTTTACAATCATCTTCGGCAAGATCGCAAAACTTCCTTCGGATACCGGCGTTCCGTATATGCTTATGGTGTTTGCCGGAATGCTTCCATGGCAATTCATCAGCAATACGATCCTGACCGGAAGCGAATCCCTTCTGGAAAATCAGGGACTGATTTCAAAGGTATATTTTCCAAGAATCATACTTCCTTCCGTACGGATCATCACCAGTCTCGTGGAATTCATGATTTCATCGGTATTATTGGTGTTCTTTTTCCTCTGGTATTGTTATCTTCCTTCCTGGCAGATTGTGTTTTTGCCGTATTTCATGCTTCTGGCAATCGGAGTTTCACTCGGAGTTACCTTTATCATTTCATCGCTGAACGTAAAGTACCGTGACTTCCGTTGCATCATCCCATTTCTGGTTCAATTCGGAATGTATATTTCCCCCATCGGCTTTTCAAGCACGGTCATCCCTGAAAACTGGAGAGTGCTGTATGCAATAAACCCGGTGGTTGGAATTGTTGACGGCATCCGCTGGTGCCTGTTTGGTTCCCACCTCATGCCGGAAGCGGTGATTTTCTCGACAGCTTGGGCCATCCTACTTTTCATCGGCGGCTTTTTCTGGTTCAGAAAGCTGGAAACTGACTTTGCAGATTTTATTTGAGGAGTATTCATGAAATCCATTATCAAAATTGAGAATGTAGGGAAGCGCTACATGATCGGACATAACCGAATTCACTCAGACCAGAGGTTCAATGAAAGATTGACGGAAATCGGAAGAAGTGTAATTGAACGGATTCGCCATCCATTAATGCCCTATTCCACCTCGCAGAATCTGGAAGAATTCTGGGCGTTGAAAGATATCGACTTCGAGGTCGTTCAGGGAGACCGCATCGGAATCATCGGGCATAATGGATCTGGAAAATCAACCCTGTTGAAAATTCTGAGCCGTATTACAGCGCCCTCACGTGGTAAAATTTCCATTAAAGGCCGAATCGCCTCTCTGCTGGAAGTCGGGACAGGATTCCATCCGGAACTGACCGGACGTGAAAACATCTTTCTGAATGGTGCGATTCTCGGAATTGCCCGAGCGGAAATCAAAGCGAAGTTTGACGAAATTGTGGAATTCGCCGGAGTTGAACGTTTTCTGGACACCCCTGTCAAGCGTTATTCCAGCGGGATGTACGTCCGGCTGGCATTTGCCATTGCGGCGCATCTGGAACCGGAAATTCTGGTGATCGATGAGGTGCTGGCGGTCGGCGATGCCGAATTCCAAAAAAAATGTCTCGGCAAAATGCAAGATATCACCTCCTCCGGAGACAGAACGATCATATTTGTGAGTCACAATATGAATGCCGTACAGAATATATGCAACAAGGGGCTTGTTCTCAATCACGGGCAGATCATCTATATGGGCGAAGTATCCGGGGCAGTCGACAAATACATTGACAGCCGTCGGACCATCATGCAAAAAAGTATTTCCGAAAGAAGAGACCGCTCCGGTGATGGCTTCATCCGTTTTACGGACTGCGTTTTAATGAATGAAAAAGGTGAACGGATTGCAAACGCATGTCTTGGGAAACCGCTTACCATCGAACTGACTTTGAATTCCAAGGAACAATACTGTGGAGACATGACATTTGAGATCATTATCAACAACGCGGAAAATATCCGGATTGCATCTTTGAATCTCAGCAATCTGGGCTTATTCGCTGATTTCAAACAGGGAAAAAACACTGTGCAGTTTCACATCCCTCGGCTTTCAATTTATCCGGGGGTATATAACATCACTCTTTCCTGTGGCAAAAACGATGCTCTCAGCGATGAATTGCGCGATGCTGTTGAACTGCAGATTCTCCCGGGTACATATAACCACCCCCATCGTGTTAACGACTCCAACCTGTCCCTTATTACTTTCGATTATTTCGCAAGCATCAATGGGGAAAATAAAATCAGCGATTATTAAAATTTTTTTCATGAATGACTTATCCTTCTGCGATCAAAAATTCTCCCTGGCTTCTCCGCTCTTTGGACAGAAAGGCCCAGGAAAAAGATTTCAAAGGACGTTTCGGCAAGGAAGTTTCAGATGATGAATTTGAATCATTACGCGACAATATCAATCGATGAGAGTCTAAACAGAGGCGAGTTTCTTCGCAACGCAATCGAGGGATGTACAAAGGATTATATTTTTTTCACTTCTGAAAAAAATGATATTGCAGCAGAGCGTGAACTAATTGAATCAATGATCAGCAAGTGTTGGAAATGGAAAGCAGACATGGTAATTCCTGCTGACTCCGGGCAGACACTTCCCGAATTGATTCCCACTATTGCTTATCCGCTGATGGATTTTCAGAGATATTTCACTTACTCTCCATTCCTGAACGGGAAATTATTCCGGACTTCTGCATTGAAAGCTCTGATTGCTTCAGAAACAGCGCTGTTTGAGTCCCTGTTTCCCGATTTTCTGATTTTTCACAGACTTTCTTCTGCAAAAGCGGTGAATGTGGAACCTCTGTTTGACGATCACATGACACCGCACATGATGCAGACATGGCGACAGGAAAAACATTACCTCCGAAAAACAATGCCATCCATTGAATTGGAGCGCAGTATCCTGTATTTTGAATATTTCGGAATTCAGAGCGCGGTCCGTTGCAATATGTCCTCCGATGAAATCCGGAATGTGTTTGATGCTGTTTCCGTTGCTTACTGTTTTCAGAAAAAATATCCGGAGCGCCTGCGCCGTTTCAGTTTTCCCCGAGAAGAAGGGGCATTCCGCAAGGTAAAAAAAATCGGCGTGTTTTATCCGACGATCAGCAAAGGCGGAACCGAGCGGGTCATATCGTTGTTCCTACAGGAGTTCGCAAAAGACTTCACCATAACTTTCTTCCAGATGAAACCGGAACGGCCAGATGAATTTCCATGTCCGAAAAATGTGCGCAGGATCACCCTGCCCGGTTATTTCTTCGACCGCCTGTCAATGGAACGACAATACCTTCATGATCTGGAGATTGACACTTGTATTTGCTTCGAACACCTGTGTGATTATGCCGCGTATGACATTCTACTGGCAAAGTCCATGGGTATCCGGGTGGTTTCTTCGTTCCACAGCGTTTTTTTCAGCTTTTATTATCTGAGCGAACCGGAATTGTGTAATCTAACAAGGATTGCCTATTCCGCTTCGGATTTACTGACATGTCTTTCCCGTTCTGAGGAATATTTCTGGGGACTTCTGAATATTCGAAGCCGATATATACCGAATCCCCTAACTTTCAAATCAGATACAGTGATTCCTCATCATCTGACGGAAAAGAACCTGATCTTCATCGGACGGTTGACGCAGGAAAAAGGAGTTTTCGACGCAATTAGAATGCTGGCTCTGGTAAAGGAACATCATCCGGACATACGACTGACCATGTGTGGAGACTTTATAGACGAATCAAGCCGGATGAAAATACAGGACATGATCCGGAATCTGAAGTTGGAATGTCTCATTCAGATTGTAGGATTTACAAGTGACATCGGCAAATATCTTTCCTCTGCTTCGGTTCTGATTATTCCTTCCGTGGTCGAGGGATGGGGCATGACCTTGTTTGAAGCCAGAGCTCACGGAATTCCGGCAGTTGTCTACTCCATGCCATATCTGGAAACGACCCGACCGGAGTACGGCTGCATCTCGGTGGAACACGGAAATTACACAGAAATGGCAAAGGCGGTTTCCTCGCTGTTCGATGATTTTGGAAAATTGAACGACACGGGACGGCTTGCCAAGGAAAGCCTGGTTCACTTCAGTAATGATGGAGTGTTCAAACGCTGGATAGCTGTGTTTCAATATCTGGAAACGGGACATGAGCCGGAAATACTGGCAATTCCAGAATATTCGGCGGAAGAAAAGTTGAACTTCCTCCTGATATATGGCAATGAGACCGTTCAGGGAATCGATTTCATGCTTTCGAGCCTCTCTTACCGTAAAAAACAGGAAGAATCCGTGAAAAAAAGTCTGATGCAAAAATCGCTATTCCTTCATTACGCCTTGAAACTGGACGGAAGTTTTCCGTCCGTTTGCAATAGAATTGCCTGGGGAATCGTTAAAGTCTTCCTGCCTTTAAAAAAACTTTACCGCAACTTTATCCCGTGGCGAGATTCCTAAAACCGGGAGTAGAAAGCGCATGAATCCAAAAGTATCAATTGTAGTTCCTGTTTATCGGGCAGCAAAATATCTGGAAAAAGGACTGGACAGCATATTCTCCCAGTCGCTACGGGAACTGGAAGTTATCGCGGTCAACGATGTTTCACCGGATAACTCCCTGGAAATACTTGAAAGGATCGCAAAAGGCGAATCTCGCCTGAAAATCGTGAATCTGCCGCAGAATGTAGGCACTTTCCATGCCCGTCTGTACGGAATTGAAGCGGCCTCGGGGGAATATCTGACCTTCATGGATCAGGACGATCTTCTTCTCCCGGGCATTCTCCAAGCCGCATACGATAAGGCACAAACCACTGGGGCCGATATGGTTCATTTTGCCGTGAAGGTCACGGATATGACCGGGAATCGGGAGACGGAGAAGCGATGCGAGACAACTTTTCGCCCCGCCCCTGTTCCGATTTTCGGGAAAGCAATTTTCTCCTCCATTTTCGACGGATATCTGCATTCATGGACCGTATGGGCCCATCTTTACAAAACGGGACTCGGAAAAAAAGCGATGCAATATCCGCTCCGCGGAACCTGCGTCTGGCTGGAAGATTTCTATTTCTTTTCACTGCTGGCCTATTTTTCGGAACATTACGAACCGTTGCCCGTTCAGGGATATAAATATTTTCTGAACAACGGACTCTCCTCTTTCCTGCCGATGGACGAATCTTCCTTCCGCAAGCATTGTTCCATGTTCAATGCCCTGTGGTCACTGGAAAAGTTTCTCGAGGACCGAAATCAGATGGAAGAATACCGGAACGGTTTTGAAAAACAGATGCGCCTGTTTTTTGAAGAACTGCTGCTGCGCTGGAAAAGACTTCTCCCGGAAGAGTCCCGCATGAGAATGTTTGAAGAGCTGTTTCAGTCCCCGTATCCATGTCAGATGTTCAGCGCCTTCCGTGACCTCTTTGCAAAATATTCGACCTCCGTAATCGAATTGATGACAGGCGATCGGAGTAAGAGAACACCGGGAGTTTTCAAAACGGAAAGAACGGCGCTCCTGTCCGGAAATGACACCTCGTCTCCGATAAAAACGGATTTGCGCATCACTCGAATTCCAGACTATTGCGACAGTTCTCCGGAACGCTGGAAAGCCCTGCGCGGTTTTATTCATACAAATTGCTCGGATGCCGTTGTTTTCGAATCCGCGGATACTCGAGATTACGATGACCTGCTCTGGGACATTATGGCCGTCCGGTCCGCCGGAGCCGGAGCGGTTCTTCATCTTTCCATTCCATTTGATGAACTGCTGAAAAATGATCTGCACCGTTTTCTGATGTTTGAGCGTCTGGCGCGTCTTTCAGATGCACTTCTGGTCCCGGACGAATCCTCGTGCGAATGGTTCCGGAAATGTGGATGCCGTTGTGCATTTTCGACAGATTTTGCTGCTTCCATGAATTGGAATGAACCTCAGGAAAGTCCTGTGCAGAAAAAGTTTCTGACATCACTGAGCAGATCGGATGAAAAGATCCGGAAAGATTATATACCGCCGGTAAACGGTGAATCTTTCGCCGTCTTCTTCCGTAAACTGGACAAAATGTTCAGGAAGATTCCGGCTCCGATGCGGAAGAAAGTATTTCATACGTTGGGCACCGCCTATGACAAATTGAGGAGCAACGAGACATAACGCCGAAGTTTTGTGCAGTAATGGCAGATGCACAATTATATCGGAATATCCTTCAAATTTCATCTCCGTTTTTTGTTTGCCGTATATACCAGCACCACATTTGATTTTGAATGACCTTCTATTCACGGAACCCGTTCAAAAATAAACTTGAGAAATAGAAAATCTTCAGTTCTTAATAATGAACTACCCCGCCCAAAGGGGCGAGGTATCAGAAAGGCATAAGTAATGTCAAAAGTCAAGCAACAGTTGTTGAACAAGGAGTGTTTTTTACTGCGCCTTGATTGGCGATATACTTTTGTATGCTCTCATGTCATTTTAAGATATGGTCGTTCATGAAGCCAACATATCATCTGCGAACAATCTTTTAAAGTCGCCACAAGGGGCGAGGTATTGAACCCATTGGAATAAATAGGATGAATCCAAACATGACCACAAAAGTTTCCATTTTAATTCCGGTTTATAATGCAGAAAAGTTCTTATCTCGATCATTGAATAGTGTCTTTCACCAGACATTGCGTGACATAGAAATTATCGCGGTTGATGATGCATCGAAAGATAATTCTCTTAAAATTTTGAAAGAAGCCGCAGGGAAAGATCCTCGTTTAAAAATTATTGTTCACTCAGAAAACCGAGGAACACTTGTGACGAGAATTGATGCAGCCAAAGGAGCTTCCGGAGAGTATGTAATGAGTCTGGACCCAGATGATACGTTGGATGAAAATGCCGCTGAATATCTTTATGCCGAGGCAAAAAGAAAAGATGCCGATGTTATTGGGTTTGGTGCACGTTTTATTTCGGAATATGGCAACAATCAAGATTACTGGCAAACCCTGATCTATCCAGCCCATGTAAAAGTAGGAGAAGCTGTTTTTCGGGAATGTTTTGTCGAACATTCTTACAGTTGGAGTCTTTGTTTCAAATTAATCCGTCGTTCGCTTTTCCAAAAAGTCATCCCTTATCTTCCCTTGAAATATTGTGTTGTGGCAGAAGACTTCCTGATCTACACAATTATCGCATATTTTACAGACAATTTTGTAGAAACCGGCAGGATATTCTACAACTATTATACTGACAATGGCGTTTCCGATCAGAAGCAATTGACTTTTTCTCAATTCGAACGCTTTACAACCCTTTTTATAGCGTTGAATTCCATGAAAAGTTTTTTAATTGACCAAGGCAAGTTCGATTTGTACCAAAAAGCTTATGAAATACGTTTTAAGGAACATCTTCAACTGGTTTTCGAACGTTGGCCTTGGAAAATATTGAAATCGGACAGGAATGCTTGCTTCAAATTACTTCAAAAATTCGTTCCGACAAGAATGTTGTATGATGAAACGAACTCCCTTTTCAGGTCTTTTCCGGAAGTTCTTTTTTCCATATTGTCCCAAGATGCCTTCATTCAAAAGAACAGTTGTATAAAAGAAGAATTCCTTACCGTGCCGGACACACAATGGCATCTGCTGCAAGCAAAATTGAGCGGAGAGTCATTCTATTTGAAAGAAACCTCAAATTTCTCATATTCTTCACGGGAAGAACAAATCTGGCTTTATAATAGTTTGTATAAATTGGCGGACAATACTTCCCGTCCATTCTATCAGTCCATCTGTCGGACATTTGATTCTTCCTGTTCGAAAGAGCTTGCGAATCCCTTGATGGAAGCGGAAATACAGGTTACTGTTTTTGAAAGACATCAATGGCTTCTTCTGGGAGAAGCGTTCCGACAAATTCGAATCCGAATGCCGAACATTCGTTTGAATGCCAGCTGTGCAATTCCGGCTGACCAGCTTCGTTTCAAACGATTTTTACAAAAACAGGACTTTACGAGGTCATTTCCCATTTCCGGGAAAATATACTCCCATAAAATTTGTTGGATTCTTACCAGCAGTTGGCCGGTTGGTCACCGTCCAGACATTCCTGTGGTTGGGTTCGAGCAGTGGGATCCGCCTTTCTGGTTTGATATGGCCCATGGTACAATCCCGATTGAGGGTGGAAACCTACTTGATCTTATTGATTATACGATTCACTTTTTTGGAGATACTGTTTTTGCAGAAAAAATTACTGCTGGTGTATGGAGAATGGAAGGCCCTCATTTGCCGAAAATTGACCTTCCGGGTTCGATATGCACACCCGAAGGTCCACATCAGCCAGGAATAGTAGAACGGGTAAAGCTGTATTTTCTGATCACAGTTCATCTTGGCCGTTTTCACGGTCGGCATATTTTCAAAAGGATTATCCCCAGAGACAGTTGGATACGGCTGTTCCTGAAAAAAATGCAGGGCCGAATGAAACGTTGGAAAGCTATAATCAAGTGATATCCTCTCCAAATAGCTATTATCACGTTATTGAAAATCGGCATAGGAGAAGCCAAATGAAAGGGATTGTATTGGCGGGCGGAGCAGGCTCACGGTTGCATCCTATTACCCGTGGAATTTCAAAACAGTTGATGGCGGTTTATGACAAACCAATGATTTATTATCCGCTTTCTGTTTTGATGTTGGCTGGAATCCGGGAAATCCTGATTATAACGACTCCAGAAGACCAAAGTTCCTTTCAGCGACTTCTGGGCAATGGTTCCCTATTTGGAGTAGCATTCAGTTATGCTGTGCAACCGAAGCCGGAAGGGACTGGCTCAGGCTTTTCTGATCGGGCGGGATTTCATCGCAGGAAACCCGGTTGCGCTCGTTTTGGGAGACAATATTTTTTATGGTGATAAACTATCGAATCTGGTCCGTAAGGCGGTTGCAGAGGGACCCGGAGCCACTGTTTTCGGATATTATGTCTGCGACCCGGAACGGTTCGGTGTGGTTGAATTCGACGACAAAGGAAAAGCCATATCAATTGAAGAAAAACCAGTAAGCCCAAAATCAAACTATGCTGTGACCGGACTTTATTTTTATGATAACAAAGTGGTTGAATTTGCAGAAAAGATTCGACCTTCCACACGTGGAGAACTGGAAATCACTTCCATAAACAATGAATACTTGAAACGCGGTGAACTCCGTGTTGAACGTCTTGGACGCGGATATGCCTGGCTTGACACAGGAACACACGACACCATGCTGGATGCGGCTAATTTCATCCGGACCATCGAGTTGAGACAGGGACTTCAGGTTGCCTGTCTTCAGGAAATCGCCTACGATAACGGCTGGCTGAGTGCCGCAGAAATTAAAGATGGCATTCAAGATATGTTGAAAACAAAATACGGACAGTATCTGATGCACATCATTAAGGGGTAAATATCTAATTATGAATGTAATTGCAACCCAAATCCCGGAAGTGAAAATTCTCGAACCAAAGATATGGGGAGATGAAAGGGGATATTTCTTCGAATCATGGAACAGGGAAATCCTGGCAACTGTTGGAATTGAATGTGATTTCATTCAAGATAATGAATCGAAATCAAGATTTGGAGTTCTGAGGGGCCTCCACTTCCAAGCGGTTCCATATACTCAGGCAAAACTGGTTCGGGTAATACAAGGCGCTGTCGTTGACATCGCGCTCGATATTCGTCGTGGTTCTCCTACTTTCGGGCAACATGTCGCGGCTGAGCTTTCCGGTACAAATAAACGCCAGTTATTCATCCCACGCGGATTTGCACACGGCTTTGCGGTTGTAAGCGAAGAAGCCGTCTTTGCCTATAAATGCGACAATAAATACATGCCTTCGCATGAACGGGGCATCGCTTTTGACGATCCTTCCTTGGGAATTGACTGGCGGGTGAACTCGAAAAATCTCATTCTCTCCGCCAAGGATATGAAGAATCCCAGTTTTGCGGAAGCGGAACTTTTCAGTTATACTCAAAGAGGCGATCTACTATGAAAACCTCTGGTTCTATTCGAATAATCTCAGGAGTTCTTGTTTTATGAAATATTTTTTGAATGTTCTGAAAAAGTTTCCGATCGAATCATTGGTCATTTGCCTTCTGTTTCTGATTTATTCTTTTCTGTTCAGCCAATATCTTCTAAATGATGTAGACGACACATGGACCACCGCATGGGTCTATTACTTCATTCATGACGGCACAACGAAAGATTTCGTATTTATGGAGAATAACCAGAATTTCTGGGGTGTCCGCTTTTTTTCCCACATTTTCTGCTATATTTACGGAACCATTCTCTTATTCATCGGATTCACACGGGATAATGTTCATCTGATCTCCAATCTTTTCGGGGTCGGCACTTTGTGGTGCTGGTATAAGATCGGAAAAAAGATTTTTGCGGAAAAGAAAGATGTGTTTGGCTTTCTCCTGCTGCTGGCTGGCTCCACACTCTTTTTCGCTTCGGCGAACAAAGGCCGCAGCGACATGTTCGTATTCTTTTTCATATCGCTGTCACTGTGGCTCTTTTCCGAAAAAAAATATTTCTTTTCGGCTCTCGCCGCATGCATTGCCATTGAAACGCATCCGATCGGAGGACTCGTATTCGGCTATCTGGCAGCCTACGCGTATATTTTCGACAAGGAACTGTTCCGGCTTGAAAACAGAAAAGGCCTGTTGGGCTTGATCGCAGGCGGTCTGCTTGGACTGTGCGGGTATCTGGGACTTCACTGCAATGAGCTATCCCATCTTCGCGGCATGTTCGGCGCGCTCCCTGAATCTTCCAATTTTCTATATGCCCATTTTTTCGGACGCAACAGCTTTCCCTGGCGCTATTGGCCCGACCTGTTTATTTTCATCGCCGCCGGAGGATTTGCCGTATATCGCGGTTACATACAGCGGAAGGTGTCCTTTCCTCTGCTCGCTTCGCTTCTTCTTATTGCGGGGTCATTTGTATTCCGACGAAGCAACTTCCATTATGCGCTGTTCTGCTATCCGGCATTCCTGATGCTTGCGGTCGAATCCTTCGGAAATCTGCGCTGGAAAAACATTTCATGGCTTTTGCTCGTTTTTATGTGCTTCCAGCTGCCTCAATACGGATATCTCTACTGGAAAAATGGTTCTTGCCGGGACTACAGAAAGTATATCTCGGAACTTGTCTCATTCCCGTTCCCTGAAAATGTTCCTATTTACGGACATCCGTCCGACTGGTTCGGACTTCAGAAATACAGGACATTCCGATCTCTGACAGGCTACCATCCCCAAAACCGGGAATTTTATCTCATAGAACATGACGAAACCCGTTACGCTCATCAGGAAGCACTCCCGGCTGTGGACAAAACAGGGTATTGCGTAAACCTTTTGAAACAGATCAATCTACCATCCGGAGGAACTGTCCGCATCCTGAAACTGACCCCATTGGAAAAACGGAGCGGAGAAAAGAAAAACCAACCGCTGCCAGTTGCCAAGGAATGATAGATGAAAACAATCTTCTCAACAGAAGGTCCGGCTTTTGTTATGAATTTCTTTGCTCCGCCGAAAAATTAATCGAAAGGCAATCATTTTATGGAACGGGTTTCTATTTTAATTCCGTGCTACAATGAGTCGGAAGTTTTTCCATTGCTGAAAGACAGGGTCAACCAGCTCGCGGAGAGGCTTCGGAATGAAAATGTCGAATGTGAAATCGTAGCCGTCGACGATGGGAGCAAGGATCTGACATGGGTTCTGATCAGGGAATGGACGGTGGAAAATCCGCATGTCCGGGGCATTGCTCTTTCACGGAATTTCGGGCATCAGGTTGCATTGAGCTGCGCATATCAGCAATGCACGGGAGACGCCGCGGTCTCGATCGACGCGGATCTTCAGGACCCGCCGGAATTGATAGTTTCCATGATTGAGAAATGGCGAGCCGGAGCCGATGTCGTTTTTGCCGTCAGGAGAAAAAGAGAGGCGGAAAGCCTGTTCAAACGATCTACGGCAATGATTTACTACCGGATTCTCGGATTGCTCGGGCTCTCTTTCATTGAAAAGGATTGCGGTGACTTCCGCCTGATGAGCAGACGTGCGTTGAACGCCCTGAATTCCATGCCGGAGCAAAACAGGCTTCTCCGCGGAATGGCAGGGTGGATCGGCTTCAAGACAGACAAGGTCTACTTTGAACGTCCGCCCCGTCAGGCAGGCACGACCAAGTATCCTCTCCGCAAAATGTTGCTTCTGGCAGCCGATGGGATCGTTTCATTTTCAAATCTGCCATTGCGCACCGCCTATGTGATGGGGCTGTTCATCATGCTGGCGGTCGCTTCTTATCTCGTATGGACGACGGTAATGTTCTGGCTCGGTAAAACGACTCTCGTTCCCGGTTGGAGCAGCCTGATGATAGCCATTTCCGCGTTCGGGTTTGCCAATCTGATTTGTCTCGGGGTCATCGGCGAATATATCGGGCGTATCTATTCCGAGGTCAAGCACCGTCCCCTGTATTTGATTCGTGACGATACGAAGGAATCCCCCAAATGAATTGCAAACCGTTTTCAGGCTGTGTGAAAAAAATCGAATCTCTCTTGAAAACAAAAACTTTCTTCATTGTCGCTTTGCTCTTTGTCGTTGCGGGAATCTTTTTCAATGCTTTTGCCGGTCTCTCCGATTCAATGCTGCGGAATTGGGATGAGGCGAGACACGGTGTCAGCGCATCTGAAATGATAAAGAGCGGCAATTATATTGTCAACACCTACAACGGAAAAAATGATTACTGGAATGTCAAACCGGTACTTTCTTTCTGGAATATTGTCGCAGGCTACCGATTATTCGGTGAAAACCTGTTCGCATTACGTTTCGTTTCCGCTCTTTCATTTGTGGTAATTGCCTTTGTAACCTTCTTTGTTTTATACACGACAGCCGGGCGTTTCGCCGCTTTGGCGGGAACTGCTTTTTTCATAGTGTCTCCGTCGCATTTTTCGCATTCCTTCCGTTCCGGGGACCCGGACGCTTTTTTTATCTTATGGGGATTTCTTGCAGTCATCTCACTTTATTATTCCACCAAAAACCGAAAATTGCTTCCCGTAACGGCATTCTGTCTTGCCATGGCTTTCCTGACAAAAAGTTTTCATGCGGGAGTTTTTGTCATACCGACGACGATATGGGTTGCCTTCCATTGGAAAAACTATGGATTCAAATATGTCATTCTATCTTCCGTTGCAGGAATAATACCGGTTGCCGTCTGGGCAGCGGGACGTTATTGTGCCGATGGATTTATATTCTTCGAATGGATGCTGAAGTTGGACTTATTCGGGCGAGTCGCGACAATGGAATATTCCGAGAACAAAGGCGTTTATTTCTTTTTCTATTTCGTCAAAATGGCTCGTGAGCTGACTTTGCTTCCCGTTCTGATTTCAATAACGGCCATATTGTCCGGA
Organism: uncultured Victivallales bacterium; assembly: GCA_964581935.1. Taxonomy (GTDB): domain Bacteria; phylum Verrucomicrobiota; class Lentisphaeria; order Victivallales; family UBA1829; genus SIG94. Next base: position 19,874 of record CAZORN010000010.1, read on the forward strand.
TTTGCCATATACAGGAGGAAATGGCTGGCACCTGAAGTCAAAGACCTGTTTTATATTTCAAGCCTCTTCTTCTTTTCCATTATTTTTCTGTTCAGTCTCTGCAATGCAAAAGCGCCATGGTACATATATCCGGCATTCGCTATGCTGCCATTAATGACTGGCGCCACCGTTCAATCCTGGCTGGATGCGCCCGAAAAAGTCAATGACGCACCAAATATTTCAGAAAGCCAAAAACTCACCGGAAAAATCCTTCAAATTCTTATTCTTCTATCTGTGGCTGGCTGGTGCATAGGCGGCGAAATCAAATCTGTAAGGCGTATTTTCTTGCGTACCGTGAACCATGATATTTTCAATTGGAAGGGCGACGATGGAAAATATATGGGGGCAGAAATTTTTTCAGTGAATTCAAACGGAATTTTCACAATGCCTCCCCAGAGCACCTTTCTAATGATGCACTTTTCCAAGATCTCACTGTTGCAGGGAGGGCTGACTGAATATAACCGGCATGTCGGCAAAGATGCCTATCTCCTGTGCACATTCACGGATAATGACAACGCAGTAGCAGAAGCGCAGAATTTCGCGGATAAATACAAATTGGCCTTGTTGCTTATCGTGAATGAAAACGCTATGTATCGAAAATCACCTTTCGAAATCCGAAAAAATGAACGGCCCTGAGAAAGTGAGATAATCACGATGACCATAGCATTAGTAATCTTTAAATATTTTCCTCACGGCGGTCTCCAGTTGGATTTCCGGCGGATAGCCCGTGAATGTCTGGCGCGTGGGCATCGGGTAATCGTCTATACCCGAAGCTGGGAAGGAGAGCATATTCCCGGTTCTGAACTGCGGATCATTCATGCTTCCGGAATATCCAACCATGCTTTAGCGCTAAGTTTCGAGAAGCAGGCATGGGAAGCCATTGTTCGCGATAATCCCGATGTGGTCATGGGATTCAACCGGATGCGGGATCTGGATATCTATTTCGCTGCCGATAACTGCTTCGCGGTTGAGAATGGAACTCGTGCCGGTTGGGCTAAGCGGCTTCTTTCTGGTCGTTATCGGGTGTATGAGACAATGGAACGGAGTGTTTTTGCCAAAGGAAGGAAAACACGTGTTTTGTATCTGACAGCGCGACAGCGGGAGGATTTCATCCGCGTTTATAATACTGAACCGGAACGTCTGCTGCTGTTGCCACCGGGAATTGAAGCTGACTTTCGCCGTCCTGAAAACAAAATGGAAGTAGAGAGAATTCGAAAAAGCGTTCGTAGCGAGTTCGAAATTGTACCTGATGAATTGTTACTGCTCCAAGTCTGTTCCTCTTTTAACACAAAAGGAGTAGATCGAACGTTGAAAGCGCTTGCCTCGTTGCCCAGAAAATGGCAAGGATTACGTATGTTGGTAGTTGGACGGGAAAATTCAACACGTTTTTCTACGCTGGCACGTCGGCTCGGCGTGGCTTCGCAGGTGATTTTTACAGGAGGACGCGATGACATCGTGCGTTTGATGCTAAGTGCCGATTTGATGGTTCATCCTGCTCGCAAGGAAGCGGCTGGAACAGTATTGATCGAAGCACTTGCAACCGGGCTGCCGATAGTAACGACAGCCAATTGCGGCTATGAGAATTACGTTCGTGAAGCCGGAAGCATAGTGCTCCAAGAGCCATTTGAACAAGCAGCACTGAATATGGCGCTACCTGTGGCTTTGGAAAAACTTCCGGCATTACGGGAGGCAGCAATCGCCTATGGCAGACAGTCAGACTTTTTCCGCCGAACCGCATTGGCTGTTGACCGAATTGAGGAAACGGCACAATGTTTCGGACGTGTCTGAGTGTGGATATCGGTAGGCGATTGAACTGTTGGAGCGGCTTTACGAAAGTGAAATGACGGGGCAGAAAGAATGTAAATGAGCGTTTGTTGCTGTAGTAAGGAAAACATCTGTTGCGGTTCCGAGGTCATTGCAACAGTTTCGACGCAACTGACCATGAAGGATATTCGCGGAGGATGGAAAGTGCTCTGGAACATCGGCAAGATGAATTACTTGGAACGGATGAACTGGTCAATCGCATTTCGCTCTCCGGGCTTTCACGAAATCAATATATACTGTAATCCATAATCCCTTGTCGTTATACTCTCCGCCTAAAATGGAAAAATGGCATAAAACGGCAAAAACAGATTAAGAAAATTAGAGATTTTTAGATGCATAACAAAATGATTAACAGATTGTTATAATCATCGCTATAGCCTGTTATGTAATAACGATGATCGCTATCACGATCAGGAGTTCTATCAATGTGAACCGGGTTGAATTTTTCATGGTGCATTGATCCTTTCCTTTGAATGTTTGTTTAACTTCCAGTTGAAATATCTTTCAGGATTCTCCATTTCCACTCATCACGTCCCATACGTCCGCGAAATCAGACTTTCACGCGGAGAACCGTCACGCCCTGCGGAGGCACGGGAACCGTTACGCTACATTCGTCCTGGTCAATGAGGCTTTCTGTGAGTTCGCGGGCATCGTTGACCAGATTCAAATCGGTCGGATATTTGATGTCCGCCGGCGCACAGGTCGCATCCATCAGAATCGTTCCGGCATTTTCAGATTCATTCGCTTGCTCCGCGCCGCTCGAATCCACGCCGCCATCCGGAGGCGGATCGTCATCCGGAGCAGTCTCTTTCTTTGCCAGTTCAATCACTTTTTCATTGAAGTGGTTCACCAGTTCCGACGGCAACCGTTTACGAAAATGCGTCATCAGCGAGGCATTGAACGGCGGCTCGATTTGAAATCGTTTGAATCCGAGAAAATATTGCAGATATGGATTTTCGCTCACAGACTCCACGACTCCGCGATCACTCAATCCCAGAATATCTTTGATCAAAAGCGCTCCCATCGCCACGCGGACATTCAGCGCGACTTCTCCTCGTCCGCAACTTTTGAAGTGCTTCGAGTAATCTGCTTCAAGCTCGTTCCATGGCAAACGTTCCGCCATTTTTACCCAGCGGTTTTCTGGATTCAAGCGACCTTCAAAATACAAACCAATCTCCGGCAATTCCCCTTCTTGCGGCGTTTTTCGATACATTCCGATTTTCTCCTGCACGGTTTTTAGCATTTTCAACGGAATAATATACCGCCTAATACTAATTCGCCTGCCAGCGGCGGAACTGATCGATGCTGCAAGATTCCTTCATACGGAAAGAAATTTCATCAAGAGTCAAATACGCTTTCTTTCACCGGACGATTTTACCTTGCGGGACCTGACCCCCCGCATTGGTATCGCGGCGACGCAAGCATCAATGGACAAACGGGGTGCGTCCGAAGCGCCGACCCGTGAAATCGGGTGAGCCGGTCAATGGTTCCGCAATGAAAGCTATCCTCGGAGGAAGAAAGCCCGGTCGGAAAACGACTGGAATCCAACGCCGTTCCCGGTGACAGGAAAATGGAATCGGATCAAGATGCGGGAACATTGTCCGCCATCGCCTTTTTGAGCGCGGACAGAGCCGCTTCAAGACGAGCCGCGGAGCGCTTCATTTCCGCCGGATTGCCTGCGCGGCCTTCCCTTTCGATCCCGGCGGCCAGAGCGCTCAGAGCCATTCCGCCCACCGTGGCCGAAGCTCCCTTGACTGCGTGGGCCTGACGCTCCGCCGAAACGAAGTCGGAGGACTCGAGAAAACGGTGTATTTCGCCGATCCGGCGGGAAACGTCTTCCTGAAATTCACGGAATATGTTTCCGACCAGTTCCGGATCGTCCATCAGGACATCCAGCATGACAGTGCGGTCGAAAACCGGAGGCTCCGTTGCGGGAGAAGTTTCCTTTTCTGCTGTTTTCTCCGTTTCGCCGTCTTCCCCATGAAGAAACAGGGATTCCTCCGGAAGCCACTTTTCCATGATTGCCGCCAGCGCCTGAAGGGAAACGGGCTTGGAGACATAATCATCCACTCCGGCCGCGATGCAGCGTTCGCGATCCCCCTGCATGGCATAGGCGGTCATGGCGATGACGGGAATCCGCCGATGAAGGACTCCGGTTCCGGGAAGCCGAATCAGGCGAGTCGCTTCTAGCCCGTCCATCTCCGGCATCTGGACATCCATGAGGACAAGATCGTAAGGCAAGGTCTTCAGGGCATCCAGAACCTCGCGGCCATTGGCGACGGCGTCGGCGGTCAGTCCCATCTTCTTGAGGATTCCGAGGGCAACCTGCTGATTTGTCGTATTGTCTTCGGCCAGCAGGATGCGGGCTTTTCTCCGGGTAAAGTCGGGAATCCGCGGTTCCACCCCGCGCGGAACGGCCAGGCCGCCCGAGGCGTCAGGACCATCCGAAAGGGTCTGGACCAACACCCGCAGGAGCTCCCCGCTCCGGACCGGCTTTCCGATGCAGGCGTAAAAACCGCTGTTCCGGAGATCCATCGCGCTGTACGGCAGGCCGAGAACGCCCAGAAGGATCAGGCGGACGGAAGAGAAGAGCGGTTCGGCTTTCAAGACTTGTCCGAACGGCTTGCCGTCCATTCCCGGCAAGCCTTCATCCAGCAGAATGATGCGGCAGGGGGCGTTTTCTTCCGCGGCGCGCCGGAGGACGGACAGCCCCGATTCCATGTCTGGAGCCGTGTCGGCGCGCATCCCCCGTGATTCCAGCAGAGAAGCCAGAGTTTCGCGACATGCTGCATTGTCGTCCACAATCAGAATCCGGACTCCGGCAAGGTTTCCGTCCGATGCCTCCGGTTCCTTTCCGGGACGTTTTCCGAAACGTGCCGTAAACCAGAAATCGGACCCTTTTCCCTCTTCGCTTTCCACACCGATTTCGCCGCCCATCATCGCGCAGAGCTGTTTGGAGATCGCCAGACCAAGTCCCGTCCCCCCGAACTTGCGTGTGGTGGAAGCATCCACCTGTGAAAATTGCCGGAACAGCAGCCCGATCTTATCGCGTGGAATGCCGATTCCCGTATCCCTTACGGAAAAACGCAGAAGGCAGGTATCGCCGGATTTGTTTTCCGCGGACGGATCGTTTTCCCCGGCGCAGACCTTCAGGACGACCTCGCCCCGTTCGGAAAATTTCACGGCGTTCCCGAGCAGGTTGTTGAGAATCTGGCGAAGCCGCGCGGGATCTCCGGAAAGAGCCGTCGGGGTGCCGGGCGCAATGGAACAGAGCAGCTCCAGTTCCTTGTCGCGCGCCTTGAAGGCCATGGTTGCAAGAAGATCCTCCAGCAGGGTCCGCAGATCGAATTCCAGAATTTCCAGATCCAGCCTGCCCGCTTCTATTTTGGAAAAGTCGAGAATATCGTTGATCAGGCCGAGCAGGGACTCCCCGCTCCCCCTGACGATTTCGGCATAGCGTCTCTGGTCTTCCTTCAGGTCGGTGTCGAGAAGCAGGTTGGTCATGCCGATGACGCCGTTCAGGGGCGTTCGTATCTCATGGCTCATATTGGCAAGAAATTCGCTTTTTGCGCGGGACGCCTTTTCCGCCTGGACCAGGAGCTCGTTGGCGCGGACCGTCTCGGATTCCAGCTTCCGGTTCAGGCGTTTGAGCTGCAACGCCCAGAGAAGTCCCAGAAGCAGGAGAACGAGCAGTCCGCCGGAAACCTTGATCATCAGCGCGTAATCCACCCGGTTCCCGACGAAGATGGCGATATGACGGTTGATGGCGTCCTCCACATCCCCGGGTGCGACGGTCCGGACCCCCTTGTTCAATATTCTGCATAATTCGGGCATATCTTTACGCACACCGATACAGAGTCTGTTGGCATACGCCGGAACCTCCCCGGCGATCTTCAGATTGAACCAGCCTTCCTGTCGGATCGTATAAGCGGCCATCGTCCGCGAACGCAGCGTCATGTCCGCTTCGCCTTCCTCGACCATGCGGAACGCCTCCAGCTCGGATGCCACCGTCAGCACTTTGAGGTTCGGAAAATCCTTCCGGAGCCGTTCTTCGATGCTTGTGTTTTCGGGAAGCACGACCGTCTCCCCACGAAGAGTCCCCGGATTGGAAATGTCGGCATGTTCCGCCCTCGTGACGAACACGTTCGGGTCCACAAAATACGGATTGGTGAAAATCAGCCATTCGTCCCGCGCGGGAGTCCGGTTGAGAAAAGGCAGGACATGGCACCGTCCGGTTTTGGACAGGACAATGGACTCCTCCCAGTTCCGCGTCGGAACCACCTCGAACGTCACCCCGGTTCGCTCTGAAATCAGGCGGATCAGATCGGCCGCGATCCCGACATACTCCCCCTGCCCCGTCAGCTGTTCGAAAGGATACCAGTCAGGATCGACCGCAATCGGAATCGGTCCGAGTTTTTTCAGATACGCCTCCTCCGCGGAAGTCAGGCGGACACGTTTCTTCGCCCCGGGCGCATGGAGGTCCTGTCCGATTCTCCCGGACACTGGAAACGTGCCGCTCCATTCGCTGCCGCCCCGGCTCCACCAGCCCAGTCCCCATGGCGCAAAAATCATTGCGCACATCGCGACCGGCCAGAAAAAACGGATTCCGAAGACTTTCATCCGGAAAAGACGTGAAATCACAGGCCCCCTGCCTTTCCAACAGCGGAATCGGCGGATAGCGCTGAATTCAAATCGGATGACGCATTTTTCATGATCGGAAAACCGGACTTCTCGGCGTCAACCGAACCGGTTTTCTTGCTGGTCGTCATTTCTATATTCTTCCTCTGCAAATACCGTATCACGGAACTCCCGCATGAAACTGCAATACGAAACGAAACCGCGGGAAACCACCGGTCGGCGGAACGCCGCGCCGCATAAACAATGCAGCGCTACCTTTGAAAACATCTCCGGTTCCGTCGTACCCGATTAATTTACACCCGCATTCATGCTTGTCAAATTCCATTCCCGCCTGAATTTCTCCGATAGTGCCTCAGGCGGCCCCCGGAAGGACGCCGCTTGCGCACGACAGCAATATTTGTCTTCATATTCTTCTTCGGCTCAATTGATTTTCTGCGGAAACAGCGATAGATTATTTAAAATTCAACCCGTTCGGGAATAAGGATGGAATGCCGATGTTATTGTGGGCCTGCTTCGTCGCATTGATGTTTTTTTGTCTGGCGGGATGGGGACTCTGGTGGCGCATTCATCGCGGCGTCGGTTCCTATCAGGCGACGGGAACCTCGCATGAACTGCTGATTTCCGAACTCGAAAAACAGGCGTTCGCCTATCAGGGCCAAAACCGCAATCCGGTCATCATCGTGCACGGGTTCCTCGGCTCCACCATTTTCGACAACGAGACCAACGACGAGCTCTGGGGACGTTTCGACCCCGCGGGCCTGCCTCATGAGAAATCCCGTCTGCTGGCACATCCCATGGAGATCGGAAAAAATCTCGACGAGCTCCGCAACCAGACCTCCGACCGCAATCTCCTCAATGCCGCGGAAGTCCGTCTCGCCGGATTCAACTTCCAGCTCCCCGGATACAGCCGTCTCATCAAAGTCCTGGAAAAAATCGGATACCGACGCGAACACGCGCAGAACGCCTTGAAATCCATCTATGAGTTCCACTACGACTGGCGACGCGACCTGGTGGAAAATGCAAAACGTCTCCACCGTTTCATCCTTGACACCCGCCGGGAACTCGAAGAAGCCGGCATCAGGAACAATCTCCCGCACCGCCGCGAAATCCAGTTCGACATCGTCGGACACTCGATGGGCGGCCTGATTTCGCGTTACTGTCTGATGTTCGGAGACGACGACCTGCCCGCGGACGGCTCCATGCCGACGCCTCACTGGCGGACCTCGCAATATGTGGACAAGCTGTTTGTCGTCGGCACTCCCAACGCGGGCTATCTGGATACCATCGTGGAAATGACCAACGGACTGCGGCTGGCTCCCGGCGCCCAGCCCTACGCCGCCGGAATGATCGCCACCTTCCCCTCCTGCTACTTCATGCTCCCGGAAGGGCCCGGAGGTTCCTTTTTCGACGAAGCCGAGCCGGAAACTCCGCTCGACCTCTTCGACCTTCGAGTCTGGCAATCCTACAATCTCGGACTCCTGAATCCCGCCAGCGACGAGTCGCTGGTCCGCATCCTCCCGGAGGCCAAAACACGCCAGCAGCGTTATGCCATCGCCCTCGACCACATCGAAAAATGCCTGAAACGGGCCAAACAATTCCGTGCCGCGCTGAACCAGCCCGTCGTGAAGAACCCCGGCAAAACCGAACTCTTTCTGTTCGCCGGCGACACCACTCTGACCGGCACTCGGGCCACCACCGGCAAGGACGGCAAAGTCAAGGTGACCGAATACGGCGCCGGGGACGGCAAAGTGCTCACCGCGAGCTGCCGTTTCGACCATTGCCTGGAAATGCCTTTCTTCTCCTCTCCGATCCCGTGGAACAAGCTTTTCTTCATCAGCGCCACGCACATGGGGATCCTCGACGACGACGCCTTCATCGCCAACTTCCGTTTCCAGCTCCTGATGGATCCCACCGACGCACAGCTGGCCGAATTGCTGAAACACGCTGAAACCTCCGGATGAACCGCCCCTCTCCGGACTGAACCGTTTTTGCGGAATATACATAACACCGTATTCCCCCCTCCGTTACGGATTGACGCCTACGCCACAGAGAATAGTGAAAAGAGCGGATTTTCGGAAGGGGCGGTTGAAAAAACGCCAGAACGTGTTAAGGTAATATCAAATAATGATTTGCCTTTGCGGGTCGTCTCCGCTTTCCCGATTGGAAAAAGAATGCGTCACCGGTCGAATCAAGATGATGGCGGGAACGGAGCGACTTGCGGAAATTAGCTGTGTGCCCGACTTTATGAAAGAAAAAGAACAGACTCTCAAACTTCTGATACTGCTGAGTCTTCTGCTTGTAGCCGGTTTTTCGGCAACCAGCTGGATCAGCTACCGGGTGTCCCGGCAGGCATTGCGCAATCAGATCATCAACGACGAATTGCCGCTTACCAGCGACAATGTCTATTCCGAGATACAGAGGGATCTCCTTCCTCCCGTCTTCATCGCCTCGCTGATGGCCAACGACTCCTTCCTCCGCAACTGGGTCCTCAGCGGCGAGAAGGAACCGGAACGGCTGACCCAGTTCCTTTTCGAAACTCAGCGGAAATACAATACGTTCACGAGCTTTTTCGTGTCTGAAAAAACCCGTCATTATTACCAGTCCAAGGGAATTTTGAAAACCGTCAGGGAGGGCGATCCTCAGGACAACTGGTATTTCCGGGTCCGCCAGATGAAACCGGAACATGAAATCAACGTCGATCCCGACCAGGCCAACCAATACGCCATGACGATCTTCGTCAACCACAAGGTATTCGATTTCAACGGCAGATACATCGGGGCGACGGGCGTTGGGCTTCAGGTCAGGGACGTCAAGCAGATCATCGAAAGCTATCACAAGAAATTCAACCGGATCATCTATTTCATTTCCCCTCAGGGCAAAATCATCCTGTCCACCGATGGCAGCGACGGAAAAAATGTCCGCGCTCTTCCCGGAGTCTCCGCGATCGCTTCCCGGATTGTCCATACAGGCGCCGCAAATCTGGAATACACCTCGGACGGCAAGACTTATTTTGTCAACACCCGTTATATTCCGGAACTTGACTGGATTTTGCTGGTGAGCAAATCCGACGAGCACGCCTTGCGCGACATTTTCCGTTCCCTGCTGCTCAATCTTGCGCTCTGCGGCCTTGTGACCGTCGTTGTCATCTGCCTGATTTACGTCATCATCAATTCCTACCGCAAGAAACTCCGGGACATGTTCCTGGTCGAAGTGGCGCTTACAGACCGCAACAATGAGCAGAAAAATGAGATCGAGAAGCAGCATCGGCAGCTGGTGGAGCAGAATGCCAAGCTGGTTCAGCTCAATGCCTCCAAGGACAAGCTTTTTTCGATTATCGCCCACGATCTCCGCACGCCCATCGGCAACATGAACCAGCTGGCGGCCCTGTGCGAAGACAGCCTGGCATCCGGCAACATGGATGAAGTCAAGGAATATCTTGCAGACCAGAGGGAGCTTTCAATCTCGGCGCTGCAACTGCTCGACCATCTGTTCGACTGGGCCCGGAGTCAGAAGTCGGAAATGTCCTCAACCGCTGCGAATTTTTCTCTGCCGGATTGCCTGAAGGAGAGTTTGTCCGCGCTCGAAATTCCGGCAGGCAAAAAGAAAATCGAACTTTCTCTGCAATGTCCTCCGGATATTGCCGTCAGCGCCAACCGCAACATGCTCATGACGATTGTCCGCAATCTCGCCTCCAACGCCGTGAAGTTTACGCCGTCCGGGGGCCGAATTGAAATTTCCGCCTCGGCCGGGGAAGAAAAAGTCACGGTTTCCGTCAAGGATTCCGGCATAGGAATCGCTCCGGAACGTCTGAAAGCGATCTTCGAACTGTCCAACAACAAGAGCACGTTGGGCACCGGCGGCGAACGCGGAACCGGCATCGGTCTGTCGCTCTGCCGTGAACTGGTCAGGAAGAACGGTGGAGAGATCGAAGTGGAAAGCACCCCGGGTGCCGGAAGCACCTTCCGTTTCACCCTGCGGAAAGCCCGCTGATCCGCCTCCCTCCGGATTCACGGCCGGATGGCCGGGGCAGTATGACATTTTTCTTTCGCCCTCCCTCCTGAACTCGTTGCGGAAACCGGTTCGACTGCACTTTCCACGGATATTTTCTATCGGATAAATCGCATCGGAAGCGGAAATTCTTTCTGGAGGAAAGCTGTCCATCCGGATATTCCGGACAAAAAAACCTTGTGCAATGGCCGTAAAAAGCAAAAAAAACGAAAAATCTCACACGTTTGAGATTGACAAAACAAAGTTCCGGTGTATAATATGAAAAGAGGAACCTCAAACGTGTGAGATTGGAAGATGATTACACAGAAGACCATCGCTGAAAAACTGGGCGTCTCGACATCGCTGGTGTCGCGGGCGCTCTCCGGCACCGCCGCAAACATCGGCGCGTCCGAGGAGACGGTCCGCAAGATCCGCGAGACCGCCGCCGAGTTCGGCTATGTTCCAAATCCCGCCGCCCTGACGCTTCGCGGATTCACGGCGAAGGTCATCGGCGTCATCATCAAGGATTTCAACGACCCCTTCCTCGGCCGCATGACCGAGGTCATTCAGGACCGGGCCCAGAACAACGGCTGTTCCCTGAACCTCACCGGGTTCGATCTCGTCAAAGGCTTCCCCCGGGACAGCGCGTCCCTTCTGCGCTACCGTCTCGACGCCCTCATCGTCTGCGGAAGTGACATCTGTTCGGACTGGGTTGCGGAATTCACCTCACGCAACATCCCCGTAGCCCAGGTCGGCGTCGATGCCGACTTTCCCGGCGTGGTCCGGGTGGAGGTCGACGAAGCGGCCGGAATCCGGATGCTGGTCGAATCGGTCCTCCTGAAAGGACACCGTCGGCTCGGCTTTATCGGAGGCTCCTCCGGTCCCCATCTCCGTCGCCGCCGTCTGCTGGAGGAGGTCCTCTGTTCCAAAAACATCGCTTCGGAATTCGTCTCCGTCGCCGACGATGAACATATCGGGTTCCGCGCCATGGAGAAACTGCTTCAGAAAACCCGCAAATGCCGTCCGACCGCCGTGCTGGCCGCGGACGATTTTACCGCGCAGGGCGGTCTGCGCGCCCTTTACGAACACGGTCTTTCCGTTCCGCGCGACATTTCCCTGACCGGGTTCGACGACATTCCTTCGGCGGAACTGATGATTCCGGCGCTGACCACCATACGGGTTCCGGTCCGGCGCATGGTCGCCGCGGCCTATGACCTGATTGCCGATGCGGGGACGAAAAGCCGCAAGGTCCGGAAACTGGCGCCGGAACTGATTGAACGTGAATCCTGTATTGAATATACCGGAAGTTGATTCAACCTCAAACATAAGGGAGAAATGTGATGAGTGCGAAGAACATGCTGGACAATGCGATCGAAAACTTCAACAACGCGGCCGCGCTGCTGGAGAAGGAGTATGACAAGGAACTGCTCGACATTCTGCGGCATCCCGCGGAACGGACGGAGATCCAGCTGTCGCCCCTTCTGAGCGACGGCAGGATCCACATCATCAAGGCGTACGTCGTCAAGCACTGCGGCGCGATCGGCCCCTGCAAGGGCGGCATCCGCATGGCTCCGAACGTCACGCTGGACGACGTCTCCGCGCTTTCCATGGAAATGACCTGGAAATGCGCCCTGATCGGCGTCCCGTTCGGCGGCGGCAAGAGCGGAATCGTCTGCGATCCGACCCCTCTTTCCAAGCTCGACAAACAGACGGTGATCCGCAGTTTTGCGCGCAACGCCCATAACCATATCCATCCGCTGATCTATGTTCCGGCGCCCGACATGGGTACCAACGAGTCCGACATGGGATACATCAAGGACGCCATCAGCCATTCGATGGGCAACGCCACCACGCAGGGCTGCTACGTGACCGGCAAGCCGGTGATCCTGGGCGGCATCCCCGGGCGTCGCGAAGCCACCGGGCGCGGCGTCATGCTGACCGTCATGGAAGCCCTCCACTCTCACGGCAAAGATCCGAAAGACGTCACCGTCGCGGTTCAGGGCTTCGGCAACGTGGGCTCGGTCGCGGCGAACGAACTGCACCGCATGGGATGCAAGGTCATCGCCGTTTCCGATGTCCACGGCGCGATCCTCGATTCCAACGGCCTCGATGTGGCGGCTCTTCAGAAATATTATCAGGAACACGGCAAGCTCCAAGGGTTCCCCGGAAGCAAAGCCATCTCCGGCAAGGAACTGCTGGAACTCGATTGCGACGTGCTGGTCCCCGCCGCCTCCGGCAACCAGATCACCGCCGAAAACGCCGACCGCGTCAAGGCGAGCATCATCGCCGAAGGCGCCAACGGCCCCACCTCCAGCGACGCCGACCGCATTCTGGAGAAGAAGGGCGTGTTCATCATTCCCGACATTCTCTGCAACGCCGGCGGCGTGTTCGTCTCCTATCTCGAATACACGCAGGAGACCCAGCAGGAGCAGATGACCGAGGAAGAGGTCAACGAGCGTCTGAGCAAGCGCATGAGGACCCGCT
>CAZORN010000010.1:32945-35535 GCA_964581935.1 uncultured Victivallales bacterium
CACCTCCAGCGCCTCGGCGTTGTGGGCGAGATCAGCGTCTGCGCCCTCAATAACGCGCCGCTCCGCGCTCTGCGGGATTCCGCCGAGATCAAGGAGGCCTTCCCGGGCCAGACCTTCACCGCCTATCCGTCCTTCGACGAAGCGCCCGACAAGATGTTCCCGAACCTCGCCAACGAGGTCCTGAGCAAAATGAAACCCCGTCAGGCGGTGATCGTGGCCGTTCCCGACCAGTTCCATTATTCGCTTGTCATGCAGGCCCTCAAGTGCAATCAGCATGTGCTCTGCGTCAAGCCGCTCGTCCTCAAATACGAGCAGTCCATCGAAATTGAAAAGCTCGCCCTTGAAAAGGGACTGTTTGTCGGAGTGGAATACCACAAGCGTTTCGACCGCCGCGCCCTGCTGGCGCGCCGTCAGTACCGCCAGGGACACTTCGGCAGTTTCACGATGGGCGAAGCCAAGATGATCGAGCCCTACTACTACCGTTCCTCCAACTTCCAGAACTGGTTCACCACCGACCAGACCGACCCCTTCGTCTATGTCGGCTGCCATTATGTGGACCTGGTCTACTTCATCACCGGCCTCAAGCCCGTGGAACTCTCCGTTTCCGGCATCAAGGGCAAGTTCCCCAACGGCAAGGAAGGCTACATGTGGGCCAACGGACGCGTCCGCTATGAAAACGGCGCCGTCCTGTCCGTGATCGACGGCCTCGGCTATCCCGACGCCGGAGCCGGAAGCAACGACCAGTGCCTCGTGATGTATTGCGAAGGACAAGGCAAAACCGCACTCATCCAGCACGACGACCAGTACCGCGGCGTCCGCCACTGCTATCTGGAGCCGATCGGCTGCGCCGGGTCCTACTACAATTACGTGAGCCCCGACTTCTACCGTCTCGCCCCGTGGGACGGCGAAGGCTTCATGCCGATGGGCTACGGCTACGATTCCGTGGCCGCCAACATCGAAAACATGCAGAAGATCGAATCCGCGGTCCAGGGCAAGGATTCCGCCGAATCCCTCTCCCTCCGCCGGAAAATGATCAGGGAAACCGACGAGCGCGGCATTATCGCGACCCCCGGCAACAGCAGCGTCAACGAGCTGGTGGTCGAAGCCGCGCGCCTTTCCATTCTCCATGACGGAGATTGGGCGCAGATTGTCTACGGCGACAAGCCGCATGTTCAACTCAGAGCCAGAAACTGATAACTTCAGAAACTCAAGGAGACTGAAAAATGGCTGTTTATGATCTCACCCCGGTCAAAGTGAAACCGGTGGAAACCGCAAACCGCAAAATCTGCACCGCCCTTCCGGTCCCGGAATCCCTGCCGATTTTCGAAGAACTCAAGAAATCCGAACCCCGCTCGATGTCCGGCCAGCCGCCGATCATCTGGCACAAAGCCGAAGGCGCGAGCATCTGGGACAAGTGGGGCAACCGCTGGATCGACTGGTCCTCCGGCGTGCTCATCACCAACGCCGGACACGGACGCAAGGAAATCCGCGAAGCCCTCAAGGCGATCATCGACCAGGAACTCCTGGCCACCTACGTATTCCCGCATGAAGGCCGCGCCGCCCTGACCCACAAGCTCCGCATGGTTTCCCCCGATCCGGAAAAGTATCAGGTCTTCCTGCTGAGCACCGGCAGCGAAGCCACCGAAAACTGCATCAAGCTCGCCAAGAGCTACGGTCTGGAGAAGCACGGCCCGAACAAGAAGTATTTCATTTCCTTCAACAATGCCTTCCACGGACGCACGATGGGCTCCCAGCTCGCCGGCGGCAACCAGAACCAGAAAAAGTGGATCGGCCAGCTCGACCAGACCTTCGTCCAGGTCCCGTTCCCGGACGGCTTCAAGAACGAGGACACCAGCTTTGATCTGTTCCTCAACACCCTGAAGGCCAAAAACGTCAATCCCGATGACATCTGCGGCGTGATGGTCGAATCCTTCCAGGGCGTCGGCCCCGATTTCATGCCGGTCGAATACGCACAGAAGCTCGAGAAGTTCTGCCGCGCACACGACATCGTTTTCATCTGCGACGAAGTCCAGGCCGGTTTCGGACGCAGCGGCAAGATGTTCTCCTTCCAGCACTACGGAGTCAAGCCCGATCTCATCGCATGCGGCAAGGGCATCAGCTCCTCGCTCCCGATTTCCGCCGTGATCGGACGCACCGACATCATGGGCCTCTATCCTCCGGGATCGATGACCTCCACGCACTCGGCGTCTCCGCTGGCCGTGGCCGCCGCCATCGAGAACATGAACATCATCGAGCGTGAAAAACTCGTGGAACGCGCCGCGAAAATGGGCGAAATTCTGATCCCCGCTCTCGACCGGATCCAGAAGAAATATCCGTCGTTCCTCGGCTGCATGCACGGCAAGGGACTCGTCGCCGGAATCCAGGTCGTCAAGCCCGGAACCAAGACCCCGAACCCCGAGCTCGCCACGAAGATCAACGTCGCCTGCTATCAGAAGGGACTGCTGATGTTCGCTCCCGTCGGAATCGCCGGCGAGTGCCTCAAGATCGCTCCCCCCCTCATGATCCCCGAAGACATGCTTCGCGAATCGATTCAGGTCTTTGAAGAAGCCATCGATGAAGTCGCGGCCAC
>CAZORN010000011.1:0-34112 GCA_964581935.1 uncultured Victivallales bacterium
AAGGCACGGGTTCGGAGACGCCTTTCACCCAGCACGGGGCCAGCGTCCAGAAATGATTGGCAAGACGGCCGTTGAGAAGAGGCAGGACGGATGCGAAGCGGCGTTCCAGCAATTCTTTTACGGCGGACTCGTCCGGGGTTCCCTCCACCTCGAGGACAATGGAGAAATGGTTCCCTTTTTCGGGCGTGACCGAGGCCGTATGATTCAGATACGCGGCCACCCGGTCGAGGCCGTCCACAAACATGGCGTGCAGACGGAAAACCATGATTTACCTGTCCATTTCCTGCCGGATGCGCCCGGCCAGCGCGCGGACGGTCCGGACATCGGCCATCGCAAGCCCGGCATCGACCAGCTTGACGTTCCACAGGCGTTCCACGGCAAGCAGCAGTTCGATGAACCCCATGGAGTTGATTCCGTTGGAGGCCAGCGAACCCTCCGGATCGATCTTCGCCATATCCCGCGAAGTGATCACCGAAATTTCCTTCCGGAGAACACGGACGATTTCTTCCACAGCAATATCCGTCATGTTGCAGGCTCCCTTTTATTTCTGTAACAGTTGTTCAAAAATTTCGTTTGTGTTGTCGGCGGGGCCATCGCAGAATACCTCGCCGAACCGATTCTCCTCCGGACGGGCGGACAGCAGGAAAGCCGCCGAACCGTCCTCGATCCGCGTGCATCCCCTTTCATTCGAGAAAGCGGTGAACGGAATGAGTTCATCGACGAAAACCAGCAGGACGCGCGGACAATAGGCGCAGCAAAGCCAGGTGTCCGCCGCGGACCACGCCTGACGGCGCAGCCCGGAAAAACCGGCAAGAGAAAGCTCGGGTCCCAATGCGCCGAGGCAGGAGGCGAGGTAAGACGCGGCCGCGTTGTGCACGGAATGGGAGAACTTCCCCGGCACAAGCTGGTCCGGAGGAAAGTCCTGCATATCGTTGACATAGTCGAGAATGACTTTTGCCGGGCCGAAGGAACTCGCAAGAATGATGCCGGTGTCTCCGGGGAGTTCCCGGCGTCCGGAAAAGCTTCCGGCGGCGTCCGCGGCGGAAGAAAGCGCAAGCAGAGTGAAACGGTCGATCCGGCGCAGCTGGAATTCCTTGCGTAAGACGGCAAGGCGGGACTCCCCGGCATCCGTTATGCGGGCGGTCATCAGGGAGGCAAAACCGGCGATGAACATGGACATCAGAACCTCCCCGCGATCAATGCCGCGTTGCATCCGCCGAAGGCCAGCGAAGTGGACATGGCGAACGTCCCGCGGACCGGAGTCGTCTCGAGCACTGGCGGGACGGGAAGACGCGGGTCGGGAACGATGCAGTTCCAGTTCGGGGGAATGCGCTGTCCGTCCAGCATGATCAGCGTGAAAATGAGTTCGAGGATTCCGGCCGCGCCAAGGGTGTGGCCCGTGATCGATTTCGTGGAGAAATAACGGAGTTTTTCGCCGAAAATCCGCGCAAGGACGGTCCCCTCGCAGAGGTCGTTGGCTTCGGTTCCGGTTCCGTGGGCGTTGATGAAGGAAATGTCGTCTGGAGCGAGCCCGGCGCGGGAAAGAGCCATGCGGACAGCCTGTTCCAATCCCCGGCCTTCCGCGTGGGGAGCCGTAATGTGGTAGGCGTCCCCGGCGGCTCCGAAACCGGCCAGGAAGAAAGGACTCTCGTGTCCGCGCGCGGCGGCGGAACGGGCGCTTTCCAGCACGACGATTCCGGCGCCCTCCCCGAGATTCAGCCCGGAACGGTCGCGGTCGAAGGGACGGCAGGACGTTCCGGAGGTCACGCCCAGCGCATGGAATCCGGTCAGGGGCATTTTGGAAATCCGGTCGACGCCTCCTGCCAGCGCGATGTCGCACTTGCCCGACTGAATCCACATGGCGGCGAGGGAAACGGCGTCCGCGCTGGAAACGCATGCGTTGGAAACGGTTGCGACGGGGCCCTCGATTCCGAGCTCTTTCGCCGTTTTTTCCGCAATGCTTCCGTCCGTGAAATCCCGAAGAATCGTATCGTCCCGGACGGCGTTCCGGCGGAAATCCTCCAGAAAGGGGAGATCGTTGAACTGGACTTCCCCGGAAGACCCCAGACAAAGCCCCGCGCGGCGGAGCCTTTCATCGCCGAATGTCAGACCGGCATCCGCCAATGCTTCGCGCAAAGCCGAATCCAACAGGCTTTCGCTCCTGTTCCAGCCTTCCGGAACCGGAACGGTCAGCAGGCGGAAGGGCATCTTCAAAGCCGGATAAAGCCGGTTCGGCGGAGGCGGCGGCAAAAAGAGGTTCTTACGCGTCTCCGCACAATTCCGCCCGGCGGGAGAAATTCCGCCCATCCCGGAAATCACGACCGTATTGGAATTGGAGGAACTCATTTTTTCCAGATGTCCTCAAAAATATAACACTCGTACGGATATTTCATGCACATCTCCTCCAGACGCGACGCGTATTCCTGCACGAAACCGCGGAGCGATTCGCGGTCTCGGCCTTCCATGACCGGACGGATCAGCGGGCCGAACTCCGCAGCGAAGACCTCGCGCCGTTCCGTCCGGTGCGGGAAAATGCAGACCACCGGACTGCCGCAGCGGGCGGCGATGAAAAAACCGGCAGTCGGAAACATGGCCTCTTCCCCGAGAAACATCACGGGCACGCCCCTCTCCTCTTCGCAGCGGTCGGCCATGATTCCGACCGCCTCGCCTTTTTCCAGGGCGGCGACCGCTTCCAGAATGCCCCCCATGGAGTCCTCCACGGAAATGACCTTGATCCCGGACGTTTCCGAATCCTCCGGAACGGCGGAAAGTTTATCCACATTGCGGTTGAGATCGGGCTTCATCAGGATGTTCACCGGCTTCCGGGAGACGTTCACCCCGGAAAGCATGGCCTGCCACGGGCCGAAATGGGAGAAGGCGATCATGAGGGAACGATATTCCGTTTCCGCCTTCCGGTATAGATCATGGTTTTCACGCTCCAGCCGGACCTTGCCCAGATGAACGGCATATTGTTCCACGATGGCCTGCCCCTGACTGGTGAACAGCGCCCAGACATGGAAGAAGCGGCGGAAGAATCCGGCGTCAGGGAAGCGGTGACGGACATAGGGCAGCGCCGAACGGTGCGCCCGGAAATCGAAAGTTGCGTAGAAGAAGGAAACCATCCAGACCATCCGGCAGGCGTGTCTGACCCCGAACAGCTTCAGGACGCCGAGGAAAAACAGGATGCCCAAGGAATTTCCGCGGGTATCGCTCAGATTCTTTTTTTCAGGCATTCCCGGCCTCCTTTCCGAAAGCGGAGCGGAAGGCTTTCGCCGTGAAATAGACGGCCACGCCCATGACGACGCCCCAGAAGGGAGCCAGGATCAGGCTCCCGAGCAGCCATTCGTATGCCCGGAGATGGAATTCGTTCACGAGCGTGTTCCAGTTCACTTCGGTCCAGAACCGGCCGTAGCGAAGATAGTAGCCGAGTTCGATGCAGAGGAACGGCGAAAGCGGCGGCATGAAAAGGTTCTGGATGGCCAGCGCCATCAGTTTGTTCAGATGCAGACGCTCCGTCACATAGAGGATCGCCAGCATGTGGAACCCGAAAATCGGCAGGACGGCCAGAAAGGAGCCCACCGCGGCGGAGGCCGCCAGACCTCCGTTGGAGGAGTTTTCCTTCAGGAGATAGAGGAACAGTTCCTTCGGACGGAAAATCGAGAAATCCATGGGTTTGCGGCGGAGTTTCTTTTTCGGGACCGGCAGCAGACGCATCAGCACCAGAAGGGAATGGAGAAGGGTCAGGCGGAAATTGTCCCTGAAGGGCTTGAAATGGGAAACCCGTTCCGCGGGGTGCGGATAGAAGGAACGGATATGGACGTCATGGAATTCGAGGTTGCCCCAGGCGGCCCGGGCCAGAACTTCCGCCTCGAAATCAAAGTGACGGGAAAGAAAATGCAGACGGGAAATATAGCGGATGGGATAGGCGCGGAAACCGCTCTGGCAGTCGGCGACGTCGATCCCGGTTTCGACCTTCAGCCAGAAATTGGAGAAGGAGCGTCCGAATTTGGAAGCGCCGGGCACGTGCTCGCCGGAAAAGTCGCGGCACCCGATAAGCATGGAATAATCGTTGGCTTCCATGAAGGGAAAAAACAGCGGAATGTCCTCCGGATAGTGCTGTCCGTCGGCGTCGAGAGTGAGCATGTATTCGAGTCCGGGATCGTCCTTGAGCAGGGTGATGGCCGTCAGGAGCGCGGCGCCTTTTCCGAGGTTGCGTTCGTGACGGTGAATCCGGACGGGAAGCCCCGCGAGAAGTTCCGCCGGAGAACAGTCGGTACTGCCGTCGTCGATGACCAGCACGTTGTCGAGCTGAGCGAGGGAACGCGAGACGACGTCCCGGAGCGTGGCCGCGTTGTTGTAGACGGGGATGACGCAGCAGACTTTATCCCGAAGTCCGGTCATGCTTCCGGCCCTCCCAGAAAGTTGCGGTAGTTGACATAACCGATCCGGTGGATGGTGCGGAGGGCGCGGTTGAAACGGTCCGGAGGATACACGCAATATTCGTTTCCCCGGAAGCCTTCCTCCAGCATGGAATGAACCTTTTCCGGATCGAGGCCCGACTCGAAGTAATAGAGTTCGTCGATCCCGTTCCAGTGGTCCGGGATCAGATTTTTTTCTTTTGCGATTTCATGGAGCGGAGTGCCGGGGAGGATCCGGATCCCGGAAAAGACGGCGGAATAGGCCGGAATCAGGGAGAGGATGTTGCCGATGCCTTCGCGGATGGTGTCGTAAGTTTCGCCGGGACCGCCGAACATGAGATTTGTGTTGACGCCGATTTTGTGTTTCAGAAGAGTTTCCGTGCAGAGGCGGGCCTCTGCGAAGGTGAAGTTTTTACGAAGACCGCGCAACGCGACGTCGGAAGCGCCGTCCAGCCCGAGCTCAGTGGAGATGAGGCCGCATTCGACCATCAGGACGATTTCGGCTTCGGTGAGTCCGCCCGGAGAGAGAAAAGCCGAAAACGGAAAGCGGAGGCCGCGTTCCTTCATGCGGTTCAGGAGTTTGAGATACTCGCCGCCGGGATCGTTGAAGACGGAATCCACAAAAAAGAACATCGCATCCGGCATTTTCGCATACAGTTCCGCCATCTGGTCGAGGACCGGATCCGCGGCGCGCTGGCGGATATGGTGTCCTTCCAGAAGCGGATAGGTGCAGTAGACGCATCGGAACGGACATCCCCGCTTGGTCTGGACCGGAATCATGTGGACGTTTTTATAGTAATAATCCATGATTTCGGCGGAGTAGAGGGGCACGGCCTGGTTCAGGGGCTCGCCCGTCCGGAGTTTCGGAATGTCCCGGCGTCCGGACTGAATCTCGGAAACGAGATCGGCGATCGCCTTTTCGCCTTCCCCCGCGATTCCGTAGTCCGCGCCCGAAATACGCATGATTTCCTCGGGCAGGAGAGAAAAGCCCGCCCCTCCGAGCATGACGGGCGCGGCGGAAAGCTTCCGGCAGAGTTCGATCACCCGGAGTGGAATCCGGATCAAGTCGTGAACGGCGCTCCGGCTGTTCACGGTATCGATGTTGCGGATGCTGAGGCCGATCAGGTCGAACGTCTCCTCCTTCAGGCGCTTTTCGAGTCCGGCCATGCCCTCGGGAAGGAGGTCGAACTGGGTCACGCGGTGCCCCTGCTTGGAGAGGACGGAAGCGATCACGCTCATGCCGATCGGATAAACGGGAAAGGGATCGGTGCAGAGGTTGGAGGAGATCAGGAGGATGTTCATGAGACGCCGTCCCGGGAAAGGAAGGAGAGGAAAGGATCGTCGGGAGACATTCCGCCCCGGATCAGGAGGAAAGCCTCCGTTCCGGGACCGTCGCCGAGAAGCAGAAGGACGGATTCGAGTTCGGAATCGTCGAGGAGCGACTCGATTTCCAGAGCGATGCGGGAAGCGTCTCCCAGGGTGTCGATGTAAAAGGAAGGACCGTGGAGATTCAGCGCGATGGCGGTTTCGGCCGGAGGCGTGGAGGGCAGAGTTCCCACGAAAAGATGTCCGCGTCCACCGCTTCTGCCGTTTTCGACATAGTCGTTCCAGTAAAGGAGGTTTTCCCGATGGGAGCCGTCCCGTCCGGCGCCGATGACGGCGGTCCGCCCCGAAAGAGTGGGCATTCCGGCATCGGCCGAGGCGAGGATCGACGCGATGACAGCCGTTTTGGAACGTTCGCCCGCGCGTTTGAACTTGGGCAGGTCGTATTCCGGGACGAAGTCCAGAGTCAGGACCTCGTCCAGCAGGTCGGAGAGGCTTTTCTCCTGAATCCGGAGGTTCCGGGAGGGGACCTCCGCGCGGAATCCGTGGACCTTTGCATAGCCCGCTGTATGAAAATCACGCATGGCATTCCTCCAGCATCAGGACGGCGTTGCATCCGCCGAATCCGGCGTTCAGGGACAGAATCCGCGGTTTTTCCAGAGACCGGATTTCATCGGAAACCAGACGTTCCGCGCCGGGGGCGGGATTCAGCAGATTCGTCTGAGGAAATATTTCGTTCCGTTTCAGGACTTCCAGCGCGGCAACGGCCTGAACCATTCCGGCGGACGCCAGGGTGTGCCCCGTTCCACCCTTCGTGGAAACGACCGGGACCCCCTCGGGGAAAACGGCCCGGACCGCACGGATTTCCATTTCGTCGTTGAACGGGGTGCCGGTTCCGTGGGCAATGACAAGCCCGACGTCGCCGGCGGTACGGTCCCCCATGGCCAGACGCACGGCGCGGGCCATCTGGCGGCCCTCCGTGTCGGGTGCGGTCACGTGGAGGGCGTCCGTTGCAATCCCCCAACCGCTCAGCTTTCCGAGCACGGACAGGGAATGTTTCTCCACCGTCTCCCCGGAAGCCAGGAACAGAAATCCGGCGGCATCGCCGAGAACCAGTCCGCGGCGGTCGCGATCGAACGGACGCGCGGGCTCCGGGGACAGGGAGGAAAGCGACGCGAATCCCGAATAGACGAATTCGCTGACATAGTCGAAGGCGACCACGAGCGCGGCGGGGATTCGGCGGTTCCGGATCATGGAAGCCGCGCGTGCGATCGCGATGTTTGAGGAGGAACACGCGCCGGAATAGAGAATTCCCTTTTTTCTGCCGAAAATTCTCAGGGATTTCTCAAAAAGGGTGTCGACGGTCCAGCGGTTTTCCGGATTGCAGAGGCAGTCGGCCTCGCCGACGGTCGAAGCGAAGAAGAATTCCGTCTCTTCCGGACAGCAGGGAAGAGAACGCGCCAGAAATTCCAGCACGGGTTCCGGAAAGGAACGTCCTTCCGGAGGCACGTAATCGGGAATCGTCGCGGCCAGGGAACAGCCGAACTGTTCCGCAGGAAACCGCGTGATGTTCCGGAAGGCGTGTTTCCCGGCAAAAAGGCCGTCCATGCACGGGGCAATCCCGAAACCGTATCCGGTGACCAGCCCCGCCGCGGCGATGTAAACCTCATTTTTCATGGTGGAACTCTCCTTCAAGCCAGCGTTTTTTGCATTCGTCCCAGAGAGGCGGCGAACAGAAAAGAGGCTCGCGGGTTTTCAGATCCACGAAAAGCTGAACGCTGTATGCGGTGCATGAAATCCGGCCGGAGGAATCGCGTATGACGAATTCCGTATTCAGGCGGGCTCCGTCATTCCAGTGGAGCGAAGCCGAAATTTCGATTTTTTCATCCAGATGCAGCGGGGCGCGGTAATCCACATGAAACTGGGCCAGAGGGGCGCCGACGGACGCGTCGCGATAGGCCGCGTAGGTCAGTCCGCATTTGTAGCCGAGTTCAGTGGAGGCCTTCTCGAATAGGATCGGGTAGTTTCCGTGCCAGACAATGCCAAGCACATCCACCTCCCCGATCGTGATCCGGTAAGGAACGGAAACCGTCACGGGCGGCGGCGCGCCCGGAATCCGCTCGAAATATGGTTTCGCGCGGCTCATTCCGTCACCCGGAATCGGCATTTGACCACGGACACGCGGTTTTCGCCGCTCATCAGCGTGACTTCGGCGGAAAGGCGGTCATCCGAACGGGTGAATCTCCCGGTGACCGACAGGGAAGTGTCCGGTCTGACCGGAAGGAAAAATTTGGTTTTGCTGAGTTCGGCCAGTTCCAGCCGGAGGGAAGTCGCGCGCTCGGCGAACACTTCGGCGATAGCGACGTGGCAGACGCCCGGCAGGGTCGGATTGTCCGGAAAATGTCCCTGAAATCCGGGAAAACCGGCCCCCGGCTTCAGATGCCCGGAGACACTCTTCCCGTCGGGAGAAATCTCCATCACCATGATTTCATCGATTGCACTTCTCACGCTCATTGTTTCTTCCCCTCCCGATAAACGGCCCGCGTCCGGAGAATCAGCCTGAAGCCAAGATCGTTGTCTTCATAAACGATGTCCTGAGGAAACGGCGCCGCGCCGGAACTGTAGCGGTAATACAGGACCTCCCAGCGGCACGAGCCGTTTTCCAGAAATCTCTTCCGGATCAATTCGGGAACTCTTCCTGCGTAAATATATTCCATTTCAGAACGGTTGTCAAGGCGGAAGGTCTCCACGAAACGCCCCTTTTCCATCACGCCCGTCCCCTTCAAAGGAAGGACGCCGTCCCGGTATGCCCGGCAGAGTCCGTAATAGATCGTTTCCGTGACCGGCTTCCGATACTTTTCCTCGAGGAAAGGCATCCACGTGAAAGTCTCCAGCTTGCCGGGAGTCCCGGTTGCCTCGAACACTTTTCCTCCGCCGGGATTGGCCGCATAAAGTTCCATCTTTCCATTCGCGCCGTCCATCCGGAACAGCACAAGGAACGTCACCTTGTAAAACCATTTTTCCAGAACGACGCCCGTTTCCACCACCCCGCTGAACCCGGGACGCGGCTCCGGTTTGAAACCTGCGGGGACCGGCCCGAATTCAGGATAGGAGAAAGGAACGCTCCGGCATCCGGAAAGAATCAGGGCCGTCCCGGAGAGCATCAGGAGGACAACGCGTTTGCGGAATTTCACAGACTCCAGCGCGGGGATCAGAAACACCCCGGCGGCCCATGCGGAGGCTATGCCGGAAACCAGCGTCACACCGGCCGAACGCAGCATCAGGTGATTCGCAAAAAGCACCGTCACGCCGCCCGCAACGGAAGTCACGGCGGAAAAAGTCACCGCATTGAAAAGACTCTCCCGCGTCCGGTCCGATATTCCGGTCATGATGATGCCGTAATTCACGGAAAGACCCACCACGACGATTCCCGCCACCAGAACGGAAAGGTTGACGTTTCCGCTGAAAAGCGAATGGACTCCGCCCATGGCCGCCAGCGAGGCCAGAACGGGCGACAACGCCACCAGCGTCTCCCTCAGATTCCGGAAGAAGAGAAAGACCGTCAGGAAAACGAAAACGCACACGCAGAGCCCGATTCCGAAAATCCCCTTCGTGACATCGGCGGACATCTGCTCGGTGGTCCGAGTGTTCGACAGCATCACGGCGCCGGTCAGGGAATGGATCTTTTCCGTCACGGCCCGGTCGCCGTCCGGGAACATCACCGCCACGGTCACTCCGTTTTTCCCGGTATGGATCATCTCCTCCGCAATCGGGGAAAAGAACGAGGGCATCTTCGCGGACGGATTCTTCAAGCCATTCCGGATATTTTCAAAAAACGGGTCGAAAAATTCGCGGTCGATCCCTTTCTTTTCTCCCGCGCGGCCAAGGCGTTCCCGAAGACGTTCCAAACCGCCGGACCGTTCCCATTTCCGCCAGGAGTCCAGATTTTTTTCCTGAGTCTCCTCCGTCCCCAGCAGATCGGTCGGAGAAAAGAAGTCGCACTCAAGTTTTGAACGGAGAGTCCGGACTTCACGTTCCGCATTCGTCAGCGCTTCCGCGCGGGTTTTCCCGGTGATCAGCAGGAACCCGGAACGCGGCCCTTTCTGGAACACACGGTTGAAAAGCGCCTCCCTTTCGGCAAACTGACGGTCGGCCGCGTCAAACTGCCGGACGTCGGGATTGAAGCGCAGGCGGAGAGCGGAAACGCCCAGCGCCAGAATCAGGATCATCCCGAGCGCCAATGTCCAGACGGGGTACTGGTTCTGGAAACGGGGCGGAGAAAAACGGAAAACGGTCTTCCGGCGGGATCGCACAAAGACGGCGGGCAGAAGGACCAGCATCATCACGAATGTGAAGAACAACGCGGAAGCCGCGAAAAAGCCGAATTGCGCAAAGGCCTCCACATGGGAAATCATGAACATGCAGAACGCCAGCACGGAGGTCAGCATAGCCATGAAAAGCGACGGCAAAAGCCGGATCAGGCTGCGGAGAGGACGCTCTCCCGTCATCGCGGAAAAGATGTAGATTCCATAATCCACCCCCAGCCCTACGATCACGCCGCCCATCCCGACGGTGATCAGCAGGACCTCCCTGAAAATCAGCGTCATGCAGGCCAGCGCCGGAATCGAGGCCAGAAACGGAATCAGAGGAATCAGCAGAGTCCGGAAGTTGCTCCTGTAAAACAGAACGAACAGAAGCACGAAAATCACCAGGGAAACCACCCCGAGGCGCTGGACGTCCGCCTTCAGGACATCTTCATTGGCAATGGAATGCAGATGGCTTGCGATCATACAGCTCTGCACATTTTCAGGAGCTCCGGACAGCGTCTTTTCGATGAACGAAATCAGCGCGCGGCTCTCCTTCGGATTGGCGGAAGGAACCGACGTCCGCAGAATCATCAGGGCATGAAGGCCGTCCGAAGAAGCCAGATACGGAGACTGAAACTGGAATTCAAGTCCGGACAGACTCCGGAACTGTTCCAGCTTCCGGAGAAAGGAGAGATTCAGGGAAAACGGATCCGCCCGGATCATCTCCGTCTGACCCACCCCGGAAAGCATCAGCCGGGAATGAAGTTTTCCGACGACGGCGTCCATTTCCCGGTCCGTCGCCGGAAAAATCTCCGACGACGACAGACGCGTCTGGAAAGCAGTGAGCTCCGACATCCCTTGCGACAGCGGGGCCGACAAGGTCCTGTACGTCACGGAACGGATCATCGGGCTGGCCCTGAATTCGGCCGCCGCTTTTTCCAGAAACGCGGGCAGTCCCGAATCCGCGAAAGTCCCTTTTTTCAGCGAAAAGATCAGCACGACGCGGTTGAACATTCCGCTGTCGGAAAGAACCGAGAACGTCCGCGCCGATTCCGAACCGGCGGGAAGAATTTTCATGGCGTCATACGTGAACGCACCCCGGAGAATCAGTCCGGCGGAAAGCAGCAGAAGACACGCCGTCAGAATCCGCATCCGGACGGGATGGCGGAGGGCGGAGCAGACGATTCGCCGGAGGATCCTCTTCATTGCGGGCCCGCCTGCCAGACTTTTTCAGACTGCGGACGGTTGATCGAAAACCCGGAAAAAACGATATGGGTCAGGTCACCGTTCTTCTCTTCGATCCGGACCTCCCGGACATGGCGGAGGTCTTCGGAAAGAGTCACCGTCATGGAGGTGATGAACTCCCCGGCCAGATTCCCGTCCTTCGGAACCATCTTCAGTGTGCGCGGTTCCGGAAAGGAGATGACAAAGGAATCCGACATCTTCATGAACGCACCCGAAAAATACAGCCCCATGGAGTCGACCAGGGACTTGAGCAGCTGGTTCCGGGTCGTGTCGATGCTGAGGACCTTGTTCGAATCGGCGTCCCATTGGGTGAGACGGTCCTTCTCGATCACGCAGCAGTATTGGATGGGGGAATTCACCCGCCACGCCATGCGCCCTCCCTTGTCCAGATGGAAAGTTCCCCTGATCACCAGCGTGTGCCGCAGGAATTTGATCTTCTTCTCCTGCACGAAGTCGGCGGAAAGGGTGGAGACCGTTTTCATCGCCGTCTCGATTTCGGACAGACGTTTGGCGGCGTCCTCCGAGGGAAAAGCGCAGAAAAGCGGCAAAATCAGAACTGCGGAAACTGCGAGAGCATGGATTCGTCCAGCTGACATACTTTCAATTCTCCTTCCGATATGAGATTTCCATCGGGGTCGGCGATCTCGAAGGCGGCGATGTGCCACGGCTCGAAATCGTATTTGTGCGTGCTGTGGACCAGAAGACGGTCGCCGGAACGGGCCTTGCGCCCGGTATAGAGGAAACGGTTGACCTCCACCAGCATTCCCTTCAGGTATTTGTCTTCCCGCATGAAGGAATCCAGATAGGCAAGGCTCTGGGCGCCGATCTCGATGAAACCCGCGGGATCCATCGAGCCGTCCGCCTCCAGAAACACATTGTCGTCCGCGATTCGGCATTCGAGGTCGCCGTCGTTGTTTCCGACCCGGTGAAGCTCCTCAATCATCCGGATCGGCTTCCGGTGCGGAATGAAATCCTCCGGGGAGGAATCCGGCAGGACTCTCACCGTGTCCAACCGTTCCGCAACGCGGTCGCAGCCTGGGTCCGGGGCGTTGTAGGCGCCGGAATATTTCCACGCGCGGCCGCGGCATCCGCCGCATTCCGCAAAGGAATCGCATCCCCGGCAAGGCGTCTTGACCTCCTTGCGATAGTCGCGGAGTTTGCGGCACATGTAGCTGTCCGACAGGATCGCGCCGAGGGATTTATCGCGGATATTCCCCATTTCCACGCGAAGCCCGTAACAGGGATACACCGTTCCGTCCGCGGCGACAAAACACGAATAGCGGTATTTGAAACAGGCGTCGCCGACAAACGGAATCCGGGATTTACCCGCGGTTCCAGCCTCCTCCAGCAGTTTCAGTTCCGCGCGGACCGCCCGGCTCCGGACATCCGGCACCGGCTCGGTCAAAGCGGAACACTCCAGACGCGGCGCGATTCCGGCCCCCCGGAATGAACGCCAGTCCGACACCCTCATTTCCGGCAAGGTGAAAGAGGCTTCCACCGTCCCCGCGCCCGCCTCATGCAGAAGCCGGGCCGCCAAAGAAATCTTTTCCCCGGAAATCCCCGGAACCATCTCGAACACCGCACGCCACCTGTATTTTGCGATGAGGTCGCATATTTCGATGTCGGGCGCGACATCCCGGAGAAAGAGTTCCACCATGAATTTCTTTTCCCGGCAGAACTCAAAAAGGAATTCCGCTTCGGGACGCTCCAAAAGCCGCACGCCCTCCCGGAAAATCACTTTCCGCACGCCGCAGAGGGCCGCTTGAGACAGCATATCCCTGAACTTCTCCAGGGAAAGATGATTCGCGTCAGCCCCCGGGAGTTCGGTTTCCAGCACGAAAAGCCGGTCCGGCTTCATTTCCGCCAGCATTTGTTCCGTAAGCTTCAACTGTGACATTTCCCGCATGAGCGCTCCCCTTCCCCGCATTGGCTATTTCCGACGGTCGAAAAAATGCTGCGGTTTCCGGTTGATCCCGAAAACCAGCTCCCGCGCCTCGTTCAACGGCACTTCCCGGACCGGTATTTTCAGGCGGCATTTCGCCTGCAGAGCCTCCTCCAGGACCCGGACATCCCCGCCCGGCCTTGAGAAAGCCGCAAAGACTTCGACCGTATCCGAAAGATCCTCGCCCCCCGCAACCACGTAATATTCCGCAACCTCCGGAATCGACATGAGCACATTGAAAATCACCTGCGGATAAACGGAGGTTCCCTTGCATTTGAGCATCTGGGATTTGCGCCCGAGAATCGGACCCAGACGCGGCGTATGGCGTCCGCACGCGCAACGATCCGTCATCATGAATCCGATGTCGCCCGTACGGTAGCGGACCAGCGGCTGCCCGGTCATGCGAAGCGGAGTCACCACAATTTCGCCGACTTCGCCGGGTCCCAGGCTGTTTCCCCGGTCATCGACGATTTCCAGACAGGCCAGATCCGCCAGGAGGTGGCCGCCGCAGCCTTCCGGGCATTCGCAGAAGCTCGTGACGATTTCCGACGAGGCGTAGGTGGCCGCAAGACGGGCCCCGCTCCAGCGTTCCTGAAGTTGCCGTCCGATGCTGTTGAGCTGAAGCGTCTCGTCCCGGAGCGGTTCCCCGATGCACACCAGAAGACGGACATTCGACTTGTCCACCCCGCGTTTGCCGAGCTCCTCGCCCAGATTCCGGAGAAACGAGGGAACCCCGATGAGAACGGTCGGCTTCAGACGCTGCATCACGCCGACATGGCTTTCGATGGAGCACAGTCCGTTCCGGATGGCCGCCGCGCCGATCTTCCGGATTCCCATGTAATAGGCCAGTCCGGCAATGAAACACCGGTCCAGAGTGCAGGTCAGGAGCACCCGGTCCGATTTCGTGATTCCCGCCGTCGAGAGGGAACGATACTCGTTGAACGCGAGCCGTTCCATATCCGACCCGGTGTAGACGACCCGGCACGGCTCCCCGGTCGTGCCGGAGGAAAACACCACATCCTCTATCTCGTCCCACGGACGCGCGACAAAGTCGTCCTGACGCGCAGAAATATCCTGTTTGAGGGTGAACGGAAGCTCCTTGAGCGTTTCCGGCGTCACACGGGACAGGGGAATATTCCGGAGCAGTTTCCGGTAGAACGGAGAATATTTCCGACAGTAAAGCAGATGCGCACGCAGATACCGGGTCTGAAGAGCGGAAATCTCCGCCGGATTCAGAAAATCGGGCGCGGAAGAATAAACGAATTTATTGTTGTTCATGGCCGAGCTTTCTGTCCATCCGGACGGTTTCTTCGAGGAGAATCCGGTGCACATGGTTCTTCAGCGGATAGGGCTTCAGGGACTGGACCGTTTCCGGCGGGACCGCGGGCAGACGGTGAATCAGGATCCGTCCGCAGTGCATCTTGAAACTCCGCGTGGGAATGTTTTCGTTCCCCGCGATCGCGACGGGAATCAAGGGACAGTTCAGCTCTTTCGCGATCCTGAAAAACGCCCCGTGGAACGGATTCATGCGGCGGCCCCCCGAACGGGTCCCTTCCGGAAACACCATCAGCGGGACGTTGTTTCCGATCAGGCGGCGCGCCTTCTCCAGCGCCTCTTCAAACGGCATGGATTTGATGTCGATATAACCGCCCGTCCGTGCGAAAAAACCGAAAAAGAACAGCCTCATCGGCCAGTCGTTCACCACCTGCGCCAAAGGCAGATTCGTCACCGCGCTGACCAGAAAAGGGTCCGACGAGGAACGGTGATTGAAGATATAGATCCCCGCGACGGATTTCTCTCCGGAAAAGTTTTCGAACCGGACGCGCACATACGGCTTCAACGCCGCATAGATCACGAATTTCCCATACCAGAGAATGAAGAACCGGGCCACCTTCGCGATCTTTTCTTTTCTGAAACCGGTCAGGAGGAATATCCCCGCAAGGAAAAAAGGAGCCGCGCACACCGCATACAGGACGGTACAGAGGAACACCTGCGCATAAATAATGATTGAAAGCGCCATCCCTGAAAAGCTCCTCCCGATATTTTGGACAATCGTACGAATCCGGTCAAAGAAACGAAATCAGGACGGCTGATCCGGAGTTTTTCCGGCAGGCTCCGATTTATTTTCCAGTTCCCGGGCGGCGGCGCCGAGCCCTTTACTGGTGTCGATTCCCTGGTCCCGCATTTTCGCCTCCATCTTCACGAAGAACTCATATACGTCGCCGAGCGTGACGATCTTGCGGATCTCCTCGTTCTGGCGCAGGGAAACGCCGAACCGGCGCTGAAGCCCGATCATCAGGTCCACCATGTCCAGACTATCCAGCCCGAGATCTTTAAATATTTCCTTTTCCGGTTTCAGCTCCTCTTCCGGGACTTCCAGCATCTCCACAAAGGTGGCGTTGACCGCCTCGACAATTTCATCTCTTGTCATCTCTTTTTCTCCGTTTTTTTATGACATTACTTTTTCTGCATCATCATTTATTTTCATTCGGCTTTCGCGCAGAGCAGACCGGCATTGATGCCGCCGAACGCAAAGCTGTTCTTCAGAAAAACCTTCATCTCATGCCGCCTGATCCCGCGGACGTACATAATACCCGCGCAATCCTCCGAGGGATTTTCCAGATTCAGGGTAGGGATCAGTTCCGAATGCTCCAGCATCTTCAGGGAGGCAATCAGCTCCAGCGAGCCGGACGCCCCCAGCGTATGCCCCATGTGCCCTTTCAAACTGCTGACCGGCACCTTGTCCCCGAAGAATTCGCGGATCGCAATCGCCTCCTCCATGTCTCCCTGAACGGTAGACGTGGCATGGGCATTGACGTAATCGGTCGCGGACGGCTCCACTCCGGCGTCTTTGTATATCAGGTCGAAGCAGCGCAGTATGGCGAGATGGTCGGACTGGCTGATCTGGGTTCCGCATCCGCATGTGGCATAGCCCAGAATCTCCGCATAGATTTTCGCGCCGCGCGCAACCGCGTGTTCATATTCCTCCAGCACGACGATACCGGCACCTTCGCCGCAGACCAGTCCCGTGCGGGCGGAGTCGAACGGCCTGGAACAGGTCTTCGGATCGCGTTCCGAACGGTTTACCCCGGCAAATATGACCTCGAACGAACCGGACACCTCCGGGGCGAGCTCCTCGGCTCCGCCGCAGATCGCCATGTCCTGCGCCCCGTATGCGATCAGATCGCGTCCCTGTCCGATGGCCTGAACCGACGACGCACAGGCCGCCGCGGGCGCCTGAACCACCCCCGTCACACTGAACAGATGCGACACATTGAACGCGGCCGTATGCGAAACACATTTAAAAAATTGCATGGAGGACATTTCCTCCAATCCCTTTCCGGAAAGGAGGATCCGGTAGGCCTCCTCGATCGCGCTCGAACCGCCCATCGTGGAACCGACGACGCATCCGCAGCGGCCTCCGGCGACCTCTTCCGGTGAGAGTCCGGAATCATACACCGCCTGCTGTGCGGCATACGCCGCATACAGGGAGATGCTGCTCATGGAACGCCGGACGGAACGGGGCAGACTCTTCGCATATTCGGGCGGGAGCGAAACTGGAGAACCGAAAAAACGGTTGTCCTTCAACGGAGTATGGTTCCATTCGGTAATCTCGCGAATACTGCATTTTCCGGCTTTCAGCTCCGCATAAAGCTCGTCCGGGGAATTCCCCAGCGGAGATGTCAGTCCGATTCCGGTGATCACTACCCGACGTCTCTGGTTCATGATACACGGCTCCTCTCGGGCTTCAAGTGTTTTTTCATGATGTCCCGGTAGTGTTCCTCTCCAACCAGTTTGCGCCAGACGATGAAAGCGGAAAGCATCGCCCCCATCGCGCCCGGCAACAGGGCATTCTGCCCGATCACGTAAAAGTTGCGGATCGGCAGACGCCCGAAAAGGTTCTGCTGTCCGAGTTTCTGCCGGATTCCGTAGGCCGATCCGTACGGGGAAAGGTAGTCCCGGTAGGTCAGCATGGAGGCGGAGTCGAGAATCCGGAGCCGTCCTTCCAGCTCGGGATGGACGCGGAATGTCTTGCGGAGCAGATCTTCCGTCTTTGCCTTCTTGTATTCCGCGTAGTCCGCGGGTCTGGACGCGTGATCCGTATCCTTCCAGCGTTCCGTTTCTTTTTCATACACATTTTCAAATACGGTGACCGTCTGATGGGTTTTCCCGTCCAGTCCGGTTTCCTCCGAAAGCATGATGCCCGCGGCGGTCACGTCCGGATGCGCCGGAGACATGGTCGCATCCAGATCGGTATGGGTGAGATAGGAAGTCAGCTGCTGTTTGAAAGACTCCAGTTCCGGTTCGACCACTCCGAAGATGGTAAAGAAACCGCAGCTCTCCTCGAATTCGTTCACGCGGTCGATGAAGTCCCGCGTCTTTCCTTCCGGGGGCAATGTCTTTTCGATTTCGCGGGGGTGCATGGTCATGATGCAGTCTTTGAATTCCAGTTCCGTTCCGTCGCTCAGGAGAACCCGGTGACAGCGTTTCTTCTCGATGCCCGGACACGCCGCGACCGTGCAGTTTGTCCGGATACGGATCCCGAGTTCCTTCGCCTGTTTCAGGAAGTTCCGGACGATTTCCTCGCCGCCGCCTTCGAACCGTACCAGGCGGTCGTCCAGACCATAGCTGATCCGACAGTGCGTGGCCAGCGACATTTCCGTGGCGGGTGTGCCGCAGCAGCAGATGGCGAAGGACGCCAGCAGCATTTTCAGTTCTTCCGAAAAACCCTCCCGGCGCATGTAATCGGAAAGCGTGATGAAATCCTCGTCCGTCAGAAGCGTATCCGTAAAACCGCCTCCCTCCCGGATGTTGAACAGGGGCGTTTTTCCGTAGATTTCGGCTTCCTTGCGGAAAAATTCCTCTATCTTCGCGGATTCCTCCGGAAAATGTTTCTGATAATAAGCCTTCATGGCCTCGTGTCCGTGGGGGATGTGATACGACCTTCCGCTATCCGCCAGAAAAACGTTTTTTCCGATCACGACTTCGCGGACGGAGTCGCGCATTCCCAACATTTCGAACATGTCGCCGAAACACCCGGACAGCCCGGTCGTGAAATGGAATCCGGTATCGAAGGGAATTCCCCGGGAATGAAAACGCTGCATGCTCCCGCCGACGCGGGCGGCTTTCTCCACCAGCACAACCTTTGCGCCGCCCGCGGCGAGCAACAGGGATAAAGTCATCCCCGCGGCACCGCTGCCGACAACCACATAATCGCAGGTTTCTTTTGACATATTCGCTTTCCCGCAACCTCTAAATAATCAGTCCGCCGTTGACGGCGATCACCTGCCCGTGAACGTACTGGCTGTCCGGACCGCAAAGAAAACCGACCACGTTCGCGACTTCCTCCGCCGTTCCGGCGCGGTTGAGCGGAATCATAGGCAATATTTTTTCCTTCGGCAAATCCCGTGTCATATCCGTATCGATGAATCCGGGCGCAACCACATTCACAAGAATGTTCTTGCGCCCGATTTCACGAGCCAGGGCCTTCGCGGCTCCAATCAGGGCCGCTTTCGAGGCGGAATAATTCACCTGCCCGGACTGCCCGGACTGCCCGGAAGCGCTGCTGATCACCACAATCCGTCCCGTTTTCCGGGCCATCATATTCATCATGAGCGGCTGGACCGTATTATAAAAACCGTCCACATTCGTCCGCATCACGCTGTCCCACTCTTCGCCGGACATGAACACAAAAAAATTGTCCTTGGCAATCCCGGCGTTATAAACAATCACGTCGGGAGCGGACAATCCGAAGATGCGGTCGATTTCACGGGCCGCGCCTCTGCGGTCGGTCACATCGAAAACCGCCATCGTAAAGGAACGCCCCAATGCCTTCACAAGACGTTCCGTCTCGGCAACCGGACCGTCCGGCTCACGACAGGCGGCGACAATATCATATCCGTCCTTCGCAAGACGGCACGCGACCGCCCGGCCGATTCCCCGGCTGGCGCCAACGACAAAAGCTCTTTTCTGCTCCATGATTCTTCCCATCAGCGGGTCATGGCGGAATGCAGTGAAAGAACTTCACGGAACCCGACTGATTTTCTGGCGGCCTTGTTCATATAACTCAGGTCGCAGGCGACAAGGGAAGAAGCAAAACCGTTCGGATTGAAAGAGGTTTTGGAACTGCAGGACGCACGCCCCGTCCATACCTTCGTCTTTTCCTTGTTGTTCAAAGTCACATCCATCGTGAAGAATGTCTCCAGACGCTGTTTGTTCGAAATGTCCGCCGTAAATGTGTATTCCACGATAAAAGAGGCAGCGGCCTTGGACGCCGCTTTCGGATACCCCAGGAAAATCAGTCCCTTTTCAAGAAAAACCTGACACTGGGGACTCTGCTGGTTCGGTTCCACCCAGAAGGAGCCGGTTATATTGGCCGCCGCAAGCACGGTCGCATCCAGATGCATCGTGGAGGCAGTCGCCATCCGCGTCCCAGGAAAACTCTGAGGGGCCGTCTGTCCTGCCGGCTGGGGCGCCGCCTCGAGGGACAGTCCACAGAAAAAAACAGAGACAAGCGCCATCACGGCCCAGTAATTTTTCATGACCTTTTCTCCTTTTATTTTTGAACAGCAACAGATTACTTCAGGCAGTCCGTCCTTGCCACCATAATGTAGTTGCTTCAAAATAAAAGTCAATCTTGCAATGGAAATTATTCATACTTTTTCATCCCGTCCGGACCCAGAAAATCAAGGGGCCGGACGCGGGTCCGGCATACACGTTTTCCGGCGGGATTCCAGACACAGGACAACCGCGTCATAAGCGCCGTACAAAAACGCGCAGAGCATGACCGCCCCGGTAACCCAGTAACTCCCCGCGTAAAACACGATCAGGAACAAACCCAGAAACAGCGCAGGCGTCAGGATTCCGTCCAGTCTCACGCCCGTTTTCAGCGACCTCCGAAGGTCTCCGGCAAATGTGGCAAGAACAATCACCGAAAGCACTATCACGCACCATCGGACAGCATCCATCGTTTCCGGACTCACGCCTTGCCACTCCAGACTCCACGGGAGAAAACGGCGGACCACCGGAGAGTCGCCCGGAGCGGTCAGCAGAACTCCCGCCAGCAGGACGAAAAGTACGCGAAAGACAATAGACAGACGCTGTTTCCAGACGCCGTTGAGGAGGATCGCCGCCATGAACGCCGGATAAAGCGGCAGAATGAACCGGGAATAATTATTGTAGACCACCGGATAACCGATGAAGAAAAACAATGCCGGATAAATCCAGAGGGCAAGCACCGCACGAGTCCTCCTGTCAGGAATGAAGAGCAGCGATAATGATCCCAGGACAAAGATCGCATGGTTGCTCGCGGCGAGAAAATTGAGTCCGTAAGGAATCAGTTCCAACAGAAATCCGCGGGCGGACTGATTGTCCGTATGCAGCACATAAGGCCATGTGAACAATGAGCCGAACTGATGAAAATTCACGATCAGCTGAAGAGAAAAGACCGCCAGAAAAGAAAAGGCTCCGTAAAAAAACAGACGGCCCCTGTCCGCGGGAACTCTCAGCATCCCGGCATATTTCAAATACAGAATGAATCCGAGAAACGGAGCATAGAAAATGCTGTTGATCCGGATCAGGCACGTGACGGCGAACAGAACGGAAACAAAAATCAGATTCCGGGTCGAAGCTTTCAATACCGCAGCCAAGAGAAGGGTCAGGAACAGGAACAACATGCCGAGCTGATCGCTGAAGCCGTGCCATCCGAAAATGACATACAGATCGTAGAGGGAAAGATGAAGCCCGAAGACTGGAAGGTCGGCCACCGCCTTCTGCGCATAAGTTTCCGCCATATGCAGACGCCCCGTGAAGAAACGCGGATGATAGAACAATATGAATCCGAACCACAGCAGGAGAGAATAAAAGGAGATCGTTTCGGAACGGAACAGCCTCTTCATCAAAAAATAGGCCAGGAGAAGAGAAACCGGCATGACGAGAAAACAGTTGAGGCTCCGGGCCAGCACTGCCATTTCCGGATAGCTGCAGGCGCCGGTGAAAAGAGCAAGAGGGTAATAGAAAATCAGGGGATGTCCGATCGTATATCGGAATGGCGCCGCAAAATCAAGATCGAGAAACTGTTTCCCGATTTTAAAATACCACATTTCATCCGTCGGCTTGATGAAAATCCCGCCGGAGTATCCGATTGCAGCCAGACAGATGCCGCACTGAAAGCAAACGACGGACAGGGGAAGAAGCCAGGACCGGAAACGGAACGATCTGAAAAGAAAATACATCAGTGCGGACGCGCCGCCCGCAAAAAGAAGAAAGATTCCGGAATACAGCATGGAACCGATCCGCGCAAAACGGTAGGAATAGGTTTTCAGATTTTTTTTATAAACGGTTTCGATCTCGGGAAAAGTCCAGAATTCACCCTTGCCCGGAACAAACACTTTCCACAAGGATGTCCGGAGGACAAGATAGCTCTGGAAAATCATGTTCTTGTTTTCTTTTTTCAGAACAATTGCACCCGTTTCTTTTTCCACCGAGCTTTCCAGATCCATCTCCTCCTGATCATAAAACAGGGGAGCGCCTTTCCGCAGGGACAGGATTTCTTCCGCGCCGGACGCCGCATTCAGCATCAACAAAAATAAAAGAATGAAAGACCATTTCAAGATTCGTAATTCTCCCGGATTTTTCAGCGATGACTCCGATTTAAACGAATGAAGTAATATTACACTGAATTCCTCTTTTTTCAAGCCGCGTGAAACGATCCTTTCCTTCAACAAGGAAAACCGCCGGAATCCTTCTCATCTCAAGAACAGGATAAACAATAATTTCCATTCGTTTTTTCCACCTCTGAAAAATAAGAGAAAGCACGCGGGAGGAATATGGGAATATCTTTTCGGAAAAACTTGCATTCCATGAAGATGAGAATATATTATATATTCTGGGCAACAATGTTATACAGTGGTGTTTCCCTGAATTCAGCAACTTTTCTGGAAAAAACAATACCGGATGGTTCTTAAATTTCTAAAAACACATACTCTTCTGCTCCCGGGTTTGATGATATTGCTGTTCTCTTCGGCAATCGATGCCGCATCGCCTAAAATCCCCGGCGGACGTGTTCTGTACATCAACTCGTATAATTCCGGCGAGAAATGGAGCGGGGAAATCCTGGGAGGCTTCCGGGACGCCTTTTACCGCTCCGCTCCGGATTCGATTCTGGACATGGCCGAACTGAATTGCCGGAACACAAAAAATTTCCAGCCGGATCCGGAAAATCTCCGGCATCTCACCGCATTGCTCCAGAACAACCGCTATGACCTGATCCTGACAGTCGGCAATCCCGCGGCCAATCTTTTTCTGGAAAAAAAATTGCAGCCGCCTCCATCGGTTCCTGTCGTTTTCTGCGGCTATTCCGCCGGAAAGGAAAAAAAACAGCTCCCCCAGCGGACGGCGGGACTTCTGCTCCCTTCGTGCGTGCCGCTCAACCTTGAACTGGGGCTGAAGCTTTTCCCGGATACCGAGGCCGTCGCGGTCCTGACCGGCGCGGAACCGGAAGATGTGCGGCTCGTCCGGGAAATCGCAAGGGAATCCGACAAATATCCGGGAATCCGTTTCCAGATCCTCAGCGGAAAAGAGACGGATACAGCGAAGATGCTCTCCGTCCTGAAAGCCCTTCCGGAAAATTCATTTGTCGTCTTTCACGACTGGACCACCGCCGATCCCTCCGCGAACATTCCCGCCTCGTCCGTCCTGAAACAGATCCGGGAAGCGTATCGTGGACCCGTCCTGTGTTCTCAGGACAACATTTCCGGAGAAAACATTTTGGGAGGAATCATGCCGAAGGGGGAGGATCACGGCAGAGAAGCCGCCGCGCTGGCAATCCGGACGTTGGCGTCCGGAAAAGACTTCTCCGTTCTGCCGCCGGCCGTCGGGACCTCCCGCTGCGTCATGCACGTCCCTACAATGAAAAAGTTCAGAGCCGCCGCGGGAATGCTTCCGGGCGACGCCTTGCTGCTGGAGAAATCCGATCACGCATGGCGCCTTTATCATCCGTTTCTATTCGCCATACTGCTTGTTCTCGCAATGGCCTCGCTGATTTACAGCATTTCTTACCGCCGAAGCAGACGGTGGGAACAGCGCAGACAGAAAATCATTTATGACGCCCTGCCCGTCCGAATCGTTGCCGTCGACGCCAACGGAGTCATCCGTT
Organism: uncultured Victivallales bacterium; assembly: GCA_964581935.1. Lineage (GTDB taxonomy): Bacteria > Verrucomicrobiota > Lentisphaeria > Victivallales > UBA1829 > SIG94. The sequence goes on from CAZORN010000011.1 coordinate 23,392, forward strand.
TCCACCAGGTGCCAAGAAAAGATCCCTACTTCAATTTCTTCCCGAAGCATCTGAACGAGTTCCCGGAGGAAATTCAGGACAATTTCAGGAAGCCTATCCGGAAAGTGCTCGATACAGGAGAACCGCTGAGTTTCAACTTCACTTTTGAAAAACGCCGTCGCCATGTGGAATTCCAGAGACTGCCGAAAAACATTTATGGAGTCAGCGCCGTACTCTGGATCTCCACCGACATCGACGACCTCGAAAGAGCCCGCGGAGAAATGGCACGTCTGGCGGAACGTTTCCAGCTGACCCTCCGTTCCATCGGGGAAGCCGTCCTGGTCACGGACGAACAGGGAAAGATCATCCTCGCAAACGCGGCGGCGGAAAAAATGACCGGCTATCCCATGGAAGAACTGACCAGACAGCAATCCCTGTTCGGAAAACTCTTCCCGGCAAGCTCCGGGAACACCCCTGAAGAGCAGCGTCAGGCTTTGATCGGCACCGATTCTGAACCCGATCCGCGGATGGACGGACGCATGGAAATGGTTTCAAAAGACGGCTCCCGCCGGCTGGTGGAAGGAAGTCTTACCCCGATCATGAATTTCTCGGGCGAACGGACCGGGTCGGTCATGATTTTCCGGGACATGACTGGAGAATATGAGAAACTCAACCGCCTCTTCATGCAGAAAAAATTGCTGGAAGCCGCCGCCGATTTCGCCGGGATCACTTATTTCCAGCTGGACGAAAGCAAGCGCAGAATCCGGATCATGCTGAACCGGGAAAAATTCTGGGGAACCGAAACGGACGACTTTCCGGAATCGGCCCAGGAATGGGTCCATCCCGACGATCTGCCGCTCTTCCAGAACGAATGGAGGGCGTTCTTCCGGAAGGTCAGGGACTCCCTGCACCTCGTTTACCGGGGCGGCGCCGACAACCAATACCGCTATTTCGAAATGCGCTGCCGCAAAACGGTCAATCCGGATAATTCCCAGGAGGAATTCTTCGGAGTCATACGGGACATCCATGAAGAGAAAGTTTCCGAACTGGCCCTCTGCAATGCAAATCTGCTGATTCAATCGGTCATGGACCATATTCCCTGTTTCCTCCATGTGAAGGATTTCGGTAATGACGACCGCTATCTCTTCATCAGCAAATACGCGCTCCAGCAGATGGGGCTGTCCCCGGAAGATGTCATCGGCAAGACCGACTACGACTTTTTCCCGAAAGACATCGCGGATGAATACCGGCAGGCGGACAGAGAGGTCATGGAAAGCCGCCAGACCCTGAACCGTCAGGAACGCGTCCTCTCCGTCGGCGGAGTTTCACATACAATTCAGACGCAGAAACTTTGCCTTGAAAGAAAATCCGGAAACCTTCTTCTGGGAATCTCCTTCGACATCACCGATCTCATCAACCAGAAGAACGAGCTCCAGAATTACGCACAGCAGGAAAAGATGATCAACACCTGCCTCCAGTCCATCATGCTCACCGAAAACGATGAAGAGGCTCTCCGGACCGCGCTGCAGCATGCCTGCGAATTTTTCAGCGCCTCCAACTGTTATGTGGTCACCTACAACTATGAAACCCGACAGGTGGTTCCTTTCCATGAATATGTCTCTCCCGGAAATACCCCTCTCCTGAATCCGGACACAACCATTCCTCTCGATCTCGACAACCCGTGGCGGAGGGAATACAAGAATCACAATTTCTTCCTGGCGGACCGGACGGACGCGCCGTATCTCTTCGATGAAGGCAGCATCTGGAAAAGCTTCATCGACGAAAACGGAATCAAATCCTCCGCTTCCAGCGGCATCTGGCTCGAAAAGAAACTCTGGGGCAGTTTCGGCATTGTCTTCCGGCAGAATTACCACGCCTTCTCGGCGCAGGATAAATCCGCGCTGTCGGCCCTCTCGAACATGATCGAAATCATCCTCGAACGCAGAAAGAAGCGTTCCGACCTCACCCGCAGCGAATTCGAAAAACGTCTCATCATGGATACCATCCGGATCCCCATCCTGCTCCTGGACTCCGAACTGAACCTGATACGGACCAACAACGCGGCGCTGGACATCATCGGAAAGTCCGAGAGGGCAATCCACGAACAGCCGCATCTCTGGAGAAAATGTCTGCACATGGACCCGCCCGAGGAATGCCCGGCGGAACTGGCCTGCGCGAACAGCCGGATTTATTCGAGGGAAGTCTACTTCTCCGGACGGACTTATCTTCTCTCGGCCTATCCCATCCTGTATGAACAGAAGCTGATCCATATTCTCAACACCCTGATCGACATTACGGATTCCAAAGCCACCCACCAGCAGCTCACTCGGGCGCTCATGGAAGCTCAGGAAGCGGCCAAGGCAAAAAGCCTTTTCCTTGCGACAATCAGCCACGAACTGCGGACGCCCCTCAACGCTGTGATCGGTTTCAGCGAACTTCTCCAGAAAACCCCGCTTTCCGGGGAAGAACAGAAAGACGCGCTGGAGTCCATCCATTATGCCGGCAACACACTGCTGAATCTCATCAACAACGTGCTTGACCTTTCCAAGATCGAATCGGAGCAGATGAACATCGTCATGCAGCCCACCAACCTCCAGAAACTGATTGAGGAAGTCGCCTCCATTTTCCGGTATAAGGCGGATGAAAAGAAATTGTCCTTCCATGTCGAATGCCGTCCGGATATCCCGACCCTGATCCTCGATACACTCCGGCTCCGTCAGATTCTGCTCAACCTGGTCGGAAACGCAATCAAATTCACCCATGCCGGATCCGTGACGGTTTCCGCCGTTTTCCATGTCACCGATCCGGGAAACCGCTGCGGCGAACTGACCATCACCGTCTCCGACACGGGAATCGGAATTTCCGAAGAATCACGCAAGAAGCTCTTCATGCCTTTCGTCCAGCAATATGCCTCACGCGATGCCGACATCTACAAGGGAACCGGCCTCGGCCTTGCGATCTCCCAGCGACTGGCGAAAGTCATGGGGGGTAAAATCCAGCTTGAAAGCGAACTGGGCAAAGGAAGTTCCTTCTCTCTGATCCTCCCTTCCCAGGAATACGAAACCAATCCGCAGGAAAATCCGGAACCGCAACGGAATTCCGAACAGGCGGAATTGATCCATTCTCCGAAAAAAGTTTTGCTGGTCGACGACATTCCCATGAATCTCAAGGTTCTGTCGGCCATGCTCAAAAAACTGGGTTTTGAACCCAGGACCGCCGCCTCCGGAAAGGAAGCTCTTGAACAGATCAGCAAGGAACTGCCCGATATGGTAATGACGGACCTCTGGATGCCCGGAATGGGCGGCGTGGAACTGCTTGAACACATCCGCAAGGAAAAACATGCACGGCACATGCTGCTGGCCGTCATTACGGCGGACACGGAAGCGGACAAGCATTTCGCACTCGACGGCATCAACGGAATCCTGCTGAAACCGGTCACTCTGGAAAAACTGAAAAATTTCTTTGCCACCCTGACAGACGAACCGTCTTCCTCGGAGTAAAGATCAGCATAATACGGAAGAGAAGTGCAATTCATGTTTCTTTTTTCATCAATCACATCGCGGGAATCAAAAAAACTTCTCGGATTCTTCTGTGTCGCCGTCTCTCTTCTGCTCCACGCGGAAATCCCTGTGGAGCAGCCGGAGCAGGAGGAACAGGAAACCGCACGGATTCTTCTGATCGCTTCGCACCGCCTGACCCACGCATGGAGCATGAAGGTCAGCGACGCCATCCTGCAATCCATGGAACAGGGCTCCAGAAAAACGATCGTGGATTACTTGAACCTGAACGCGCTCAAGGACGATACGCCTTATCAGGAAGAAATCTTCCGTCCGTATCTCAACCGGATCCAGCAAGGCCAGTATGACATGGTCATCGCGCTCCGCGACGACGCGGTGGAACTCGTACTCAGGAACCTCGACGGAATGCCGAAAAAAATGCCGGTCATCGCCTGCGGCTTCCGGAAATCGTCCGACGATTTTCTCCGCCAGTATCCGAATCTCACCTTCTTCTTTCTGGACTTCCACATTCAGGAGAATATCGATCTCGGACTGAAGATATTCCCGGACACCCGCACCATCGCCGTCATCACGGACGCCTATCCCTCCGGTCTTTACAGCCACAACCGGGCCCTGATGCTCCGCAATCTTTATCCGCAGTGCCGCTTCATCTTCATCAATTCATCGCGCTATTCGACCGCCAAGATGCTGGAAACCGTCGGCAGCCTCCAGGAAAAATCCATGGTCATCTTCGCCTCCTGGCGAACCTATGCCAAAGACGGATATCCTTCCCAGGAAGCGGTCGTGCGTGAACTCTCGAAAAAGGCGAAACGCCCCATCCTGACCTCTTCCGAAGAACTCATCAGCAACGGCGCACTCGGCGGATTCATGTTCTCCGGCGATTTGAACGGACGCCGCATCGCGGCACTGGCCCGGCAGGTTCTCGAAAAGAAAATGCCGAAACCGCCCTCGGTCATTCACGATTCCGGCAAAAACATCATCGACATGGCCGTCTGGAACAAGGCCGACATCAAACACTCGCTCCTTCCGGCCAATACGGAATTTCTGAACAGGGCGCCCTCCATCTGGGAAGCATACCGGACGGAACTGACCGTGCTCCTCTGCGCCTTCGGCTTCATCATCATACTGCTCATCACCCTTCTCATCATGTACGTGAACTACCGCAGGGTCGCACGCCGCAACATGGTCATTTTCAACTCACTTCCCCTCCGGGTCGGCATTTCGGACATCCACGGCAACATCCTCTTCTACCACGAGGACAGTTCCGCCCGGCGCTGGATCGAGCATTCCAACCTGTCGCGCGTGCGCCATGTTTCGGAAATGACATGGATCGATTCCGAATCCACGCTCGAAATCTTCCGCCAGATTTTCGCGGAAAAAATCGGACGGACCTTCAGCACCAGTTTCAACGACAGCCACCGGATGGTCGTCTGCGAACTCCTTCCCAGGGAGATTTTCGGCAAGGAGGCCCTCCTCTGGATCTCCCAGGACATCACCGAACTGGAAAACAGCAAACGCCGCGAGGAAGAGGCGAAAAGCTTCCTCCAGACTCTTCTGGACGACATGCCCGCTTCCGTCTTCGCCAAGGACATCAATGACGATTTCCGCATCGTCCTATGGAATAAGGAGGTCGAACGACAGACCGGCATTTCCGCCGACCAGGCCATCGGAAAGACAAGTCTCGAACTGAACGCTTTCCCCGGCAGCGCGGATAATTTCCACAAGCACGATCTTGAGCTCCTCGAAGCCGGACACACCGTCAACTTCATCGAGGAATGCACTACCGCCTCCGGCAGGAACATCACCTACAATTCCTTCAAGACCGTCATGCAGACCGAATCCGGAAAGTCCTTCATCATGGACCTCTGCATCGATGTGACCCGCGAGCATGAACTCGAGCTGGAACGCCTCAATATGATCCGCGAACTCAACAGCCATATCCGAAACGAACAAATCATCAACCAGTGTCTCCAGAGGATCACCCTGCAAACCAGCCTGGAGGACGCCGTCAACGAGATGCTCGGACTCATCGGACAGAACAACGATGCCGACCTCTGCTACATCTGCCAGTATGCCGATCAGCGCACCCGCGCGAAAGCCGTTTACGGCTGGAACAACAGCGGCATCCATATCGACAACAGCATGTGGGACATCGACATGACACGGTATCCGAAAGCCCAGGAATCCTTCCTCCTGAAGCAGGACGTGGTCCTCCCGGATCTTCATCATCCTCCCGAATCCTTCAAAAACGAAGCCGAATTTCTGCTCAAATTCAATATCCAATCCGCGCTCCTCACCGGAATCTGGATCGACGGACAGCTCTGGGGCTTCGTCGGAATCAATTACATCCGCCGCAGTCATATTTTCACGGACAGCGACATTCACACCAATCACGACGCCGCCAACCTGTTTGTCATCGCCAACGAACGCAACCGCCAGATGAACGCCATCGCGGACACCGTTTCCTTCCAGAAACAAATCTTCGACACGGTCGACATCCCGATCGTCATCATAGACCGCGATTTCAATGTGGTTACTGCCAACACCTCCGCATCGGTTTTTGCCGGGGAATCCATCGAAAACATCCGGAATTCCCCATGCCACAGCCACCTCTGCAGATGTTCGGAAGTCCCCGAATGGTGCCCTTCCCGGAAAACCATGGAAGACCGCCAGCCCCATCACACGGACTTCTCCATCAACGGACGGGAACTGGTCCTCACCAGCCAGCCCATATTCGACCGCAGCAACGAGCTCATCTCCGTCCTGGAAATCGCCATGGACGTGACCGCCGTCCGGCAGCAGAGCCGGAAAATCGAGCTCAACAGCCTCCTTCTCAACCGCGCCGCGGAAGTCACACAGATCACCTATTTCAAGGGCGACAAGGACGGCAACATCACGCTCCTCGGCGGCAACACGAACCTCGGATTGCCGATGGACAACAAAGCCCACTCCCTCATCGGCTGGCTCAACAACGAAGACATCAAGGAATTCGAAAAAGCCCGCGACAAACTCTCCGAAAGTTCCGAAAACGTGGTCGAAATCATCTGCCGCGCCACGGTCGGCAACACCCAGCGGATCTTCCGCATGCGCGTGACGGGCAACAGCCACTCCGATCCTTTCTGCATCGGAATCCTGCACGACATCACCGATGTCGTCGAGGCGGAAAATGTCAAGAACGATCTGATCAAACGCCTCAGCAGCTATGTGACAAACGAACGAATCCTCAATACCTGTCTCACTCAGACGGTTCTCGAAGAAGACTTCGACAAGAATGTCCTCGAAGTTCTCCGCATCATCGCGGTCCGCTTCAATTGCGAACGCGCTTTCCTCGGAGTTTTCCAGACCGGTTCCCTCTTCTCGGAATTCACCCATGAATGGGCCTGCCGCCCCTCCGGCATGGACTCCATGAACAAGACCGCCCAGACGCTCAAAACATTCTTCACGGACCACTTCATGAATTTCCGCAACGACAAGATGCTGCGGCTGCCCGACAATGAAATTTCCGCTGGAGAAACGGTCCTGGAAGGAACCTCCTGCGCCTGCATTCTCTGCATCCCGGTCTGGTTTGCCAACACCCTTTACGGAATCCTGGGAATCGGGTTCAGTTCTTCTCAGCCTTCCAGCGAACCCGATGAAAACATCATGCGTTCCATCTCCAAAATCATTTCACTTGCCAAGGAACACGCCGTCCAGCGGGAAAAACTGGACGCAACCATCCGGGAACGCCAGGTCATCTTCAACAAGGTCAAAGTTCCGATCATGTTCTACGACAGGAACCTAAGGCTTATCCGCGTCAACCCCGCCGGCTGTCTCATGGCCGGGAAAAACAAGGAACAGCTGGTCGGACACTCCTGCCATGAATCCTTCTGCTTCTGCGGAACGGAATGTCTCCCGGCCAGCTGCGTTGTGCGGAGAGTTTTCGAAACCGGAAAATCGATGACTTCCGAAGCCACGCTTTTCAAGCGCGAATACATCGTTTCCGCCGAACCGATTCTGGACCGCAGCGGCGAGGTCGCCAACGTGGTTCTGAACGCGGTCGACATCACCGAGATCAACGAACACAAACGCCAGCTCGAAGCCGCCATGATCGCGGCGCAGTCCGCCAGCAGGGCCAAGAGCTACTTCCTCGCCACCATGAGCCACGAACTCCGCACGCCTCTCAACGCCGTCATCGGATTCAGCGAACTCCTCCAGATCGGAGACGTCCCGAAAAACGAGCAGAAGGAATATCTCAAGTCCATCAACCTCGCCGGCAATGCGCTCCTCAACCTGATCAACGACGTCCTCGACCTTTCCAAAATCGAGGCCGAACAGACCAAGATCATTCCCGTCAAAACCGATTTCAAGGCTCTCCTTTTGGATATCCAATCCATCTTCAAGCACAAGCTCTTCGAAAAAGACCTGGAGATGAACCTTTATTGTCCCGATTCCCTCCCCTTCCTCTATCTGGACAATCTCCGGCTCCGCCAGATCCTTCTCAACCTCACCGGAAACGCCATCAAATTCACGCACAAGGGACATGTCAACATTCACGTAGAATTTTTCCCGGGCGAAGGGGAGACGGTTACCCTTTCCATCCGCGTTCTGGACACCGGAATCGGCATTCCGAAGGAATATCAGAGGAAAATTTTCGAACCGTTCTTCCAGCAGCAGGACGCGGTGCGGGGACACACCACGTACGAGGGAACCGGCCTCGGCCTCGCCATTTCACAGCGTCTCATCGCACAGATGGACGGCAAACTGGAACTGGTCAGCACCCCCGGAAAAGGAAGCGTTTTCACGATCATTCTCAAGAACGTCCGTTTTGAAAAGCCGGAGTCCCATCCGCAGCAGCTCCTTCCGGAAGGACAGAAGCCGGATGGCGTCGAAGCAAGGAAAGAGAGCCCGAGCCGGGTGCTTCTGCTCGACGACGTCCCCATGAATCTGAAAGTGCTTTCCTCCATGCTCAAGAAACTGAACACGGAAACCTATACGGCAAATTCCGGGGAGGAAGCCCTCAGGTGTCTCGCCGAACGGAAATTCGACCTCATACTGACGGACATGTGGATGCCCGGAATGAATGGTCAGGAATTCGCCGCGGAAGTCAGGAAAATGCCGCTCAACCGCGATACGGTCCTCTATGCGGTAACCGCCGACACCGAGGCGAACGACAACTTCAACCTCCAGCTCTTCAACGGAATCCTCCACAAGCCGCTGGTGATCGAAAAACTCAAGACCATTCTGGAATCCATCCCGAAGGGCTCTGCGTCCTGAACGGCTGCGGGGATGCCGGGTCAGGACTTTTCCCAGACGCCGCGGACCATTTCGGCGGTCTTGACCAGCGTTTCCGGAACCACCCGGGTATCGGACAGCACGGGCATGAAATTCGTATCGCCGTTCCAGCGCGGAACCACATGCAGGTGAAGATGTTCCGCGACCCCTGCCCCGGCGGCCGTCCCCAGGTTGAACCCGATATTGTAGGCGGCCGGACGCATCAGAAGGTCCAGGGCTTTCGTGGCGTCGACGCAGACATCCATGATCTGGTGACGCTCCTCCTTTTCGAGTCCGGTGAGCTCTCCCACGTGACGGTATGGAGACACCAGAAGATGGCCCGAATTGTACGGGAAACGGTTCAGGATCACGAAACAGAGACTGTAGCGCGCCACGATCAGTTCATCTTCCCGCGGGGATTCCCCTTCGATGCGGTTCCCGCACAGGAAACATCCCGGCTCCTTCCGGGAACGGATGAATTCAATGCGCCAAGGAGCCCACAGCGGGCGGTTTTCTGTTGTCATGTCTCCTGATTCCTTATGTTTTTTCCAGACCCGAAAAAAAAACCTTTTTTTCAGAGGAAGATTTGCAAAAACACGATTCCATGCTATATTTGATATTTCGGAAACGCTCCCGGCGGGAAAGTTCCGTATGAATGCCGTCTTATGAGATTCCATATATACAATAAAACACATTGACGAGGTTTGCAAATGAAAAAAGAAGTTCATCCGAATTACGGACCGGCCACGGTCTCCTGCGCCTGCGGGAAAGTCTGGGAAATCATGTCCACCCGCAAAGATTACAAGGTCGGCATCTGCGCCGACTGCCACCCGTTCTTCACCGGCAAACAGAAACTGGTCGATACGGCCGGACGCGTCGAGAAATTCAACCGCCGCTACAAGAAAGCCGCGAACTGATCGCTGTTTTCTCTTTCAAGACCCGTTCATTCCAGGCGCAGGAAATTTTCCATCGGCCGGAAGAACGGGTTTTTTTACAGTTCCCGAACAGCCTTGCTGATTGCTCCGAGATAAAACCGGAAAGTTCCACGAATGAGACCCGAAGACCTCACATCGCAGATGGAACGCATGAAATCGCGTTACGCTGAAATTGAAAACCGTCTTTCCGATCCCGCCGTCTACGCGGATCCATTCCGGTGCCGCACACTGACGCGCGAACGGGGGCGTCTCTCCGAATTCTTCCGGCTTCTCAAGGAATGGGCGGACTCCCTGCGCGAATACGCCGAAAACCGCGAGCTTCTCCAGTCGGAACAGGATGAAGGGCTCCGTGCCATGATCGAAAACGAACTGGCCGTGCTGGAGCCCCGGATCGAAAATGCCGAAAAGGCGGTTATCCGGATGCTTCTGCCTCCCGACCCCAACGACGGACGCGGAATCATCGTGGAGCTGCGCCCTGCCGCGGGCGGCGAGGAAGCCGCGCTCTTCACCGCGCAGATGCTGCGCGTCTATACCAAATACGCCGAACGGCGCGGCTGGAAGTTCGAGCTCCTCGACCTTTCCGAAAGCGGACTGGGCGGCGTCAAGGAAGTCACCTTCTCCCTCTCCGGCGACGATGTTTTTTCCAGGATGAAATTTGAAAGCGGCGTCCACCGCGTCCAGCGCGTCCCCGTCACCGAAGCATCCGGACGGATTCACACCTCCACGATCACGGTTTCGGTCCTTCCGGAAGCCGAGGAAATGGACGACATCGCGCTTCCGGCGGAAGACCTCGAAATCTCGACATTCCGCTCCTCAGGTCCCGGCGGGCAGAATGTGAACCGCACCGATTCCGCCGTCCGGATCGTCCACAAGCCCAGCGGAATCACCGTGGCCAGCCAGCAGGAACGCTCTCAGATCCGCAACCGTGAAATCGCCCTCCGCATCCTGAAGTCCAAACTGCTGGAAATCCGCCAGCGCGAAGAGGCCCGCAAACAGGCGGACTCCAAACGTTCGCAGGTGGGAACCGGCGACCGCAGCG
>CAZORN010000012.1:0-2906 GCA_964581935.1 uncultured Victivallales bacterium
CCGACCGTTCCGCTTCCGGACTTGATCAACGGCATGCTGGCGCCGGGGGAAGAAATCAGTCTTCCGGACAGTTCGGCCCTGCCGCAGGTTTCGGGCGGGTCGCAGAACGGTCAGATCGCCGCGCACGGCGCAGAACCCGCGGTTCAGGAGAATTTTCTTCCGAAATCGTTGCGGAAGAGCGCGGAACAGTCCGCAGGAAACGTTTCTGGAAAATAGAATGAAATACAGCATTAATTGAGGAGAATACAGAGAATGACGACATTACCCGATACCCCGGAGTCGCTGGTGAAATTCCGCGGAAAGTTCGAAGAACTGCATACGGAATTGAGCCGCGTGTTCGTCGGGCATGACGACCTGACAAGAACCCTGCTGGCGGCGCTGATCGCCAACGGACATGTCCTGCTGGAAGGCGTTCCCGGACTGGGAAAAACCCTGCTGGCGAAGAGTCTGGCGAACTGCCTGAACGTTCAATTTTCCCGGATCCAGTTCACGCCCGACCTGATGCCGATGGACATCACCGGCGGTTTGCAACTGGCCGACGAGGGGAACAGCAAGGTGCAATTGAAATTCGTGCCGGGTCCGCTTCATGCGAACTTCATTCTGGCGGATGAAATCAACCGCGCCACGCCCAAGACGCAGTCGGCTCTGCTGGAGGCGATGCAGGAGCATCAGATCACCTCCGGACGTGAAACGATCAAGCTGCCGGAACCGTTCTTCGTGGTGGCGACCCAGAACCCCATCGAGCAGGAAGGAACGTATCCCCTGCCGGAAGCGGAACTGGACCGTTTCATGGTGAAACTCCTCCTCGGCTATCCTTCTGAAAGTGAATACAGCCGGATTCTGGACCTGACCACCGGCGTAGGGGAACAGAGTGTCCGCGCGGTCTGCACTCCGGAGGAACTTCTTTCAATGCGCCAGACCGCGCGCGCCGTGCTGGCGGAAGACAGCGTCAAACAGTATGCGGTGCGTCTGGTGATCGCCACGCAGCCGACCTCGTCTTATGCGACCGCGAACACCAGGAAATATATCCGTTTCGGAGCCGGTCCGCGAGCCGTTCAGAACCTCATCCTTCTGGCGAAGGTCCATGCGCTTTGCGACGGACGCACGGTCATCGGCGCGGAAGACGTGAGGAAGACGTTCTTCCCCGTGCTCCGCCACCGCATCGTCCTGCGTTTCGAGGCCCGTTCCGAGGGACTCGGCGCCGACGCCGTTCTCCAGTCCGTTCTTCAGGAGGTCAAGGAATAACATGAACCGCCGGCTTTACCCCGATGATTTTCTGCGTCTGCTCGACGGCGTTGACGCGCCGCCCGACCGGATGCCCCGGAGCACGCGTCCGGGGAGGCATCTTTCCGCAGTGACGGGAGACAGTCAGGAGTTTCAGGATTTCCGCAGCTACATGCAGGGAGACGACCTTCGCTACATCGACTGGAACATCTTCCGCAGGACGCGCAAACTGTTTCTCCGTCGCTACCGCCACTTTCCGGATGCCGCGCATGTGATTGTGCTGGACACCAGTTCGTCCGTGCGTTTTTCGTGGAAAAGGGCTTCCACGGCATGGCGGCTTGCGGCGCTTCTCGGAGCCCGTTTTCTGACCGGCGGCGACCGTGTCCAACTGCGCTGCGCCGGAGTTCCCGAGGGGAAAGGATATTTCCACGGACGCGATTCGATCTGGGATTTCTGCGAAGTCCTGAGTGGCGTCTATGAAGGGAAAGCCGTGAATCAGCCGCCGCACGTTGTCCGTCAGAAGAAGGAAAAAAACTGGGTGATCTCGGATTTTTACGACAGCGAGGGACTGTCCCATCTGGAGAAACGCCTGAAGAATGCGTCTTTCATCCCGGTCCGGATCTACGACGGGGAGGAATACGACCCCGCCTTCTACCGGCAGTCGTGCCTGATCGATTCCGAGACGGGACTCCAGGTGACGGTGGCCGAAAACCGGAGTTTGTCGGAGCGGTATCTGGCGAGGATGCGCGAGTTCGAGGAACTTCTGGGAAACGTCGGATCGCGGGCGGGAAGCCGCCTGTATCGTCTGGAAACATCGCTTTCGGTCAACGGGTTATTTGAATCATTCAACCGCGAATTTGTACAAGAGGATTAAAAATAATGTTCTGGCAGGGAATACCATGGAGTCATGCGCTGGGCGGAGCCGCGGTCTGCGGCATCGCCGTCGCCGCGCTGTTTTTCCTGAGGGTGCGATACCCGGATCTTCCGGTGCCGTCGGTGATGCTCTGGCGGGCCGCTCAGCCGGAGTCGAGGCGGACTGTCCTATGGAAAAAACTGGAGTATCCGCTGCATCTTCTCTGTCTTCTGCTGGCGGTGCTGGCGGTGGCCGGAGCGCTGGCTCAGCCGGTTTGGCGTTACCGTGAGGTTGCGCCGGTCGCGGTGGTTGCCGAGCCGTCCGCGCTGAAGGACGCGGAAAAAACCGCGGCGGTTCTGGATCCCGGACGGACGGTTCTGATCGCCGCCGGGGCCGCGCCGGAAACGGTCCGTGATTTTCAGGTTTCCGCAGGAGCCCGCGAATCCACGGTTCCGCAGGATGGACTTTCCAACCGTTCCGACGCCCTGCTTCTGGCTCGCAAACTGACGGCTCCCGCGAACGGCAGGATCGTTTTCTTCGGAGCGACTCCTCCGCCGTGGCTTCCGGAAAACGGATTCTGGGTCCGGAGCGGAATTCCCGCGAAACAGGCGGCGGCTCCGGCGTGGCGCATCTATTTTTCCGGGGTTCCGAGACCGGCTTCCCTGCCGTCCGGGGTGACGGCGGCCGACCCTCCGGAGGGAGCGGACCTGATTGTCGACGACCTGAAGGAGTGGGGAACGCCGAACGGATGGTCCTCCTTCTTCCATGAACTTCGTCCGCTGCGTGGACTGTATACAGACGGACGGCAGCAGGAAAGCATCTCCGCGAC
>CAZORN010000012.1:3006-33492 GCA_964581935.1 uncultured Victivallales bacterium
CTGGCTGTGGGCGTTGTTCGCGATTCCGGTCGCGGGATATTTTCTGCGTCGGCGCCGCCGTAAAGTCTGGCTGCTTCAGACGCTGATGCTGTTGTTTCTGGCTCTGGCGGCCTCCCGCCCTTTCTGGAGGTATGAAACGATGCGCAAGAAGCACATCGTGCTGATGGAGGAAAAAGCGAATCCCGCGAGCTTGCCCGCGGAGTATTCCGGCTGGAGCGTCCGGAAATTCACCGGAAGTCCCGCCGCGGCCCTGCTGGAAACCGGAGCCCTGCTGCCGGAAGGCGGAGGGACCGTTGTCCTGCTGGGAAACCTGATTGAGAGCGACCATTCGCTCGAAGGCGCGATTGAAGCATTGAACTTGCGTGGAATTTCCGTCCGGGCGGTTGCTCCGGCGTCCGCTTCGACGGACCGTCCGGTTCTCCGGGATCTGACATGGCCGTCCGCGGCCGGAGTCGGTTCGAGCGTGACGCTTCGTCTGGTGCTGGAAAGCGCGGACGCACGGACGGCGGACATCGCCGTGGCGGATGAATCCGGGCGTATTTTGAGCCGGGATTCCGTGAAGCTCAAGTTCGGAAGCAACACAGCGAATCTGAAGTTGTCTCTGCCCCGCGCCGGGCTTTTCCGCGGGAATGTGCTGGTCGACGGCAAACGGGAGGCCGAAGTGGCGCTGGATGTCCGCGAAGCGTTTCCCGCGCTGTTGATTTCGGAGAATCCGGAACGTGAAATCAATGCGGTGAAGGGGATATTCCGGAATGCGGTCGCGGTGGAACGCTACCGTCCCGGAATGGATATTTCCCGTTATCCTCTGCTGATTCTCGGAGAAGGCGCGGCGGGAACTCTTTCGCGCGGGCTTCAGAAGGAAATCGTGAAAAGCGTCCGCGACGGCGCGGGTCTTCTGGCGGTGAGCGGAAGGAAAGCGTTGTTTGCGGAAAGCGCCGTGGAGAAGGAATACGCCCGTCTGTTCCCGGTTTCCTACGAGGGCGAACAGGAAAAGAAGATTCCGACTGTGTCGCTGGTCGTGATCATCGATACGTCGGGTTCGATGCGGGGGACACGGATCGACCTTGCGCGTGAAACGGCCCGTCTGGCGCTGGAAAACCTCAAGGAGAACGACCTTGCCGGGATTGTGGAGTTCCATGGGGCGCGGCGGTGGGCGGCTCCGCTCCAGAGCGCGGCCAACCAGTTTTCCCTGATGCGCGCGCTGAACCGTCTCAACGCGGGCGGCGGCACGGTGATTCTCCCGGCGGTGAACGAGGCTTTTTATGCGTTGCGCAACACGAACAGCCGTCTGAAGCATGTAATCATCCTCACCGACGGCGGGGTGGAATACGGCGATTTTGAAACCCTGATCCGGAAGATGGCGCGCAACGATATTACCGTCTCGACGGTGATGGTCGGGCCCGGCGACAGCGATTTTCTGCGGCGTCTGGCGCTCTGGGGAAACGGGCGCTTTTTCCGGGCGTCCAGCCGTTTCGCCATTCCGGACCTGAAATTCCATCCGCAGGGAATCGAACCCCTGCCGCCCTACCGGGAAGGGCGTTTCGTCCTCAAGGCGGGATCGGAGGGCGTTACCTCGGAATTGCCTTCCGGGCTGGTACTGGGCGGCTTTGTGAAAAGCACTCCCGGAAAAGAGTCTGAAATTCTGCTCGAAACGGAAAAACAGCCGGTCCTTGCGACCGTGCGGCGCGGGTTGGGAAAAACCGCCGTCCTGAATACGGAATGGAACGGCGCGTGGACGGTAAAGCTTGTCGCGGCGCCGGAATATTCCGCCATGCTGACGGCTCTGGCCCGGAGTCTTCCGGACCGGGTCCGGTTCACCGGGATCGCCGCCTGGAACCGGTCCGTCAACAGGGACCTTGATTTTGAATTTGAAACGGCCGGAGAACGGTCGGAACTGGAGATTGCTTTGAACTCGGAGAATGGAAAAATACGCACATGGAAGGTGTCCGCCGGAGAAAACGGGACGTTCCGTTTCCGTCTGCCGGATCTGCCGGAAGGCGTTTATCGTCTGCATGTGAAAAATTTTGAAGGCAACTACTATTTCGTCTCCCGGAAGGCGCCGGACGTGTCGCCGCTTTCGTCGCAGAAGAAGGCCGAACGCCTCAAGCTGACCTCGATTCCGGAAGGTCATCAACCGGTCCGCACACGTCTGCCTCTGGCTCCGTGGCTGGGCGGACTCGGTCTGCTTTTCCTCGTGCTCCAGCTGGGCGTGCGGCGTTTTGCGGGGAAGGGGAGGCTGGCCGTTCTTCTGCTCGGGGTCGCAATCATGGCGAACGGAGCGGAATACGATGCCCTGCTCCGCAAGGGCGTCCTTCAGGAGGAAACCGGGAATTTTGCCGCCGCCGCGCAGACGTATCGCAAGGCGACGCTCGCCGCGGACAATGCCGAAGACCGCAATTTCGGTGAAATCCTGTATTGGGAAACATCCCGGAGAGCCGGAAAGACCGGCGTTCTTGTGGAAGAGGCCCTGAAGGCCGGGAAACAGCGGTCGGAGATACAGACGACCCTGCTGATTCATGAACTGGAGGAGCGCGGCGAAAATCGGCGCGCGTGGGAATTGGCGTCCGCCCGGAGCGGAGACCAGTCCGCGAACGCCGAAGAGATTCTGCGTCTGGCGGAACGTGCCGGGCAGAACGGCTGGATCCGCGAACAGAGCCGCAAACTGCTTTCCGATCCTTCGACCCGCTCGCTCGGTTTCTACCTTGCGGTGCGTCTCGCCCTGTTGAACGGCGAACGGTCGACAGCGGAACAACTGTACAAAGAACAGATTGAAAAGAGCGACGATCCGGAATGGCTTCTGGAACTCGCGCGGACGGCGGAAAGCCAGGCGCTGTACAAGATTGCCGAAAGCGCTCTCCTCAAAGCCGCCGGAACTCCCGGGAACCGGTACTGGCCGGCGCTTTTCCAGCTGGTCGGCATGTACCGGACCACCGGGGAAATCGCCAAAGCGTCCGACCTTCTCCAGAAGTGGACGCGCGAGAAGGACGTCCCGCCCGGAGTGCTCCTTACGGCGGGGGACCTCTGCGAACAGCTCGGAAAGCCGGATGCTGCGATCCGGCTCTACCGTGAATCCGATACCGAGGACGCGCAAATCCGCACCGCGATGCTGGAAGAAATCAGGGACAATGTCGATGCTGCCGCCTCGATCTGGGAAAAAATCACGCTGAACAGTGAGACCGAGATGCGCGCCAGACAGGCCGCCGAGCGTCTTGTTGAACTGAATAAGAAAGCCTCGAAACTGAAGGAATTCAGCAGCCGTCTCGCGTCGAAAGCCAACGCGCCCGACGCCTCGTCGCGCCTGATCACTCTCTATACTCGGGTCCTTGCCGCCGATGAAGATACGGCTCCTCTCTTCTCCTTCCTTGAAAAACGCGGATTGAAGGACCAGATTCTGAATTATCGTCTGGAACTGCGCCAGTATCCGGAGGCGGTAAAAGCGTTGCGCCGCGAACTTGCCGAGTCTCCCGAACGCAGGGAAAAAATTCTTCAGCAGCTTGCCCTTGTGGCGGTCGAGATGAAGAACAAGGAACTTGCGGTGGAAACACTGACCGCCCTGCTTGCCTCCGGAGAGAATGCCAAGGACGGCCGTTATGAATTCGCCGGAGCCATCTATTCGCTGACGGGCGACTACCGGAAGGCCGCGGAATGCTACGAACGCGCGCTTCAGCTCGCCCCGGAAAAATCGGAACTCCTGCTCCTGTGGGGCAAGGCCAGACAGTCGCTCAATGAAAGCGGCGAAGTTCTGGAGGTCTTCTCCTCCGAACTGAAGAAGGAAAAAGCGCCGGAGCGGTTCGGCGTGCTGGTGGACGGGCTCCTGAATCTCAACGCCCCGAAACCGATGCTGGAAGCCGCGCTGGAGGAAGTTCTGAAACGTGTGAACGCCGCCCCGGACAACCTGTTTTATTATCAGCTGGCGGAGGACCTGGCGGAAGAACTGGGCAAAGCCGATCTCGGACGCCGTCTGGAACGCTACCAGCTGGCCGTCGCGCCGGAACGCCGCACGCTTCTGCTCCAGAAACTTTTTTCCGAGGCGCGCCGGACCCGTAACGATTCCGAAGCCCTTTTCTACGGTCGGATCCTGATGGACCGCAATGAGCAGTACAGCCCGGAGCTTTATCGCGACCTCTGCGATCTTCTTGTGGACAATAAATTTTTTGCGGCGGCGGAACGCTGCGTCCGGGACGCGGACCATACCGAGGGCGGAACGGAAAATCTGTTCGTGCTGGCCGACACCCTTTCGAGGTATTTGCTTTTTGCCGACGCCGAACGGGTCTACCGGGAGCTTCTCGTGTTGACTCCGAACCGGATCGACCTGCTGGAAAAATATGCCGCGATGCTGGAATTTCAGGGACGTTACGATGCGGCGGCGGAAGCCAGCCTGAAAGCCTTGCGGCTGATTTGCGCGCCGCAAAGCACGGAGGAAAAGACCTCCGGACGCGGCACCCGCGAGGAAGAATCCGGGCGTCAGTTCCAGCGGGTCATGCCCTCGTTTGCCAATCTGGCGGTTCTGAATCAGGAGAAGTTCCGTCCGCGGATCGAAACCCTGAAGAAGAACGCCCCGAACAAGGTTCAGAAAGAAGCCTGGCAGTCGGTTCTGGACCGTCTGTCCCTGCTGGCAGGAGAGATTTCCAACAATGCAAAGAAGCCGGAACGCAAGGGGACTTCGGCATCCTCGCGCAGCCGGATCGAACCCGTTTCCGCGGGCGAACTGGCCGTAAAACTCTCCTCTCTGCCTCCGGCTCAGGCCGCCGCGGAAGTGGAGAAAGTGCTCAAGGCTCTTCCGGAAGCGCGTCGGGAAAGATACTGGACACAGTTGCTGGAATCCTTTGATTTTGAACCGGGCAAGGAAGTGATCGCAGTCCTGAAGAAGGAATTGGACGGCTTCCGTTTCGACACGAACTATTCTTCGCCGGACTGGGATCTGCCCTATGCCGCGAAATTGAAAAAGGACTATGCGGAAAAGGCGCTTGCATCGGCTCCCGCGAATGCGCAATCCATGGTGCTGGCCGCCCGGATGCGTCATCTTGCCGGAGAAGGTTTTTCCGCCCGGATGCTGGCGGAGCTGGTCTATGAGGAGATTGAAAAACAGAAGGAGATTTCTCCCCGCGACGCCTCCCTTCTTCAGAAGCTGAACCGGATTTACGCCGTCGCCCCGGGCGAAGAGCCCGAAGCCGGACGCGAGGCATTGTCCGAGCAGATCGCCGCACAAGCGGACAGGATGAAATCCAAGGCGACCGTGCAGGGGCTTGTCGTTCTCGCTTCGCTGTTTCAGGCGCAGGAGGATTATGAGAAGGCGGATCAGGTTCTTTCCGCGGCCTGGAATGCCAACCGGAACGCATTTGCGATTTTCAATGCGCTCAACGGCAGTGTCCAGAAAAGCGGCCGCTGGGCCGACTGGGCAACACTCCTTCAGGAGAAGGTTCCTTCGGATCAGACCGCGCTGCTTCTCTACTGCATGCGTCTGGTTCCTTATCTGAGGACGGCCGGCGAACGGCAGTCGGTCCAGAAGCTCATTCCGCTGATGAATCCCGCCATGCAGCCGAGGGAGCGCCTCCTGCTGGCCCGAGCGTCGGGCGATTCAAAACAGCTGGCAGCGGAACTGATGTCTTTTCTCCGGTATGCGCGGGAAAACCGGGGCAGTTACTCCCTTTTCGACCAGAACCAGTATACCGGGGGAATCCGCGGCTGGAAGGAAAGCAACCGTATCTATTCCAGATCGCTGTTTTCGGAAGTCGCCGGACAGGTTCCGGAATGCCGCCCGTATCTGGAATTCCTGTTGCAGGGAACTCCGCCCGATTCGCCGTCCTTCCGTCTCTTCTGGAATGCGCTCAAGGCGATGCCTGAGCAAAAGGGGAATGCCGGAGAAAAGTCATACGGAAATACGCTGGCTTCCCTGATTCTGAAGGCCGATTCGGCTCCGGAAAAGCTGTCGCCGGAAGAGAAGAAGAAACTGCTGAACCTGGTGGAACAATATTCCATTCCTCTTGAAGTCGGCGTGAACGCGATCAGGGTCCAGCCGAAGGAGGAACGCGGGAAGGCGGCCGTCGCCCTGACGGAGAAACTGCTGGAGGACAGAGGCGGATTTACGGACGAGGACGGTGTCGAATCCCTGCTGGCGCTTCTGCCGCCGGATTCTCTGCGGAATGTTTGCCTCCGTCTGAAAGAGTCGGCCCCCCGCGGATACCGTGAAAATGCGGAGTTCCGGATGCTGAAGCTCCTCAGAAAGTTTGCGCCCGATCTTTATGAAGCCCGTCTGAAGGACGTTGTCTATCCTTCCGGCTCGATGGTCCGCATGTTGACTCCGGCGGGAAGGTCGCTTGCGTCCTGCCGCAACTTCCTGGTCGGCTCGCGGGAATATCCCGAATGGCAGAGTATCGTGTCCCTCTATGGAGATACTCCGGCGCTGGCTGAATTGACGCGGAATTTCTCGACGGCTCTGGAAGAGCTCGGGACGACCCGCGAATTGGGTTCCGATCAACGGGTGCGCCAGTATTCCCTGCTGGCGGTTTATGACGTTCCGTCCAGACGCGCCCAATGGCTTGAGGCGGCGTTCCGGCATCACCTGAAAACGGGCGAGGCCTCCCTGTGGCTGCTGGACGCACTGGAGTTCAATAAGGATACGGCACGGTTCCAGACTCTGAAAAAGAAGCTGGAAGCGGAGCGTAGAATCCTCCCGAACCGGGGAGGAATCGGAATCCTGAATGTCCCGGATTGAAACTGAAACGAAAAGAATCCCCATAGAAGAAATCACCCTGAACCAAGGAGAAACAAGGATGAAGATCAACAGAACAATCATGGCGGCGGCCTGCGGCTTTCTGGCGGCAGTGACCCCGTTCGTCGGATCGGCGCAGACCGCCGATGCAAACCTCTATTCCAAAATCATTCAGAGCGGCAGTCTGGATCAGATCCAGAAGGCGGCCGACGAGGCGCTGAAACAGTATCCGAAGGATGAAAAGCTCAAGAAACTCGCCACGGAAATCAAGAAAAACGCCCAGCGTGAAAAAGCCGTGGCGCAGGAAAGCAACCCGGAAGTGCTGGACAAACTTGCCAGACCTCTCCGTCTTTTTTATCTGCGCGCGAAACTTTACAATGAGGCCGAAAAGCTGGACCGTCTCGTTTTTGAAAAGAAGCCGGACAATGTGTCCGCGATCCGCCTTGCGGAAACATACCTGATTGAGAAGAAAAACCGCGAAGCCGCCGATCTGCTGGCTTCCCGCACACTTACGGAGCAGGACAGTCTGGCCAAACTTTACACGGCTCTGGCCTATGCTCGTCTCGGCGAGAATGACAATGCGAAGAAATATCTCGGACAGGTGACGTTCGATAAACTCACTCCGCGCGAACTCCTGAATTATGCTCAGGCCAACGCGGCTCTGGGCGATGCTGCCGCCGCCGCTGCCGCCGTCAAGAAGATTATCGAAAATGCCCCCGCCAAAGAAACGAAAATGCTCCGCGCCTATTTCCAGGGCGAAGATTTTGCCAAGGTTTCCTCGAGCGACGCCTATAAAGCCGCTCTGACCGCGGAGGGTAAACAGACCGACTCCTGCGCCGGATGCCCGAAAAAGGGTACCGCGAATTGCAGCGGAAGCGATTGCGACTGATACGATTGCGTTTTTCCCCTCGGAGACGGCTCATGGCATTCCCTCGAATGCCGAAAAGCCGTCTTTTTTTGTTCGTTTGAAGAGGGGTTTTTAAAAATCCGAAAAATAATGAATATGCTCCTTGACATATCCGAAAAGCGCCTATAGTGTATATATACACTTTGAATAAAGGCTATGAAATGCAATCATTGCAGGAAATTGCGACAGCGGCGAACTGTATGGACGGCAGGCCCAAGTATCTCCGTCTGGCGGATCAGCTGGAACAGTGGATCCGCGAATCCGGATTTCAGGCGGGGCATAAACTGCCGGGAGACCGTCAGCTTGTGAAGGATCTGGGGATTACGTCCGTCACGATCGGGCGTGCGCTCGGGGAGCTGATCGGACGCGGCGTCGTGGAACGGCGGATCGGTTCCGGTACCTATATCTGCGACATTCCGAAAAGGAAGTGGCGGATTGCCGTTTTCTGCGATGAGCCCATGCTGGACGACAGCGGCTACGTTACCGAAGTATTGTCTGAAATTCACTCTTTCTGGAGTCTGAACGGCGGCGAGATCCAGCATATCATCACGGCGCCGGATCGTTTTCTGAGCGAGTATCATGAACGGAAGCTGGACGGCGCCATACTTTTCCACGCAAACCGGTCCCGGTCTGTCCATGAGATGATGCTCCGACAGAACATCCCCTGCGTTTCTCTCGGGATCTGCGGCGAGCGGAGTCTTCCGCAATCCTTCGGCTATGACATCCACCGGATCACGGAAGGTGCCGTGCGTCTGCTGGCGGAAAAGGGATTCCGGAGGATTGGAATCATCCGCCCCTTCCTGCCTCATCTTCCTGCCGAGCTCCGTGTCCAGGGATATCTGGAAGGGATGCGGAAGGCGGGACTGTCCGTCGGATCGGAATGGATCCTTCAGCAGCCGGCCTGGAAGGATGACGCGGGCCGTGAAAAAATCAAAAACATTATTCTGTCCGAGGATGGGCCTGAGGTCATCCTGATTTCTCTGGTGGGCATTATCGTGCCGATTTATACATTTCTCCAGAATGCGGGAGTCCGCATCCCCGATGACGTATCGCTTCTGGCGTTTGACAATCCGTCTTATGCGGAACATCTGAACCCGCCGCTTTCGGTCTTCTCCGTGAAAAACAAAGTCTTTACGGGGGAAGCGATGAAATGTCTTTATCGTCTGCTGGAGGGAAAAGAGTATTGCCCCGAGCCTCTGGACAATCAGGGCTATTATCTTGAACGGGAGTCCTTGAGGAGGCCATCATGAACACCGGCTGGCGCGAGGCGCTGGAAATTCTCCGCGAGGAATTTCCGTCGATTCCCGATACGGTCCGTTCGGAAGGGGACGAGACGCTTCGGCATTTCCTGAGGCGGATCGGCTCGCAGCTTGCGGGCGTTGCGGAAAATCCGCAGACTGCGTTCGTTTCGGCCGGACTGATGCTGGATGTTTCGCGCGGCGGAGTCATGACCGTGCCGCATCTGAAAAAATGGTTCCGGAGAATGGCTCTCGCCGGACTCAACACTTTCCTCCTCTATACGGAAAACACGTATGAACTTCCCGGCGAGCCGTATTTCGGTTATTGCCGCGGGGCGTATTCCGCGGAAGAGATCCGGGAACTGGACGTTTTTGCCCGCAGGCTCGGAATCGAGCTTGTCGGCTGCATCCAGACGCTCGGACATCTGGAGCAGATTCTGCGCTGGAACGCATATTCCGAGGTCAAGGATACGGACTGGGTTCTGCTGACGGATTCCGACAAAACATACGCCCTGATCGAAAAAATGATTGCATTCTGGAGCGAAAACCTCTCTTCGAGACGTCTTCACATCGGCATGGATGAGGCCTTTTCCCTGGGCGGCGGCAACCGCCTGAAGAAATTCGGATACGAACCTCAGTCCGTGATTTTCAACCGACACCTCGGACGCGTCCGCGACCTGTGCCGCAAGCACGGCGTCTCTCCGATGATCTGGTCGGACATGTATGTCCACATGGGAGACGGTGCGAAACTTCCGGAAGGCGTTACCCCCGTCGGCTGGGATTATGACCACGACACCGTGGCGTATTATTCGGATTTCATCGACAGGCAGCGGGCTCTCGGCAACGAGCCGGTCATCGCGTCCGCCCTCTGGACCTGCGGACGTTTCTGGCATGACCATGATTTTTCCGCGCGCTGTGTGCCTCCTTGCATTGAAGCCTGCCGCCGTCGCGGCGTCAAGGATATTTTCTTCACCCTCTGGGGCGATGGCGGCTGTTTCTGTGAATTCGACTCCGCCTGGACGGGGATCGTGCTGGCAGCCAACCGGATCTGGGGCGTGGAAACCGACGAGGCGTGGTTCCATTCCATGACTTCATTGAACTACAGGCAGTTCTGCGAGATCGGAAAAATCCGGATTCCTCTCCGTGAGAAGGGGCTGTTCGTCTCTCCCTCCGCCATGCTGTGGGAGGATCCGCTTTTCCGGATCGCCGGACGGGAGCTGGATGTGCTGTCCGCGGACTGGCAGGAACAGACATGCGCCCACCTGAAACGACTTCTGGATATCACGCCTCCCGACGGCTTGACTCTTTATCCCCACCGGGTAATGAAATGCGTCGTCGGAAAACTGGAACTGATGCAGTCGCTGAGAAGCGCATATCATGCTGCGGACAAAACCGCTCTCGCCCGGATCGCCGTCGACGGAATTCCGCGCCATATCAACGATCTCGAGCTCCTTCTCGAGGCTTACCGGCGACAGTGGCTGAGGCGCAACAAACCTTTCGGAATGGAGCTTTTCCAATTGAGGGTCGGCGGCAATATCGCACGCTGGAAAGAATGTATGGCACGAATTCACGATTTCCTCGATGGAAAGGAGACGTCCATTCCGGAACTGGAAATTTCCATCGTCGCTTCCGGAAACAGCATCTACCATTTCGACTGGGTCGCAACCGGATATAATCTTGTCTGAAACAGCGCTCAATGTTTCATATAATCAATCAACTTTAAAGGAGGAGGCATTACAGAGGCAGTAGCGGCCGTGAGAGATTCAAAAACAAAGGCCGTCGACTGACGATGGCGGGATATATTTCAAAATCATGATAACGAAATCAGGAGAGGGCGGCAAAATGCGAGCATACAAGAGAAAGATTTTCTCCCCGTTTCACTTTGCACCTGCAACATTTCATCTGTCAGGGGCAAGAGTCCGGTTTACACTCATAGAGCTTCTGGTTGTTGTTGCGATCATCGCAATTCTGGCAGGGTTGCTTCTGCCGACGCTGTACCGCGCGAAAAAAATGGCGGTTAACATTTCTTGCGTCAGCAATTTGCGTCAGATCGGGATGGGCATAAACCATTACGTCGACGACTATGGATGGCTTTTCCCCGCGCGCTGGAGTGAAACGAGAGGGCTTCCGGGCGATCCTCATCTCTCCGCGAACAACCCCAACGCAGGTAGTCCGTGGACGAGCTGGGCTCTCAAAAAATCGTATCTTCCGGAAAAAACGGCTTCGGTTGCGTATACGGGCGGAATCGCCACCGGAGGACAGCATCGATCCCGCTACGCGTGTCCGGCGAAAGAGAACTGGATTCCGGATTCCTCCGCTTCCTCGATCAAAGACAACGCACTCATCTGCTATGCCTATAACTGGAACCTGAATGCAAACAGCGCCAATGCAACTCAGCTTCTGAAGAATATGAATTATAAATTTCCTTCGCGGCTTGTTCTGCTGGCGGAATTCACCGGAAACTACACTGACGGGGTCAAGGGGTCCCAATATATAGAATATATGGATTCGGATTCGATTGCGTTTACGCGCCACAACCTTTCCTGCAACATTCTCTACTTGGATTTCAGCGTGCGCAGCCGACCATGGAAGTCATTTGTCCTTTCGACCACTAACTCCGCTCACTGGAACCCACTGCAGACCGATTTGTCTCTGCCCGACAACCGAAAGACGAACAGAAATCCGAACGATTTTTAATATAAGGAAAAACAACGTGAAAAAAATATTGACCATCGCATTTTCCGGAATGCTCTGCCTGGTTTCAGGCGCCGAATATTTTGTGGGAACAAAGGGCAGCGACACCCATGACGGGAAGACTCGCACCACGGCTTTCTCGAGTTTTCAGAAAGGGCTGGATGCTCTGTCTCCAGGAGATACCCTGACGATTCTGCCGGGAGAATATTTCGCTTCTGCCAAACGCTTGAATCTGGGATCTCTTGAGAAACAGACCACGATCCGGGCGCTGGTTCCGGGATCGGTCCTTTTTCGGGGGGATGTTGATGCTCCCGCCTTCAGCCCGTCGGCTTTCGAGGGCGTTTTTGTCGCCGGTTTTGCTGAAAATCCGCAGGCCGTCCTTGAAACGGACACCATCAGAAAAATTCCGTTTCTGAGTTCCCTTCAGGAGCTCAAGACTTCCCGGTCCGGGGCATTTTACGATGAAAAAGAGAAAAAACTGTATCTGGCTCCCCCCGACGGGCAGTCTCCGGCGCGGCATCGTTACACCATCGCGGTCATTCCTGAAAACGGTCTTGAATTGAGGGGGCCCGTCCGCGTCGCAATCGAAGGGTTGGCATTCACGGGGTATCACTCCAAAAAAGTGTTGACATACAACGAACGCTATCACCGCAACGGCATCCTGCTGTATTCTCCTTTCCGCTGTGTCATTTCCGACTGCAAGTCATTTATGAACGGCGGCGCGATCGGCATTCTGAACAATCAGAAAGACTATACGAAATCCGGTCAGAACCTGATTGTCGGGTGTGAGGGATATGGCGGATACACTACG
Organism: uncultured Victivallales bacterium; assembly: GCA_964581935.1. Classification (GTDB taxonomy): domain Bacteria; phylum Verrucomicrobiota; class Lentisphaeria; order Victivallales; family UBA1829; genus SIG94. The sequence goes on from CAZORN010000012.1 coordinate 15,369, forward strand.
GAGGGCATGGACGGAATCGGCGGTGAAAACATCTTCATCATCGGTCCCGTAAACGATGTCATCCGGAATTGCTACACTTATCTGGCAGGCGGACACGGCGCCCATTTTTACGGAAATGCGGGCGTAGGCAAGGAGGACATAGCGAAGACGAAATCCGTCATAGAGAACTGCCTTGCATGGGGAATCGATTTCTGTTCCTACCGGATCAAGGGCGTCTATTCTCCCGAAAGCACTATCCGGAACTGCGTCGCCGTCGGCGAATTTCCCGCACAGGGATGCGATGCCGTGACGTCCAACACCGCCAGAAAAATCAGTTCCTTCGGCGCGAAATCCGAAAACAATCTGATCCTGACGCAATATGACGAGGAGAAGGAGTTTGCCGATCCGGAGAATCTGGACTACCGCCTTCAGAGCACCTCTCAGATCCGCGGATCGGGAGAAAAGGGCGGCGATCCGGGCGCGTTCCCCTACCGGGACGAGGTGTTCTTCGTGAAGCCGGACGGAAAGGACGCAGCTTCCGGAACTTCCGTCCGGACTGCCTGGAAAAGCATTTCCTTCGCGCTTTCCAGACTCAAAAAGGGCGACACCCTTTATCTGCTTCCCGGACGTTATACGGAGAATCTGACTCTCGGGAACGAGGGCGTTTCCATTCTCGGCCGCGGACGCGGCAAAGTGGAACTGAGCGGAAAAGTCACTGTTTCCGGCAGGGATATCCGCATGGCGCGTCTTGATTTTACAGGATCCTTCACCGTGGAGAATTCCGGAAAAGTGAACCTGAAGAATAATCTTTTCAACGATGTGTCCGTCAGAAACGCGGAGGGGATCAAGGCAGTCCACAATGTGTTCCGCTCGGGGGTGACTTTCAACGGGTCGAAAGGAATCTTCCTTGCGTCTAATGACTTCAGAACGGACAATCTCAAAGCGGAAGACAGCGCAATTGACTTCTCCGACTGCAACGGCTACTTGTCCCGGAACGTGTTCGGTGATGCGCACCCCCTGGTCGGGAACGTGACGCGCACGGGTCGCGGCTGGAACCGGAATCCCGTCGGCATTCATTTCGAGTATGACAAACGGGCGATTGCCGTGAGCATGCCGCGGATTCATTCCGTGAGTGCAACCACTGCGAATATTGAATGGAACTCCGAGTTTCCGCTGGATTGCGAGATCGCATGGGGGGAAACGTCTGAATGCGGAAATACGCTGAAAATCAGAAAGTCTCCCATCTTCGCCAACTACAGCCTGAGCGGGCTCAAACCTTCTACCCGATATTATTTCAAACTCAAAAATGCGGTCGTTCAGGAAGACCGGAACGAGAACGGACTGTATTTTGTCGACGGGAAGAATCTCCAGACCCTTTCATTTACAACTTCGGCGAAGATGGCGGAAGCGAAGACTTATCATGTTTCGGAGACCGGCAGCGATTCCAATGATGGTTTGAGCGTGCAGACGGCGTTCGCGAGCCTCAACATGGCAGCGGAAAAAGTCAACGCGGGCGATACCGTGATCGTCGGCCCCGGAAGCTACCAGGAAAGTGTCCTGATACGTGCGACGGGCACGAAAGAGCGTCCGATCACATTCAAAACCGCACCCGGTGCGCGGGTCGTTCTCGACGGCGACGCCCGGAGAATCGGCAGCGCCTTCGTCCTTTTCGGAAAGCAGCATGTGAATCTCGACGGGTTCTATTTCTTCTTTCACGGAGCCGGAGGGATCATCTATCTCAACTACTGCGAGAATATCCGCATGGATCGCCTTTTCGCTTCCGGAACGGGGCCTGGATACTCCAGCTATTTCATCAATGGCAACAACTCCGGGAATATCCTCCTGAAGAACTGTTTCGGCAACAATTTCATGGAGATGCTTCATTTGAGGAATTGTGCCGTCACGCTGGAAAATTGCGTTTCCTATGTGCAACTCATCATGCACGCGAACATCGGCAATCCGGGAAGCAAAAAGGTTGTTTTCCGGAACTGCATCATGACGGACAGCCAGCGGTTCAAGATGCCGGTTCAGCTGTTCGAAATGGGCGGCGAGGCTTATGTGGATGACAATAACTGCCATTTTCTCCGTCAGAGCGACGCGGACCGCAAGATGTTCTATTTTTATACGAAGGAAGAACGTGAACGCGCTTCGAAAGCCGGCGAGGGCGCGGAACTGACGGATCTTCGTCTCGTTGCCCGGAAGAGTCTTGCGGATCAATGCCGCGCAATGAAGCGTCCGATGACCTCGATTTTCGAAGATCCGGATTTTCTTGCCACAAGAGATTTGACTCCGGCAGAAAAGAAAAAGGCAGCGGACGACATTGCCGCGAAAGGCAATAAATCCATGCATTCGTTCCCGCTCGGAAAAGGAACGATTTCGCTGAATTCGAAGACCATGGACTTCAACTGGTTCTTCGCGCGCAACCCGGAAGTTGTCAGACGCGGAATCGGCCTTCAGCCGGAAGCTTTCAACGAATACCGTTTCAAACAGCCGTAAGGAGCCTGACCCATGAAAAAAATGACGGCCGTCACAATCTTTTTCGCGCTTGCTCTTGCCGTTCGCGCGGATTTCCGCTTGGATTTCCGGGCCGCGGAGAAACTTGCCTCAGATAAGAAGTTCACCGAAGCGAAGGAAGCGTATCTCAAACTTGCGGGAGGAGATCTCACCCGCGAACAGAAAATGCAGTGTTTCTCGAAAGCGATCGCCATTGCTTTGCGGGAAAAAAATGTGGATGAGGCGTTGAAAATCGCTTCTCGAATGCCGGAAAAACCATACGCGACTCTTCTGGAATTGCGCGTTCTCGCCTCTTCGGGCCGAGGGGCTGAAATACTGTCTCGATTCGGGGAAAGCGATTTTCAGGATTTTCCGGACGATTGCGCCGGTGAAGCCTATTTCATTCGCGGCGAGATTTTTTCCGGGCAAAAAAAAGGAGCCGAAGCGGAATCCGATCTGTCAAAAGCCATGGAATGCGTTTCCCCGAAAACGGACTGGATGCGCTATGCCGCTGTCGCGCTGCGGCGCGGAGAAAATCTGGAGAGGAATCTCAAAGATGCATCTCGCGCGCTGGAAATCTACACAGCGGGCGTGAAAGGTGTTTCCGGCAAATTTTCATGGGCGACCGGCGAATGTCTTGTTAACGCGGTCCGGCTGCTGGTCGCGGAGAAGAAGTTCACGGAAGCCGATGAGTTGCTGAAAAATTTCAATATCGATACCATGACCGGACATTGGGGCGCAGTTCTGCTCAACGCCCGCGCCTCGCTGTACAAGGCAGAAGGAAAAAACGCCGAGGCGAAGCAGGATGAGGAAAAAGCCAGAACTCTCCGTCAGGCGAAGAAATAAGGGGACCGAAGAAAAAATGAAAGACTCTCTGTCAACGGAACATCTGAAAATTTCTCCGCAGTGCACCCGCGTATACGATGAACTGCGGAACCGTGCGAAAAAAATGGATGCCGGAAGAGAAAAACGTCTGGAAGCGGTGAAGACGCGGCCCGACGCGGAAGCCTACATCGAGCGGGTTCGGGGAAAGGTGAAACGTCTTTTCGCTCCGCTTGAAGAGCTCCGCATCCATCATTTGAGAGCGGAAGTCACGGGCGTCCTCTCCGTTCCGGGCGGCGTATGCATCGAAAAGATCATTCTTCGCGGGGACCTCCTTTTTCCCGTCACCGGACTTCTGTTCCTTCCCGAAAACCACAAGGGGGCTCTGCCGGGCGTCTTGTGTTTCTGCGGTCACAGCAACAACGGAAAATCGATGGAAACCTATCAGCGTTTCCCGCAGATGCTTGCCCGGATGGGATATGCGGCGTTTTCCTTCGATCCGCACGGGCAGGGGGAGCGTCGTGCCGCAGCGCGTCTGGCGCACGGGAAAGCGCCGGACATCGAGGAATTTGTCAGGTTTGCCGCCAGCACGGAGCACAACTTCCTGGGGAAGCCCCTGCATCTGACCGGAGACGGGATTGTGAATCTCTGGATGCGCGATGCTCTTGCGGCCATGGATTATCTGGTTTCTCGTCCGGAAGTCGATCCGGGGCGGATCGGCGTGACCGGATGTTCCGGCGGCGGGAACATGAGCGTGTTTTATCCCGCGTTTGACCGTCGGGTCAAAATAGCCGCTCCCTCCTGCTGGACCAACCGTTACTTCAACAATCTTGAAAACGAACTGATCAGCGATATCGAACAGTTTCTGCCCGGAATCATGAAAGCGGGGCTGGACGTCGGCGACCTGTTCCTTGCCTCCTCTCCGAATCCTGTCCTGATTCTTGGACATAAAGATGATTTCTTCGATCATCGGGCCGTCCGCAAGGATTATGAGGAAATCCGGAAGTTCTATACCCTGCTCGGATGTCCCGAACGAGTCAAACTTCATATCGGCGAGGAACGGCACGGATATTCGCTGGATCATCGCGAACAGATGTACCGATTCTTCAATCTTTACTTTGGTATCAGGCATGATGGGCGCGAAGCCGGCGACCTGAAAATATTTCCGGAAAAAGAGATTCTCTGCACCCCGACAGGCGATGCTCTGGATCTGCCGGAAGCCGTTCCTTTCCATCAGCAGATCAGGATTCCGAAACCCGTGATACGGAATTTACCTGAACTCATCCGGAAAACCATGCGGTTGAAAAAAGTGGAGAGAGAACCCCGTTTCCGGGCCATCCGTCCGCAGGACTTCGGCATGGAACGAGTCTATTACAGCCGGTTTGCCATTGAAACCGCGCCGGGAATGGACTGCATTCTCAAACGGATCGCCTCGAACGCCCTGCATCATATCGAACCTTCGGAAGACTGTGTTCTTTATCTGCCGCATGAGGGGACGCTATGGGAACTGCCCGAAATGAAATTCCCGGACGGCAGCGGCGAGATTTATGGATTGGACGTGCGCGGATTCGGGGAAAACATGCCCTCCTGCGCCAATACGAATCCTCATGCGCACGACGTCTATGCGGCCAATGAATATTATTGGATGACCGCTTTCGAGCTCGCCATGGGCAATGACTGGCTCGCCCTCCAGCTGCAGGATGTCATTGCGTCGATCGCCGTATTGAAGGGAACCGGCGGAGTCCGGCGGATTCATCTGGCGGGACGCGGCGCCGGAGCCATCCTTGCCGCGCTTGCGGCATGTGTGATGCCCGAAGTGAAGCGCGTGACGCTTTACAACGCGCCGCTTTCCTGGGCGCAGATCGTGCGCGATCCGGTCACACGCTGGGATTACATGTCCCTGCCGTTCGGCATACTGCGGAAATTCGACCTTCCCGAGGTTTACCGATTCCTGCGGGGGAAAAATCTGTCGATGATCGAACCGTGGAACAACCTCTGCAAGCCCTGTTCCGAATCCGAACTCAAAGAATTTTCAAAACAATATGAAGTGTCCCTATGATTTCCGGAAACAATACCTCTCCTGAATGGCAGGCGCATCGGACGGATATCCTTGTCCTTCCCGTCGGCGCCATGGAACAACACGGCCCCCATCTGCCGCTGAATACGGATCAACTCATTGCCGAATACTCCGCAAAGCTGGTCGCGGAATACCTGGACGCGGCTCTTCTGCCCGGCATTTCCATCGCCACTTCACTGGAGCACAGCGGGTTCCGCGGATCTTTCTCGCTCCATCCCGAAACGCTGATGCGGATCATCCGGGACATCGCCGAAGAAGGAGAACACCAGGGCTTCCGCTTCCTTGTCGTCATCAACGGACACGGCGGCAATTTTGCCTTGACGCCGGTTATCCGGGACATCAACAGGGAAAACCGGAAAATCAAGATTCTCCTGTTCGCTTCAACCCACGGCGCCGGCCGGGACTGTCTGGAAGCGGTCAATTCCGGAAAACTGGATATTCATGCGGGCGAGGCGGAAACCTCCATTTTCATGGCGATCGCCGGTCGGGACTGCGTTCTTCCCGGAGGCACCGGATGCCGAGGCGAATTTCAGCAGAAGGATCTCAATACATTCGGAATCGCCCATCTCAATGAAAACGGACTGGCAGGACATCCGGAACTGGCATCCCGCGAAAAAGGCGAAGAACTTCTTGCGGATTTCCGTAAAATCCTGTGTCAGGACATCGAAAAACAGATCGCATTCCTGAGGAAAAAACCGTATTATTCCGGCCCCGGAGGAATGTGCGTCCGGACAATCGAGGCGTGCGATCTTCCGGAGCTCATCGAACTCTGCAAAGCCGTCCACTGGAATCAGACCGAAAATGACTGGAAACTGTTTCTTGAACAGGGAACGCCGCTTTCCATGGTCCATCTCGGTTCGATTGCCGGCTGCGCGGCCGGGATCGGCTGGAACAAAGAACTCGCCTGGATCGGCCTTGTCATCACCCGGAACAATATGCGCGGACTTGGAATCGCCTCGCGCCTCGTTCAGAACCTGCTGTCCCGATATTCCGGCTTCCGCACCATCAAGCTGGACGCCTCCGCCGCGGGAAAGCCGGTGTATGAAAAAATCGGGTTTGCGCCCGAAGGCAGAATCCTGCGTCTGACCGCTGAAAACCCTTCGTTCGACCGCGTGGATGCCGGGAACTTGACATTCGGCGACATCACGGAAGGGGATCTTTCCGGACTCGCGGAAAAAGAGGCGGTTTTTACGGGAACGCACCGGCTGGAACTTTTCCGGTTTTATTGGACGAACCACCGGGATAAGATTCTCGGGGCATATCGTGACGGCAAGTTGGCCGGGGCCATATTCGGGCGGGAAGGGCGTCTGAACTGCCATGCAGGCGTCCTGCTCGCCGAGTCGCTCGGTATGGCGGTGTCTCTCCTTCGGGAATGGCGACGCCGCATGGCATCGTCCTCCTTTCAGATCGACGTGCCGGAGCATCAGTCGGAATTTCTGGACGCACTGTTCCGTGCCGGTTTCCGCGTTAACCGTGAATTCATACGGATGTATTACGGAGAACCGTGTGGAACCCCTTCGGAAAGATCTCTTTACGCCATATTCGGTCCGGAGGTGGGATGATGGTTCAGGCAGCATTGATCGGAGTCTCCGGATTCGGCCGTGTTCACTATGCCGACCTGATGAACTATCACCGGCAGGGACGTCTTGAGCTTTGCGCGGCCACCGTCATCAATCAGGAGGAGGAGACGGAAAAATGCGCCGCATTGCGTGCTGCCGGATGCCGTCTTTACACGGACCATCAGGAGATGCTCCGCGATTTTTCCGGCCGCCTGGACCTCTGTTTCATCCCGACGGGAATCGCTCAGCACAAACCGATGGCGATCGAAGCCATGAAGCACGGCGCGAACTGCCTGATCGAAAAACCGGCCGCGCCGACTCTTCAGGATGTGCATGAAATGCGCGAAGCGGAACGACTCTTGAACAAATTTACGGCTGTGGCGTTTCAAACCGTCTATCAGCCGGAGATTCAACGCGCCAAACAGATGCTGCTGGAGGGCCGGATCGGACGGATCCTTTCGGGTTCCTGTCTCGGATGCTGGATCCGGGATCACAACTATTACAGCCGCAACCGCTGGGCCGGGAAAACAGGAACGCCGGACAACTGGATTCTGGATTCTCCGTTTCAGAATGCGCTGGCCCATTATCTGAATCTTCTCCTTTTTTTTACGGGGCGTCGGCCCGGTGAATCGGCTGATCCGGTCTGGCTGGAAGCGATGCTTCTGCGCGGAAATCCGGAAATCGAAAACACCGATACCGCGGCTCTGCATCTGAAGACGTCGGAAGGAACGGACCTGAAGTTCTGCTGCACGCATGCGCCGGAACGAAACGTCGATCCCGAAGTCCGCATTCGCGGAGAAGAAGGAGCCATGACGTGGCGGTTCGGACAAATCACGCTGGAAGATTCCCGGGGAAACCGGATCGAAGAAATTCCGGTGGACGAGACCCGCCAGCGGGAGCATCTCATGGACGCCATGCTGGAAAGACTGGAGAATCCGGACCGGTTCATCTGCACTCTGGAACAGGCCGGAAAACATGTCGCGGTTGTCAACGCCGCGCAGGAATCCTGCCGGGTCTTTCCGGTTGAGGATTCCTTCCGGAGAGATCTTCCGGACAATAACCGGACATGGGTCATTCCCGGAATCGAAGACCTTTTCCGGAGAATGCTCGAAACGGAGGACTGGAGTATTTTTCCGCGGATCGGACCCGGATTTCCGCTCGTCCATTATTCCCGCTTTTCGGGAATGCCGGCCGGGGATGCCCGCCCGTGAGATGCGGGGAAAGTCCGGGTAATTCAGTGTGTCATGGAATAGACGTAGATATTGGTGCCCAGCCGGTAGGCTTCCAGAGTTGTTTCCGTCCCGAACCAATTTTCGCTGACCCATCCGCAGTGGATATCGCTTGAGGTGATGATTGCGATGAGACGTCCCTGCCATGTCACCAGCGAGATTCCGTTGTTTTTTCCCTGACAATGCGGGAAGAAGCGGATCTTGAAATAGCACCTGAAGAGTTCGTGATCCAGCCCGACCCGTTGAATGTCGACTCCCGGAAACAGCTTCTTCAGCAGTTTGAGGGTGCTCTGATACATCATGTCCTGATAGGGGTCGTATTTCTGGTAGACGCAGTCGTCGATGAACAGAAAACCGCCTCTCAGAAGATATTCCCTGATGTTGTTTTCCGCCAGAGACGAGAGATTCAGGGTCCGCTGTCCGTGCATGAAAATATAAGGGAACGCGCACATTTTTTCCAGATGTTCCGCATCCACCACATTCCAGTCCGCCAGCAGGTTGACGGAGGTGTTTTTCCGGATGAAGTCGATCATCCTCATATCGCCGGACGGATGCGCGTGCCAGTCCCACGCCGACTCCATGCTGGAGCTTCCCTTGACGGGAAATTTCAGGCGCGCCCAGGAAACCCGGCTTCCCCGTTCCGATTCGAAGCCGGATTCGGCGGCCGTCATGCAGAATCCGATGCAGAATAAAAGAAATATGAATCTCATTTTTTCCCTCCGTTACAGCAGACGGTTCCAGCGCCGGATGATCCATTCGAGAATCAGGAGCGCCGCGATCCAGAAGAATAACCATCCGTTGTGCCACAGCGGATGAACCGTTTTTTCCTTTAACTGGATTTCTTTCCGGCAGAAGCGCTCGGAAAGATCCAGTTTTGAACCCGGATCCAGCAGGGAGACGTTCGGAAGCGTGGCGAATTCACGCAGCCCTTCCAGATCCGGTTCCAGCGTCCTGAGTTCCTTCGCGGTCTCAGCCGATTTCATCGTCGAGAAGGTGAAGGCGGCCATGACTTTCCCTTCATAAAAAGCACGGACCGTCTTTTCCGTTCCGTCCGGTTTCACGATACAGCGCAGTTTCCCTTCCATCGCCTGAAGCGGGACGGTTTCTTCTTTCCCTCCGGCCTCCAGTTTGCATACGATGCGTCCGGGGTCTGAAACCAGCGCGCCCGGCTCCAGGATCAGTTCCCATTCCTTTGCGTCCGGGGAAAGATTCGGCACGATCCAGCGGGCCGTGCGGTTTTTTCCGAGCGAGAGATAGGAAAACAGGTTTTTCCAGAATGTTTCATAAGCCTGATTTTTCGAGGGCAGATTCATTTTCCAGCGCCAGAGCGGATCGCAGGCCAGCACCATGCTTCGTCCGCTTCCGAAGTTCTGGTAGGCAAGAAGCGGCTGTTCGCGTCCATTTGCGGTGTGAAACGCCAGCAGGTTCGCGCCCGGTTTGATGGCTTCGACCGGCGCAATATCCTGAAATTCAGGAATGACCGCCGTCGGTTTACCGTTGGAAACGTTTTTGTAAAACAGCGGGCTTTTCTTTCCGAGCAGGGTCAGTTCAAACGGATACAGCGGCTGCGGTTTGAACGTGAATTCCTTCCTGCGGTTGATCTGTGAATCGAACTGGGTGGGATTTCTTCCCCGCGCGATCTCGTCCAGAATCCGCTGTGTTTCAGGATCCGCGCGGGAATCGGAGACCGTGTTCGCCGAAAACCTCACCGGCAGAAGAGTCTCCAGCGTGGAGGAGGCGTATTCCTGCGACGTGGCCGGGTTTCCGCAGACGAAAAGTACGCCGCCGCCTTTCCGGACGAACTCCATCACATCCGTTTCCGCGTTCTGTCCCAGCGACTTTTTCTTCAGATTCATCAGCAGAAGAATATCGAATTTTTCCAGTTCGGCGCGATCGGGAAAATCGCTTCCCTGTCCGGTTTTTTCCGGGAAAATCCCTTTCGCATAGCGGACGTCGAGCGCGATGGACGGCTCGTCCAGAAAAACATTCCGGATGAACCGCGTTCCGAAGTCGAGCGATCCGTTGAAGATCAGCACGTTCAGTTTGTCTCTCCTGTCCACCTTTTCGAGGCTCCATGTGACGCTTTCGCATACCTTCCCTTTCAGGAGGAGCCGCGCCGTCAGTATTTCCTTTCCGGGCAGATCGGCCGTCAGCGGATATTTCACGGTCCGGATGCCGTTGACGGGAGAAAGTTCCTGATGCAGAATCACTTCCGTTTTGTTGCGAACCAGCTCGAATGCGGGACTGAACCCTGCGTGGAGGTTGCCGCTCCGGATCATGAAGTTCATTGCGCTTTCCGTTTTTGTGAGGATTTGCGTGGGCGATTCGATTTTACGGAAGGAAAGCTCGGGCATCGAAGCCACTTCCTGAATCATGGGAACGAAAATGTGTTCCAGCGGAGTGGCCGCAAGCGCGGACATCAGGTCGCCGCGTCCTTCTTCTCCGGTGTCGATTCCGTCGGTGAAACAGATCACGCCGTTGTAATTTTCGGCTTCGAACCGGGGAATCCATTCTCGCGCCAGCGCATAGAATCGGGTTTCATTTCCGTTTGCGGGATCCGTGGCCGCTCCGGCGGACAGGACTTTGCGGAGGTTTTTCCCGAAGTGGTAGAAGTCCGTCTGGATATTTGCGCGGTTGACTTTTTCGGTCCAGAAGGCGATCGCGTCATCGAAACGGTTCCGTTTCCAGACGGAAGGTTTCAACATGCTGCCGGATTCGTCGAACACCACCGCGATTTTCGGTTTTTCCTCCCGCCGGATCGTGCGTTCCGTTTCCATCCGGGGATTCGCCAGACATACGAGAATCAGGCAGAAGAGAAGAATCCGCAGGAGACACAGAACGCTTTTTCGGAACCAGCCGAAATCCCGCAGGGAATAGCGGTAGGACAGAATGGTGAACGCGGCCAGGAAAAGAAATGCCAGAACCAGCCCGCTCCAGGAGCCGGGAAAATCCCAGCGGATTGTCTGAATGCTCTGATCCATCACGGTTTCTCCTTCGGATCGGGTTTCTTCCCGGAAAGCCGTTCAAAATATGAGGCGGCGTCTTTGCGGTATTTTTCCGGGACTTCTTCCGCTTCGAATACATGGATCCTCACTTCCCGTTTCAACGCCAGAAGCAGTTTTCCGACCGAATCCAGAAGCGGAGCCAGCTCTTCCGGCATGATTGCTTTGTTACTGTCGAGACGCGCCAGTTCTCTTTCCGTTTCCTCGCGCGCTTTCACCACACCCCAATCCGCGGACTCTTCCGCAATCCGTCCCATGACCGACGACAGATCTTCCAGAAGATCGGACTGTTCCTTGCGGACTTCCTTTTCCGCGGCCGGGTCCGGATGTTTTTTCAGATACTTGAGGTTGTCCGTGTTTTCGTTCAGCTTTGAAAGGGTCGAATTCAGGAACGAGACCGGGTCCTGCTGTCCGCTCCGGGTTGCCGTCACCACTTTCTTGAGGGTGCCGAGCGTTTCGAGAACCTCTTCCCGTTTTTTCTCTTCCGGGAGTTTCTTGTCCGGTCCGGACTCCGCCGCCTCGTTGAACCGTTCCGCGACCTTCCCCAGCCGTTCCGCATTTCCCTGCGTGCCTGTCTTATGCTGAATTCCCGCTTCTTTTGCGAGGTCGCCGGCCATTTCGGAAACTTTGTCGAGCGCCTGCTTCGGGGATTGTTTTTTCTCCTTCAGTTCTTCCGCAAGACCGTCGAGCTTTTTCGAGGTCTCTTCCAACTTCTTCGAGGTTTCCTGATTGGAATCTTTTTCCAGCTTTTTCCGGACCTGTTCCATGTCGGCCGCCGCCTGTTCTCCCTTGACCGAGGCGGGAGTGCGTTTTTCCGCCTTCAGATATTGAGAAGCATCCTTCATTTTTTCATCGGTGTCCGCCAGTTTTTCAGAAGCGGTCTTGTTCTCGGAGAGTTTTTTCCTCACGGCGTCCAGCTTTTCCCGGAGCGACTCCTGCTTCTCCGAAAGCTTGTCGCCTTTCCCTTCGGAATCTTTCCGGATTTCCGAATTGAGCTCCTTCTGTTCCTTCGCCAGTTCCGAAAGCCGGTTATGGACGTTTTCCTTCGGCGGCATCTCCGGCAGCTTGAATTTTTCCTTGTTCCGGAAAGGATTCCGGTCCGGCTTGCTTTCCGCGGGGGACTTCCCGTTTCCGGAGGAGCCGCTTCCTTCGTTCGAGAAAAGGAGCCGGACGCTTTTCAATGCCTGAACCAGATGGGAAACGGCCTTCTGCTGACTTTGGGTAGCCGGTTCATCCCCTTTCAGCAGACATGCGCACAGGATGAAAATAAGAATAAGAAACAATGGGTTCCGGTTCATTTACAACGCTCCTTTCCCGATCGAGTCCAGGGCGGTTTTCATTTTGCCGAGCGCCTGTTCCAACTGGTTGACCGCGTCGGCCGGAATACGTCTGGCTTTCGGATCGTTGAGGAAGTCCTCCAGCGTCTTTGTCAGGTCTTCCTGTTCGCGCCTGATTTTTTCCAGCACCTTGTCTCCGGACTCCTTATGGGGTTGCTTCAGATAGATCTTGAGCGAAAACAAGGCTTTGTTCAGACGGATCTGCAAGTCCAGCATTCCGTAAAGCATGGCGAGAATGTCCTGATTTTCGGCGGACACTCCCGGCATGTCGCCCTTCATGAAGAAGGCGTCTTCGCGGAACGGCCGGACTTCCACGAAGCCCGGTTCGCTGAGTATCTCCACCTTTTTTCCTCCGACCGTCGCTTTCCCGGCAAGGTGAAAGCTGACCAGGTCGAACGGGTTCACATCCAGATCTTCCAGCGCGAGAACCGAACCGAATGTCACCTTGCCTTTTTCTTTCGGAGAGGTTTCCGGCGGATAGTTTTTCCTGAATTCCCCGTTCACATATACCGCCAGACAGAGGGAGTCGAAGCCGTGCGGCGACTCTCCCGCGCCGCTCCACTCGACTTCATCCAGAGGTTTCGCCCGGCTTTCGCTTTCCGGCTGGGTCAGGACAAGGGACGCCTTTTCCAGCGCCAGTTCCTTCGTCTTTTTTTCCTCTTCCGCTTTCTGTTCCTTCACCTGACGGGCAATCTGCTGTTCCTGCCGGATACGGTCGTGTTCGGCCGTTGCATCGTTCATCAGGCGGAGCGAATAGAAGAGCATGCCGAGGATCAGAAGCAGGGAAAGGAAGGGACGATAGACGGTCCATGGAAGCCGGACGGATGCAAAATGGGCCCGTGTTTCCAGCGCCTGAGCCTCTTTCAGCGGATGGTGTGTCTTCTTCAGCAGTAAAAGCGCCTCGAGACGGTTTTTCGAGTCCGTGAAGAGGTCGAAGCCGCGGATCGCCGTCCGTATCCTTTCTATTTTAAAGAGAGCCGTAATCAGGAAACAGATTCCCGCGGCAACCAGAAGGGTCTGTCCGATGAAATTCCGGACGTCGCAGTTTTCGGCTCCCGGCTCCAGAAGCCTTGCCGAAGTCAGGAACAGACACGCCATTGCGCAGAGGAGCGCGGCGAAAAGCAGTGCCAGATCGAAGACTCTTGCGAAGTAATAACAGTAGAATTTGTGTTTGAGGTTCATTATAGCGCCGTCCTGTTCGAGACCGCCAGTTCCATCATCAGGAACCCCATGAGAAGCATCAGCAGAAGCGTCTGGTAGTTGTGTGTCCCGCCGATTCGCAGATACGCCGGTTCCTCTTTCGCTTCCGGTTTCGGAATGAGATGTTTTGCGCACGAGAAGGAATCCGAAAGCTGTTCGACTTCCGATTCCGCCCGGTTCGCGTTGATGCTGTAGATGCGCTGTTTCAAGGTGAAGTTTCCGGGCGTCCTGAGATCCAGGTCTCCGTCCTTTGTGCGGACCTGACGGCTTGCCGCGGTGAAGGATTCCTGCCGTGTCCGGTCGCGGGAGACATATTCGGAGAGTTCCCGCCAGAAAGCCACGAAATTGCCGTAGGTCTGGAAATTGGTGCTTTTCGGAGTGATCGGACAGGCCATCACGAAGAGTTTTCCGTTTTCACGGACCATTTCGCAGAGGGCCGGATTCATGCCCTCGAAGGCGGCGAGGATCCGCGCCTGCGGAGGAATCCTGAGGCGGGGAATGTCGAAGAACGTGATGTCGAACCAGCTTGCGGAACTGATTTTGAGATATTCCTTGAAAACGGGGTGTTCCAGATGAATCATCTCCAGCCCGGCGCTGTCCGTCTTCGGTCCTGACTTGAATGAAAAGCCGTAGTGTGCCAGCAGTTGTTTCATCCGGGGCGATCCGTCGGACACCAGGACAACGCCGGTTCCGTTCCGGAGTGCGCTGTCCAGCGCGGGAGCAATTTCTCCGTCCAGAGCGGAAAGGTCGGTGAGGATCAGCAGATCGGACGGTTCCCCGAGATTGCTTTTCGTAAGCGTCTCCAACTGGATCGAAGACGAACGCAGCGCTTCCCGGATGAACTGGTTTTCAAAGGAGAAGGTCAGCCGGATTTTCATCGGCGGCGCCGGATTGATGGGAAAATACCAGAAATTGTCGGCCGGAATGTCGTCGTTTTTTGCATAAAGGACGATTTTCCCTTCCCGCGCTTCCGGCGGAACGGAAAGCTGGAAGACCTCCGTTCTTTCTCCGTTCGGAGGAAGGAGAAGTTCTTTTTTCAGAACCTGTTTCGAGTCGAGAAACACTTCCAGAGTGGAGGGTTCTTCCTTCGGGTTGAAGTTACGCAGACGCACGGTCAGAGCGGGAAAGTCCGTGCGAGCGGAGATGACCGAACAGTTGTACGGTTTTCGGACTTTTCCGGGCAGGATGGCGACTTCGTCCGCATTCCGCAGAAACGGCTGTTCCGGAAAACGTTTCCATGGAAATTTCTGACGGTCGGTCAGGATCACGATCTTTTTCCGTTTCGCACGAATGGCTCCGAGGCGGCTGTCCGCCTGATACAGCGCGGTGATGAAATCCGAAGGCATGGCGGACGCGCAGGGTGTTTTTTCAAAGAAGGACTTCAGTGCGGCGGCATTGCCGGTGAAGTCTCCGCCTGTCGTCAGGACATCCGTGAGAACGGCTCCGAGGACCGGGGTTTCGGGCGTGACCTTTTTCAATTCATCGGACAGCGCGTCGAGCATCGATTCGTGCGCTTTTTCGGAACCCGTGCTGAAAGAGGCGTCAAGAATCAGGACGGTCGCGGAGGACGGTTCCGCCGCCACATCGTCCGCGAACGGCCATGCGAACAACAGCGCCAGACACGCCAGCACCATGCAGCGGCAGAAGAGCACCAGATATTTCAGCCAGTTGTTGCGGCGCTGCTTCGATGCGGCGGTCTGCGCAAGAAAGAAGAACGAAGGAAAAGGTTTCACCTCGCCCGGACGGTGTTTCAGCAGGTGCAGAATCAGAGGAACCGCCAGAAGGCAGAGACCCCACAAGTATGCGCTGAATGCGAACTGGATCATTGGAAGCGCCTCAAACGTTGGTTCCGTACGGAAAGGTAGGACCCCAGCGCCTCGAGCGGGACGCGGTCCGTCGTGAAAAGAGAATGGGTGCCGCCTTTTGCGCGTGCGAGAATGGAAAAGGCGGTCAGGTGGCTTTCCACTTTCCGAAGATATTCCTTTTTCACGATGTCGGGCGAGAGCAGCATTTTTGCTCCGCTTTCAAGTTCCTCCAGCAGGAGGGGGTTCCGATATGGAAAGAAACGCTCCGCTTTGTCCATGACGTGGAAGAGGAGAATTTCGCATTGTTTTTCGCGGAACCGGTCGAAAACCGGAGCAAGTTCCTGCGGATTCAGGTAGAAATCCGAGATCAGAAGAAGGATGGACCCGTTCCGGAGGGTCGGTTCCGCATCCAGAAGGGCCTTTGCGAAGGACGCGTCTTTGCCGGAAGGTTTTTTTCGGAGCTTGTCCAGCATTTTCGTGAAGTGCGGGGCGGTGTTCGAGGGGTTGTCCAGATTGTCCGGATCGTTCCCGATCACGGAAAGGGCGAAGCGGTCCTTCTGGCTTTTCATCAGGAACATGAACCCGGCCGCCAGAACGGAGGCATACTCCCATTTCGTCATGGGAGCCGTCGCGTCCTTGAAATTCATCGAGGCGCTTCCGTCCACGAAGATCGCGGCGGAAAGATCGGCGTCCTCCTCGCGGATTCTCACCACAAGACGGTCCGTGCGCGCGTAAACCTTCCAGTCGATGTCAGTGACAGGGTCGCCGGGAAAATATTCGCGGTGCTCCTTGAATTCCGCGTTGGCGCCGCGGAACGGACTCCGGTGCATGCCCGCGTAAAGTCCCCTTACAAGATGACGCGCCCGCAGCTCCAGCGAGGGCAGGGACGCCAGTTGGGAAAGGTCGAAGAACCCCCCGGCGGATTCCGCGGATGTTTTCACGTTTCTTCCTTCCATCGTCTTACTTCCGGTATGCCTTTACGATTGCCCCGAGGAGACTTTCGAGCGTGACTTTTTCCGCTTCGGCGCGGTAGTTGAGGATTACGCGGTGACGCATCACCGGAAGCAGCGCCCGGAGGATGTCTTCGTCGGAAACGTTGTAGCGCCCGTCGAACGCGGCGAAAACCTTTCCGGCGAGGGCGAGACACTGACAGGCGCGCGGGCCCGCGCCCCAGCGGATGTATTGTTCGGCCACGTCCTGTTCCTCGGGACGCGTCGCACGCACGATTTTCGCCGTGAGTTCCGCCACGGACTGGGGCAGGGGAATGGACCGCACCGCGTGCTGGAACGCGAGGAGTTCTTCCTTTGAAATGATCTTGTTCAGCGTGACGGACGTTTCGCTGGTGGTCTCAAGCATCACGCGGACCTCGTCATGGAACTTCGGGTATTTCACGTTCAGCGCGAACATGAAGCGGTCCAGCTGGGCTTCGGGCAGGGGATAGGTTCCCTCCTGTTCGATGGGGTTCTGCGTGGCGAGCACGAAAAACGGTTCCTCCAGCCCATAGCGTTTTCCCGCCACCGTGACCGCCCGCTCCTGCATGGCCTCCAGAAGAGCGGCCTGGGTCTTGGGCGGGGTCCGGTTGATTTCGTCCGCCAGCACCAGATTGGCGAAGACCGGTCCTTTCATGAACTGGAAGGCGCGGGTTCCGCAATCCTGCCGGAAGTCCAGAATTTCATTTCCGGTGATGTCGCTCGGCATCATGTCGGGCGTGAACTGGATCCTCTTGAAGCTCAAGTCCGCCGCCTCCGCGAGCGAACTCACCAGGAGGGTTTTCGCCAGACCGGGGACTCCTGTCAACAGACAGTGTCCCCGCGCGATGATGGCGGCCAGCATGGTTTCGATCAGTTCCTCCTGTCCGAAGATTTTCCGGGAAAGCTCCTTCTTGAGCTCTTCCATTTTCGGCGGAAGTTTTTTCAGGGTCTGTACAATTTCTTCCATGGTTCAGTCCTTATTTGAAAATTCGGTTTCGGCTTCCAGAAGGATTTCTCGAATTTTCCGGTATGCATCCGGGCTCAGATCGCCTCCCGGAAATTCGGCGCGGCAGACCAGTGTGTCGTTCTTTGCATTCACCTTCAGACTGAATCCGTCGCAGCTCCGCTCGAAACTTCGGGGCAGGAAAGATTTGCCTTTCCGGATAACGCGAGTGGAGAAAACGATCGGGCGACCGTCGAACAGACGGATCGACCCTGTCCGTTCCCGGGAAATGAAAAGCGCTTTCAAGTCCGTCGGCAGAAGGTTCAGGCCGGGGGCCGCAAAGAAAAATGGGGAGGACGCGGTCATTGAGTCCGTCCCGAGGGATTCGAGGGTGAACCCCGGCAGAATTCGCGAAAGTTCATGTTCCGCGGCATAGCGTTTCTGTTCCGGGAATAATTTCTTCTGTTCCTGAAGGTAGAGATATTGCGCGTAACCGGTGCGTTTCGATGAGATTTTCGCCAGAAGACCTTTTCCGTCCGGCGCCTTGTCGAGTTCGATTTCAGTCAGGGCGGAACTCGCGACTTTTCCGGAAAGGGCGACTTTGCGGAACTCGAACGCATTGTCTTTCAGGACGAATCCGAGCGAACCGGCGTCGCCGGGCGGGAGATCGCCGAATTCGGTGGCGCCGTCGGTCGGATCGAGCCATA
>CAZORN010000013.1:0-32493 GCA_964581935.1 uncultured Victivallales bacterium
CCGTGAGCGTCACTTTATCCGCCTCGGCCTTGACATACTGTGCGCTTTCCTTGCGCAGAGTCATATCGGAAATTACCCAGCTGGAGAAAATATTGTTAGTTTTCGGAAAAGGCGTAACAGGATTACCGATCACGAACATACGGAAGTCCATTTTGGGAACAGTCATTTCAAATTCATCATTGACCGTCCGGATCGGTGTACGATCCGGCCAACTCATGAGCTTGTCCATTTTTACGCCCAAGCGTTTTGCGTTGATTCTGATCTTGCCGGTCCGGTCCAGCTTTTCTTTGCTCAGATTTGCGACAATGAGAAGTACGCTTCCGTTATCATGCTTGTAGGCGCTTACATAGACATCCTTCATGTCCGTGACTGCGGGTGGAACAGGATCGAAATAAGGAATGAAATCCGCATCGGCATACCCGAAATCATCAAGTGCCCGATGAGCGCCATCTACTACGTCCCGCTTGCAGAAAAGTCTCATCACCGCGACATCGTGAATCATCAGAAGTCCCATCAGTTCTTTGGTCGGCTCCATTAATTTTTCACGCTCTCCTCGAAATTCCGGCAGAAATATCATTGCAACTCCCCATTGCCGTCCCATGAACATTGCCCTGAAATTATCCATGGTCATGACTTCCATATAGGACTTATGGCGAACCAATGGAGCAAAAGGCCATTCTCCGTCAAGACAAGCATCCACATACGCCATGGAGGAAATATTCATTTTTGCGGACATGTGTGCCAGTGTGAACGTATCTCGAGGCAATGCTTTCGCAGCCGAAAACATGCGACGATAGAGATTACGGTAACCAAGAATTGGATATGTATAGTAGCGTTTCCCCTTCCATTCATATCCTACTCCGGCAGATTCTCTGTCGCAAACATATGGATGAGCTTGATCTATATAATAACCATCAAGATTGTATTGTTCCAAGAATTTTTGGGTTTTCCAAACAACAAAATCGGCATAACCTTTCCCCACTGGAGAGGCACAATACCAATTATGGCTCCATCCCGCTTGGGATATCGATGGATCATCAAACCCAAAAAACCAATATTTTTTGAAAAAAACTGACTCGGGAAGTCCATCAGCAATGAAGGTCAATCCGAGGTAAGGACAAACTTTTAGTCCCTTTTGATGGAGACCTTTGATATAATTCAAATACGCCTGCGGATTAGCCGCTTCAGGATATCCCATACCCAGAGTTGAATGATCCTTTTTGGGATCAGGCCATGCCCAGTCAATATTCTGCGTCGGTCCATAAAAACGTCTTTTTCGAGCCATTCTGGCATCTACTTTTTTTACAGGAGTGGCTTGCAGGCCAAATACCAAGTTCCATTTTGGAGAAGAGAACTTTTGTCCCGCAGCAAGAATATTGAATCGGAGAATTACTTCTTTTTCTGCACGCTCAATTTCAATGCAGTTTTGATCCTTATTAGGCCATATCTTCGGATTATCGGACTCGCTGAACCAGAACAATCCTCTGTCATTGTCTCCAAGCCAGACAAAGGGCATCCATGGTTTCACTTCGACTATACCATTACCGGAGGGGATACTTCCTCCTGGCAGATCGCTTGTACTGATATTAAAAATATTTCGGTAAAGAGCATGTTCTTCTTTTATCGGAATTTCCAGATTTAATTCATCGAAAAATAATGTGTCAGCTTTTTCAGAGGAAATTTCAAAAAGTGCCAACCCATCATATTCCGTCGTGACCCGAACTTTAAACTCCTTGTTTTGAATAATAATATGGCTTGACATTATTACACGTGTTTCAGAAAAACTGTCAACCTTGCATCTATCCATCTTGAAAGAGATTTTCTTTCCAGAAATTTTTGCATTGAATGAGATAGGTCTGGAGAGAATTGCACTGTTTGCTGAAATAATCTGGAATGGAAACGCCCCGTCGCCAAAAAGATATTCGCGACCCCAACATTTTACAGTAGTTCCTTGAAGAACGATTGGCGTCCAAGGAGGTAAAACTTTATCTTCCAATCCAATCGTATTTCCCAGCCATTCGGTTGTCGGGATAGTAAATTTCTTGCGAAGTTCAAAAGGAGGAATATCTTCAGCTTTAATATCGGCCAGCAGTTCATATTCTCCGGGAGCAGGCGGCAAAGGGATATTACACGATCCATTCCCTTTGGTAAAATTCATTGGAAATGTTTTTTCGTGAATTTTTTTGCCTTTGCGGACAATGCTGCATTCCCCTTGCCACGGGATGTTCTGGTTCTTGACTTTCTGCAGGTCGATAAGCACCTTGACGGTATATGAATCGGGATCTATCTCAATATTGAACTTGCTTTTCTCTTTTACCATGGCATCGAATGACATAGTTTTAATGGACGATACGCGTAGCGGAACGCTCCGCTTGAATTGTTCAACTCCATCTAAAAAAAGGCGGGCAACAACGGTATATTCTCCAGGCAGAGGCAATGGAAGAGAAACGATCCCCTTGCCTTGTTTAAATCTCAATGTAACGGTGGGGGGAAGTTGAAAATTTTCAGATGTTAAAATATAACAATCAGCCTCAAGCCGTTTATCTTCAATTCCCGTATTGCTTATGTCAAGCGAGACGAATACCTTACGTTCCTCTTGAACAATTTCACAAGTCAAGTGGCTGGCTTCTTCACATAAAGGGTTCAATGCAAGTGGCGCACTTTCATTATTTCCGCAGTATCCTGAAAATGTGGTTGTCAAACCCGATAGTAGCAGTCCGGCAAACAGCGTTACTGGTCTAAGCTTGCTAGTCATATTTCGATTCTCCTTTGTGGGTAAGCTAGTTTTGGAAGAAGAGGGAAAACTATTCCTGTTTTTTGGTATTTATCTAAGGTTCTTATGAAGATATGCCTCTTTTTTTACCGGGGACTATCTGCCCGTCCGTGTAACCATCTTGCTGTCGATATAATAAAAACTGGATTTGCCGGGATAAACGTTCTTGATTCGTTCCATGACATCTTGCGGATTGCATTTCTTCACGTGTCCGTCCATAAAGACAATTTGTACTCCGCTGTTATGTCTCATGTGCAGGCAGTTTGTTGTCCAAAATGGAGTTATCCAGAAAGATTGTTTCCCGAAATTGGCCGCCGGTGAATTGGCCACAGAATCACTGAAAAGAAAATAGGATGCCGGATTCTTGATCTGATATGTCAGAAGCGTGGTTATGCCTGAACTCGTAACCTGACAAAAAGGAAAATAGGCATCATCCCCGACACTGTAAGTTATGAACCCATAAGTATAGTTGTAATAATTTGTGCTGTTGAAAGTCATTGGATCCTGCATCGGGCAGAGCAGCGCATTTCTATTTGTAATGTATTTCTGCGTGTAGAGGGTGTATCCCCATCCATAACCTGAATAAGGACGAAATTTCCCCTTGAAGTCATCGGTATAACCGATTCCTCCAATCCCGCATTGTTTGAGATAACCGATGCATTGGGTTTCCTTTGCACGTTCCCTGGCTTTGTTCAATGCCGGCAGCAGCATGGCCGCCAGAATTGCGATAATCGCAATGACAACCAGTAATTCAATGAGTGTGAATTGTGACAACGCCGAATGGTTGTGTTTGTTTATAGAGGCATTCATTTTCTTTCCCTTTTCCTTTCCGTTTTATGGTTGATTGTTTTCACAGAATCCCTTTCCACGATTCGCACCGGCAGCAGAATGTTATGAACGGCTTCCTGATTGCGTTTTTCGATCGCGTCCGTCACGAAACGGACCGTATCCATTCCCATCTGCTCGAAATCCTGGGATAGAGTCGTCAGACGCGGATACGACGCTTCGGAATAGATCGAATTTCCGAATCCGATGATCGAAAACGTCTCCGGCAGCGAATACCCTGCCGCGTGAGCGGTCCGGCTCAAGGTAGAAGCGAATAAATCCGACTCGCAGATCACGCCGTCCGTTTTTTCCCGGACGAGAGTATCCACCAGTTCCCGCATATATTCCGCATGGTTCAAAAGCGATGAATCCTTCATGTGATGCACGATTGGAGTCTGACCCGGATAATATTTTTCCATTCCGCGCCGGAATCCGGCTTCCCGCCGGAATTGGTATTCGGTGTGATCGTAAAGGGCATGTTTCATGTTGGCGAAGAACACCACTTTTTTGTGACCGCGGTCATGAAGCAGTTTGACGGCGTTTTCGATTCCGGCCGCGTCGTCGGTGGTTACGCCGATACCGCCGGGATTGCTCAAGTTGACGGTGCCCCAGGGAATGGAATTGGTGTCGAGGACCTCGGTGATTCCCCGAATCATTTCCAGACGCGATACGTGGAAGATGACTCCTGCGACACGCCAGCCGATGAGTTTGCGGATGATTTCGGCGTCGGATGTTTTTCCGAGCCGGTGGACCGTGACTGTATAACCGCGTTCGCTGGCGGCGTCCAGAACGCCGTTCTGGATCCGGCCGGTGTATTCGACGCCGCCCATTTCTCCGCTGACGAACGCCAGCACGTTTCCGTGTTTCCGGGCGACCGACGCCGCCATTTCGTTGCGGCAGTATCCCAGTGCATTGGCGGCAGCGAGAATGCGGGCGCGGGTTTCCGAGCGCAGCGATTGAGCTTTCGGATGTCCGTTCAGCACCTGAGATACGGAACAGATGTTGATCCCCGTCTTCTGCGAAATGTCCTTCAATGATACTGGCATTTTCAACTTTTCCTGATAAAACTAAACGTTTAGCTTTTGCATGTTTTAATTATAATCCAACGTGATTTGTTTGTCAAGGCCTTTTCTTGAAAATTCCGGATTTTTCATCGGGAAACATCCTGCCGGAGCGAACCGGGCGGACGTTTCCGCAAGGCCGTATACTGCCTTGTGAAGCTCGATGCGGCGGAATAACCGAGCATTGAGGAAATCTGCTTGACGGAGAGGCTTGTGTGGAGAAGAAGACTGTCGGCGGTGTCCATTTTCTTCTGGATCCGGTAGCGGTGCGGGGAGATCCCGCAGGCGGAGGTGAAGAGTTTCCTGAAATTTTCGTAGCCGATCCCCAGTTTCCGGGCGACACTCCGGAGAGGCAGCGGTTTTTCGGGGCTTGTGCGCAGAAGTTCACGCGCGCGAACAAGCATTTCTCCGCTGTCCGCGCCGAGGGTTCCTTCCCGTTCGTCCGAAAGCCGCATGGCCGCCGAGAGAAATTCCAGAATCACCGCATAGGCCGAGGCAAGGCCCGCGGGCGTGTCGTATGAATACAAATTGCTGACATATTGTCCGGCAAGGTTCAGCAGATGGTCCGAAATGCCAGGATTCAGGAACGTCTGATCCTGACGTATGATTCCGACGGCACGGAGCGAAAGATAAAAACTTTTCGGAAGCGCGGTGGAGAACTCAAGCCAGTGCTTTTTTTCATCCGGCTTCATCCGAACGCTGTAGCCGGTTCCCGCGTGGCGGATGAGAATGACTCCGGGAACCATTTTGAAGCGGCGTCCCAGATAATCGGTGTATTCCGCGCTGCCTTCGAGAATATAGGTGAGCGCGAAGTATTCATCGAATTTCCGGGCAAGAGTATTGAGCAGAAGGCAATTCTGGTCGTAAAATCCGCCCGAGAGTTTTTCTTCCGGTCTGCCTCCGAGGAAGACCGAACCCGTATAGTGTTTCATCGATTCCGGAATGACCGACATGTTCCATACCTTTTATGTTAACTGGATTCTGCAGGGAATATACCGTTCCCGATAGAAAAATCAAATCATGGATTCGGTGAAAATGTCAAACGAAATACCATTTCTGTAAAGTTTTCAGTTTTTTTTCAGGATTGTTTTTCCGGCGCTCCGGAGTAAAATTATACAAACACCGGAAAGGGGAATATGGCGAAAATCATCAAAGCGCAGGTTTGTGTGGCGGGCGGCGGGTCGGGCGGATTCGGCGCGGCGTGCCGTGCCGCGGAGTTTGGCGCGAAGACGATCCTTTTCGAAACGCGGAAGATTCTCGGCGGGACTTCCACGTATTGCGGTGTCAACTGCTGGGAGCCGGTGACGGGCGCGGCTTTCGGACTTCCGAACAGATTGTACGACCGTATGAAATCCATACCCGGTGCTTGCGGAATTTATACCATTGCAAGGCATTTCTGTTTTCCGGAGAAGGAAAGAAATCAGTTTCCCGGCGGCGAGAATAAAATCAATCCGAAACTTACCTATGAAGATACGCTCAAACTTTGTTTCGACCATCGTCTCGCATGGCAGCCGGCGCGCTGGAACGGGGTGGTTTTCGAGCCGGACGTCTGGGATCTCTGCGCCAGAAAAATGCTGGAGGAGGCCGGATGTCAGGTGATTTTCGGACACTGCGCCGTTGCACTGGAAAGACACGGCGGACGCATCCGTTCCGTCACGCTCGACGACGGCACCGTGATCGAGGCGGAAATCTGGATTGACAACTGCGGCTTTCTTGCTTGCGCTTCCGGGTGCGGAATTCTGTTCGGTTCGGATCCGCGCGCCCTGTTCAAGGAGCCGGATGCTCCGGAAACGCCGGATTGTTCGGCATTGAACGGTGTGACGCTTCTTTTCCGGGTCACTCCCGCGGAGAGACCGGGGATCGAGCCGCTGCCGCCTGAAATTCAGGAGGACGCCCGGCTGCCCTTCCGGGGAGTCATGGTGGCTACGCAGTATCCGAACGGGGATTTCGGCTGCAATATGCTTCCCACGATGCGCGGAATCGAGTATTTGGCTCTCGGCGAAAAAGCCGCCTATGAAGAATGCGTCCGCCGCATTCGGATTTTCTGGCATGATGTCCAGAAAGAATATCCGGACCTGCGGGCGTTCCGGATCAAATCCGTCTGTCCGGCGGCGGGAGTCCGGGAGACGTTTCGCGTCCGATGCGATTATATGCTCAATGAAAACGACCTTACGGCCGGAATTCATGAGCAGGATCATCCCGACATGACGGTTCTGGCGGATCATCCCATGGATCGGCACGGTGCGTCCGGACAGTTCAAGCCGGTCCTGCCGTACGGCATTCCCTACCGTTCGCTTCTTCCGGAAGGCGTGACGAATCTGCTGGTTGCCGGACGGATCGGCGGTTTCTCGTGTCTTGCGGCCACCAGCTGTCGTTTGTCCCGGACGGTCATGCGGCTGGGAGAGGCTGCGGGCGCGGCGGCGGCTCTGGCGCTTTCGGACAAGTGCGATCTGCGCAAGGTCAATATCAATAAACTCCAACAACTCACCCAATTCAAAGAGGAGATCAGAGTATGAACTGCAAAGGAAAAAACATCATCGTCACGGGCGGCTCGGAAGGCTACGGATACGGCATGGCGAAAAAACTGGCGGACAGAGGTGCAAAAGTCTGGATTGTCGGACGCACCCTTGAGAAACTGAAGAAGGCGGCGTCCGAACTGGGCGTCAGTTATGTGCAGGGCGATGTCGGCAGCCCGTCCGACTGGGACAGAATCTTTGCCGAAGTCAAGACGGTGGACGTGCTTGTCAACAACGCCGGGGCCGGGGTAAAGATCGCAAAGCTGGCCGAGTGCACCGATGCGGAGATCGAACGTTCGATTTCCACCAACCTTACCGGCGTGCTTCTGGGATGCCGCCGCGCGGCCAAGTCGATGGTGGAACGGAAGTCCGGACTCATCATCAATATTTCGAGCGTCTGTTCGCATTACGGCTGGCCCGGCTTCGTGGCCTACACCGCCGCCAAGGCGGGAATCGACATGGCCAGCCGTGCACTCTATACGGAACTGCGTCCGGCCGGAGTCCGTGTGACGGTTGTCACTCCCAGCTGGGGGTCGACGAATTTCTCCGAAGCGGCCGGGCTCGGCCCCAATGATCCGAAAGTGATCAACCAGATGATGTCTCCAGACCAGATGGGCGACCTGATTGTCCAGATCGTTGAATCGCCGGACAATCTCGTCTTCCCGGAAATCATGGTCCAGCCGACCGTTCAGGAAATCATCCCGTTCTGAAAGGACCGTGGAGAAGGAATAGACAATGGCATCCGGTTTCATCATGGCTCTGCTGACCGGTCTTTTTCTGGCCGGATTCGGCGTTGCCATCAGCCTCGGCATACGGAAAGGACTGGACATGTTCCAGTTCCTTTTCTGGAACGCGTTCATCACTGCCTTGCTGTCATTGGTATATCCGGGACGTCCAGACTTTGCCTTTTCGCAGGGGGGGCTCCGTTTTGGCGAACTGATCCTGTGGATCACCGGGGGAGGCGTGTGCAGCATTTCCGCCTCCCTGATGGTCCAGCGGGCCATGAAGCACGGAAACAACAATCTGGTATGGGCGATTCAGCAGGCCGGATTGCTGCTTCCGTTTCTGTTCGGGGGGCGCGGCGCTGTTCCTGAAACGGAAACTGCTTCCGGTCGGCAGGATCACCTTGCTGTTTTCGGCCGGGGTGGCGGTGTGGAATTTGCTTACGGTCATCTGCATGTTCAAGGCGCTGGATCTCTGTTCCGCAAACGGGATCGGACCGGTCGGATTTCCCGTGATGATCGGCGCTAGCATCATCTTTTTCGCCGTCTACAGTGTTTTTGTGATCCGCGAAAAGAATTCCGTCCGGCAATGGGCGGGACTTGCGGCGATTTTGTCAGGCGTTGTGATCATTTCCTTGCGCTGAAACATTTCTGTTCTTCTCCGTCAAAAAGAATACATCTCCGGGAAAACGGGAGTTGCACATGGTTTTTCCGCGTGGTATATTGTCTGTTGGAACTCCCCAGATGAACGCGGAAAATGAGAATGACGGATAAAATACAGAACGAAAAATCATTGCTTTGCCATGAGGTCGAAAAAGCCGTGCGCGATGCCGGAAGCCCGGAGAAGGCCGCTATCCTTCAGGGCTTTTTCAAGACGGGAAAAGGGCAGTATGGCGAGGGCGACCTCTTCCTCGGCGTAACGGTTCCGGTCAACCGGAAAATCGCGCTGAAATACCGGGAGCTTCCTTTGCCGGAAGTCCTCAAACTGATGAAGAACCCGTATCACGAGATCCGCTTCTGCGCGCTCATGATTCTGGTGGAGCAATATGAGAGGGGCGACGAAAAACTCAAGGACCGGATTTATCGTTTTTACCTCGAAAACACCCGATATATCAACAACTGGGATCTGGTGGACTTGAGCGCGCCGGACATCGTCGGGGCTCATCTGCTGAACGGCGGACGCTCCGGGCTGGACCGTCTGGCCGGAAGCGAGTCCCTCTGGGAACAGCGCATCGCGATGGTCTCGACGATCGCCTTCATCCGGAAAGAGGAGTTTGCCGACACTTTCCGTCTGGCCGAACGTTTCCTGACGCATCCGCACGATCTCATGCACAAAGCGGTGGGGTGGATGCTCCGCGAAGTCGGAAAGCGGGACTGTGCGGCATTGACGGAATTTCTGTGGAAACACCGGCTTTCCATGCCGCGCACCATGTTGCGCTACGCCATCGAACGTTATCCGGAGAAACAGCGCAGGGAGTTCATGAAACGATGAAAAAGGTAATCAAAACGGAGGAACGGCCGCCTCTGATGACATCGCCCGTCGTTGCGGGGTTTCCGTCTCCGGCGGAACAGTACGTCGAGATGCCGCTGGACCTCAACGAACTTCTGGTGGGCAAGCCTGCCGCTACGTATTTTGTGCGTGCGGCGGGAGACTCCATGCTGGGCGCGGGCATCCGGCCCGGCGATATTCTGGTGGTTGACCGCAGTCTCGAGGCCGTGGACGGCTCCATCGTGATTGCCGCCGTGAACAGCGAATTCACGGTCAAATATCTGCGCCGCGATGAAAACGGCGTCCGTCTCGAGGCCGCGAACCGCAAATACAAACCGATTCTCTTTTCGGGCGACATGGAACTGCGTCTTTTCGGCGTGGTCACGGCGGTGATCCACCGCTTTGTCGAAGTCCGCGGCCCGAAAAAAGATACTTGAAAACCGCGAAGGAAGTCAGGCGGAACATGATCGGGCTGATCGACGGCAACAACTTTTTTGCGAGCTGCGAACGCATTTTCGACCCTTCTCTGGAAGGGAAGCCCCTTGCCGTGCTTTCAAATAACGACGGCTGCGTCATTTCGCGCTCGAATGAGTGCAAGGCGCTGGGAATTCCGATGGGCGCGCCCTACTTCGAGGTGAAGGACTGTCCGGGGCTGGTTTTCCGTTCCGGCAACTATGCGCTGTACGGCGACATTTCGCGGCGGATCATCGCCGTCCTCTGCGAGTTTTCTCCGGACGTCGAGCAATATTCCATCGACGAGGCGTTCATCCATGCGGGCCGTGCGTCCGGTGCGGATTTCTTTGAGTTCGGACAGAGGATACGGCGGACGATCCTCCGCTGGGTGGGGATTCCGTGCGGCGTCGGGTTCGCCTCCAGCAGGACCCTCGCCAAGATTGCCAATCATATCGGCAAAAAACAGGCGTCCGGCGTGTTCGTGATGCCGGAGAACCCGGAAGGTGTGCTGTCGAAAATCCCCGTGTCCGACGTGTGGGGCGTGGGACGCCGTCTCGCTCCGAAACTGGAACGGATCGGAATCCGGACCGCTGCGCAATTGGCGAACTCGGACGAGGCCGTCCTTCGGAAAAAGTTCAATGTGACGCTGGCAAAGACCCTTCTGGAACTGCGGGGCGAATCCGTTCTGGAGGACGATCCGGAGGAACTTTCGCAGAGCATTTCGTGTTCGCGTTCGTTCGGACGTCCGGTGATAGAACTGGCGGAACTCTCCGAAGCGGTTTCGCACTATATCGCGCATGCCGCCGAGAAACTCCGTGTGGAAGGCCAGCGCGCGGCGGGCGTCAACGTGTATTTTCAGTATTACCCCGAATATGAACCGCGCAGACGGGAAGGCGGGTTCACCGGCACGACCGTTTCTTTTGAGATTCCGACGTCCGCCACCTCGGAAATGATCCGCGCTGTCCTGCCTCGTCTGAAGGGAATATTCCTTCCCGGACGCCGCTATAAGAAAGCGGGCGTGGTGTTTTTCGGACTGGAGCCCGTGGCGGCGTACCAGCCCGATCTGTTTGCCGACCCGGTTCGGAACGAACGCGCGGAACGGGCGTCGGCGGCGATGGATGCGATCAACCGGCGGTTCGGAAAAGGAACCGTCTTCAATCTTGCCGAGGGAATTCAGAGACCGTGGACCATGAGGCGCGGCCATCTTTCCCCGAACTATACGACGAATTGGGAGCAGCTCCCGGAAGTGAAGTGACATGACGACCGACAACAAGGATTTTCTGATCTGGAAAACCGCGCGGGAGAATGTGTTTTCCCACGACGGAAAAGAAGTGATTCCGCCCGCCGGATGGTGTTTCGTGCCCTCCGGCGATCCCGGATTGACGCGGCGGCTCAAAGCCGCGGGCGATTACTGGACGCTGGTCCACCGCCGGAAAAACCGAGTGGAATCGCTCGGCCTCTGGACCTCCGCCGCAAAGGTGGAAAAGACCCGTGCGGAACTCGAGGCGGAGCGGTCCGATCCGGCGTATCTTCGGAAACTGGAGTCCGCCCGACGTTCCCGCGAAGTCAAACAGACGAAATATGAGGCGGAATTCCGTGAGAAAGTGTTGAAGTTCCTGTCCTTCGCCCCGCGCTGGAGCGCCTTTGCGGTGAAACTGGCGGAGGCGGTGACGGCTCACGCCGTTCCGGTGGGAAGCGGTACGGTCGCGCGGACGGAACGGATTCCGGTCGAACGCCGTGCCGAGGCCGCCGTGATCGCGTGGATGCGTCACCAGACCACCGCTTACGACCGCATGAGCATCGCCCGGATCCGGGGCGAGCGGCGCGAAGTGAGGCGGCATTTGGCGGAACGTTCCCGCGAGGTTCTCTCGCAATACCGTTCCGGCGGGGAAGTCGATCTGTCGCAGTGTCCGCTGGCGAAGGCCCTGAAATAGGTCGTCCGCCTTGCCGGATTCACGCACGGCCTTCCGTTTTTTTGCGTGTGACGGGAGTTGCGGAAATGAACTCGAAACCTTCCGGATCGAAACGGTCGCCGCGGATCAGGATCCAGTCCGCTGGTTCGCCGGCGGCGACGCGGACGGGCGGCAGGCCGAAGAGGCGGCGGGGTTCGTAGACGGCTCCGCACAGGAGGGTTTCCTCCCGCAGACCGGTTTGCCGGAGCAATTCCATTTCCTTCCAGAGGCCGGAGGCGTGGGGCACGCCGCAGCTTCCGGCGTCGGACCCGGTCAGGATCGGAATTCCCAGCGTTTCCGCTTTGAGAAGACATTCCCGGTGATGGTCCAGAATCCGCTGAAGGCTGTCCACTGTATCATGGTCCCACCCGCCGTATTCCGGGTGTTCGCAATGAAACTGGACGGGGAGCAGGGTCGGGGTCCAGGCGATTTGTTTTTCCGCCATGATTCCGAGCAGATTTTCCTCCATGAAGAAGCCGTGTTCGACGGTGTCGATTCCGGCGGCGACGGCGATGCGGAGTCCTTCCGCTCCGCTGCAATGGGCAAGGGTTTTGAGTCCGTGCGCATGAGCGGCGGCGACGAGGGCGGACGTGTCGGCGAGGGAGAATTGGGGTTCGCCTTTCACAACGCCGTTTTTGAAGTCGATGATTCCCGTCAGGACGATTTTCACGAAGTCGGAGCCCGGCGCGAGTGCGCTGCCGAGTGTCTGGCCCGTGACCGGATCGAAAGGCTTCGCGAGGAAGGAGCCGTAGCGTCCTTCGCGGCGGAGACCGTGTCCGGCGGCGAGAACGCGGGGCCCTCCGTTCCGGGCCGATTCGTCGCGCACCTGAAGATTGACGCCGTGGACGTCTCCGGCGTCGCGGATGACGCCGATTCCGGCGTCGGAATAACGTCTGACATTTTCCCGCGCGCATTTCATAAATTCTTCCCGCGAAGACTTGAGATAGGCGGCGCGGCGTTCCGGATCGAGCTCATCGCCGTCAAGGAACAGATGGGCGTGCGCTTCGACCGGACGCGGCATCAGAAGCCTTCCCAGACGGGTTTGCGCCGGGGCGGTTTCCTTCCGGATGGAGGAGCAGACACCTTGTTCGATTTCCAGCAGGAACGGGCCGTCCCGGTGAAGCCGTGCGCCGTCGAAATAAGTGTCGGCCTGAATCAGTGTTTTCATCACGACACCCTGTAAAGCTGCTGAATCCGGAGAAGGGCGTCGACGTCGGAAAGTTCCAGCGCCTCATTGAAACCGACGAGGACGGGATGGTCCGGTGGCAGGTGCCGGTAATTGCGTCCGGCGGTGCCGAGGACGGTGTCGAGACCGTAAGGAACGGTGTTGGTCAGGAAGGCCGATTCGAGGAGCTCCTTGAAGGGCTGTCCGTCGGAGGTTTTCGCCGGGAGCATGATGCTGAGGTTGGTCAGTCCGACCGACATGTGGACTCCGCGGAGGAAAGGACAGGCTCCGATGCGCCGGATCGCCTGAACCGCCATCCGGGTCAGACCTTCGGTGTCCGCCGCGATCGGGCCGACGGAAACATCGATGTAGAGGTCGTCCTTCGCGAGTCCGTATCCGCCGTCGAGCAGGTGTTCGGTCATGCGGCGTGCGGTTTCGTAGACTTCTTCGGCGGTCCGGTTGGCGACCTTGCGCCCGTTTTCATTGCGTTCGGAGGCCATCAGGACGACGCGGCAGGGACGGATGCGGAGCAGTTCGGCCATTTCCCAGCGGAGTTCGCCGATCGAATTGATGAAGGGCTTGCCGCCGCCCCGCTCTGCGTCGTAGATTTTCAGACACATTTCCTGTACGGGAACGTTCGGGTAGTCGAAGGAAAGGGGAACCGGGGCGGCCTCCTGCACGGCCTTGATCAGTCCGGACAGAAATTCCGGTTCGGACTCGGCCAGGTCGCCGACGTTGACGTTCAGGTAGGAGGCTCCTTTGGCCGCCTGTTCCGCGGCGAGCTTCGCCAGACCCGGAATGTCGCGGCGTGCGAACATTTCATTGGTGCTTTTGAAGCCCGGATTGAGGCGCTCTCCGATGATCTTGATGTTTTGGAAACTCATATTTTACCTCGTGTTTGAAGAAGGTTGAGCAATTGGGGAATGACGGTGAAGACGTCGCCGACGAGAGAGACGTCGGCCAGTTCCATGATCGGTGCATCCGGGTCGCGGTTGACGGCGATGATGCGGTCGCTGGACTGTATTCCGACCCAGTGCTGGATCTGTCCGGAAAGTCCGCAGGCCAGATAGGTTTTCGGCTGGACGGTGCGTCCGGTCTGGCCGATCTGCATTCCATAGGGGACCCATCCGGCGTCCACGGCGGCGCGTGTGGCGCCGACCATTCCGCCGGTGGCGGCGGCGAGTTTGCGCAGGAGGTCGAACCCGGCGGATCCGCCCATGCCCCGGCCTCCGGCCACGATCAGCGGGGCGGAGGAAAAATCGTGCGCGCCGGAAGCGTCCCGGATCAGTTCGACGACTTCCTTCCACGGGCCGGAAACCGGCGGGAGAAGAGATTCTTCGCGAAGGATGCGCGGCGCGGGCGGATTCTCCAGCGGTTCCGCCTTCATCACGCCCGGACGGACTGTCGCCATCTGCGGCATGAAGGAGTCCGAACGGATGGTCGCCATCAGATTGCCGCCGAAGGCCGGACGCGTCTGGAGCAGGGCTCCGGAGGAGGGCTCGATCTCCAGTCCGGTGCAGTCCGCGGTGAGCCCGCAGTCGGACAGGGCGGCCGTCCGGGGGAGAAGCGAACACCCCTGAATCGTGGCTCCGGCCAGAAGGACCGCCGGACGGTATCCGGCGATCAGTCGGGTCAGCGCTTCGGTCCGTTCCTCCTCGCGGAAGAGTTCGGGCGCGGAGACGGGAAGCACGTGGACGGTTTCCGCGCCGTAACGGGCGAGCAGCGGGAATTCCGATTCGGGGACGTCGGAGAAAACCACCGCTTCCACCGGGAGTTGACCGCCGGAAAGCCGTCGGGCATGGCTCAGCAGTTCGGACGTGACCGGATGGAGACGGTTTCCGGTGCTTTCGGCCAGAACCCAGATTCCCCGCCAGAGGGCTTTTTCGTTTTCATGAATTCGGGGCATTTTCCAGTTCCTTCAAGAGTTCTTCGATTTGATCGGAAGAAAGCCGTTTCCGGATTGCGGACCGGGGAAGAGGCGGCGCGGTGGAGACGACGCGGGTCGGCGACCCTTTCAGGCCGAGTCGCGCATCGTCGCATTCCAGAGACGCGGCGTCCCATGCGGTTACCTCGGCGTTGAGCGCGCGGAGGTATCCATTCAGGGTCGGAACGCGCGGCGTGTTCAACTCCCGCACCACGCTTATCACGGCGGGAAGACGGAGGTTGCAGCGGTCATAGCCGTCGTCGAGCAGACGCTTCACCAGAAGGGATGCGCCGTCGGAGCGGATTTCTGCCGCGTTGAGCGCCTGGGACCACCCCAGCTGCGCCGCCAGTTCTGGAGCGATCTGGGCCGTGTCGCCGTCGATGGCCTGACGTCCGCAGAGGACCAGATCGATCTCTCCCAGTTTGCGGATCGCGCGGGAAAGCACATAGCTGGTGGCCCAGGTGTCCGATCCGGCAAAACGGCGGTCGCTCAGAAGCACTGCCTTGTCCGCACCGAAAGCCAGCGCTTCGCGGAGGGCGTTTTCGGCCTTGGGCGGGCCCATCGTGAGGATGGTGACGCATCCGCCGGAGTCCTCCCTCAGAAGCGCCGCCGCTTCCAGCGCGTGATAATCGAACGGATTGATGACTGCCGGAACGCTGTCCCGGATCAGTTGCCGGCTGACCGGATCGAGCTGCACGCCCGCGCCGCCGGGCACCTGCTTGATACATACGACGATGTTCATGCGGTTTTCTCCTCCTTTCCCGTCAGAAGGCCGAACTGGGTTTTGAAGTCCACCAGGGCGAGATAGGCGGGACATTCAGGATAAGCGTCGTGCAGTTCCTTCAGAGAGGCCATCGGATCATAGGAGGGAAGATCGATTTTGCGTCCGACGCACGAGCTCAGGAGGTCGATCTTCGGGGACATCCATGCCTCGAGGAACAGAGGGACCTTCAGGGCGTGCCGGAGTTCCTCGATTTCGGGGTCGCCGGGCAGTACCGGCTGGGTGATGATGAATTCGGCTCCGGCCTCCAGTTTCCGGCGGAGCTTCTCTTTTTCGTGTTCGGGCGGTTCATACTGGTTGTACACCGCGCCATAGCGGAAAAGGTTCCCGTAATGCTTGCGGAGGTAGATCAGGAGCTCGACCGAGGTGACGCCCGGGACGTTTGCCTCCAGTTCGGCGGGTTTCAGTTTCGGAAGCCGCGCGGAGCCGTCGCCGGAGATGACCAGCAACTCGCCGACTCCCTGTTCCACGCAGGAATCGACGATTTCACGGAGTTCCCCGATCATGTGGAAGGTGTTGAGGTGGACCATCACCCGTCCGGAGGGCACCGGCAGTCCCAGCTCCCGGATCAGCTCGTGTCCCTGAAACGCAAGGTTTCCCATGGCGTTGTCGGTCAGACAGACGATCTGTCCTGCCTCGACGATCCGACGGTAGCGGTTCGCGAAACGGTCCAGCCGCTCCTGTAGTTTGTCCGTGGAATGTTTCACCGCCGGAATTTCCATCCGATATGTCTGCATGGGCTCCTCCTTCGCCTCTCTTGCGGTTTATAGTCTACTTTAATAATTATGTATTATAGATTTGTTTCTTTTTTTTATCATGAACGGATTCCGCTGATATTCTGATTCTATATCAAATCCTATTTTCTTTTCCGGAAAAGGGAAACAGGAAATCCGTTCCGTTCATGATTCGGCCGTCGGGAAAGTGTTGCCCATAAATTGAATCTGATCATCCTCGTTTTTTTGAAAGAGTCAATCTTATTTTTATTTCTGCGCTGTTTCTTCCATGAAGTATCAATATAATGCGTTTTTTTTATTCCGTTTGCCGGATATTATCATTTTTTTGCTCTCTGTTATCATTTTATTCACTATTTTAATGATATTCTTTATTTTAGAGATTTCATGAAAATACAGTTTTTCATACAATCTGGAAAATACGCCGATGCGTCTATGAATAGTAAAACAACAGGGAAAAAAATGAAAAAGACTGTGTGGTTCTTAGCGGCGGCAATGGCATGGACTGTCGCGACGGGAGCGGACATGGAAAAAGAATGGGTTCTGAACCCATGGGACGGCTACAGGCCTTTTGCATCGCATGAATTCAAGGACAACACTCTTCACATCTGGAATGCGGAGTCCAAATACGGTTTCGGCTGGCGTTCGACAAAACATTACGACGCCGTCGCCGGGGATGAGGCAGTCATCACGGCAACAGTCAAGGGGAAGGGGGAAGTCTCTTTCCAGCTTCAGTATTTCGCGGCGGACGGACAGCAATGGCTCGGCATTGATCCGAATACCGTTTCATCCGAACTCAAGGACGAATGGTGCGAAAAGACCTTTCGACTTCAGGTGAGCAACCTGAAGAAAGGAATCACCGGACGAATCATGCCGACGTTTTCTGGAAAGAAAGGTACGGAATTTTACATCAAAGACATTGTCGTGAAGGTGGTCTGCGGGGAGTTCGCGGGCGACCTGATGTTTCCGCGTCACTGGACGGTGTTCGGCGATGTGGACGTCAAGGCGGAACCGCCGCTGACATCGATCCCGGGGGATGTGGGCGGGGTGAAAGGGAAGAAAGTCACCTTGAACGATGGAATCATTCCGCTGAAGTCTTTTTTTGCCAAGCAGAAAATTCGGAATTGCGCGTGGCTGTATGCGGAACTTGAAGCCCCGTATGACTGCGAATACACGATCGGAGCCGGAGCCGATTACTTCATGGCGCTTTATGTGAACAGCGTCAAGACGATTGACACGATCCAGTCCGGGAACGGCAAGGAACCACCTCATTTCAGCGACCACACAGCGAAAGTAAAGCTGGTCAAAGGGAAAAATATCTTTGCCGTAAAATTTCTTTCGGGCGGCAGCGCGACTCCTTATATTTCACTGGGCGGTTCCAATGAACTGCGGAACCTCTCTTCCGTTGTCAGGGTTGCCAGCCTTTTCGATCAGGATGACTTTGAGAATCCGGGGAAGCGTCCCGGCGATCCGAAGCTGATCGAAGGCATTCTGACAGACGGCATCGAAACAAAATGCGGATTCGGCGTTTATGCGCCGGGTTCCGGAATCGCTTTCTCCGGGAAGCTGCATTCCCTTCCTCCCAGAAGCGGCGACCTCTTTTTCGCCACAGGGCTCCGCCTTCAAAAACTTGTCGGGAAAGGGACCATGTCGTTTGATTTCGGAGGGAAGGCGGCGCTGGTGCTGAAGAACGATCCCGCCTCGGCTGAAATCGAAATTTTCATGACCTGCGGGGGGAAGACTCTCAAGAGCATGGAATTCCCGAAATCCGCGCTTCCGACCGACCTGATTCTGGCGGTCAGCCATAATGAATTTTTCGTGAACTTGCTGAGTATTCAGGACAGCAAACTTCGGTCCATAAACGGGAGAGGTGATTTCTCGGGACTGGGCAGCTTTGCGCCGATCGTCCGGCTTCAGGGATGCGAGGCCACGGTCGACAATTATTTCACCGGACTTGCCAGACGGGAAGTCAAGAGCAGCACCGTTCCGTTCAAAGTGGCGCTGGACCCAGTGTTCGATCCGGTGAAGGCCGGCTGGAAACTCGTCTGGAATGACGAGTTCAACGGCGAAAGGGTGGACTGGGAAAACACGTGGATGAACACCCCCTGGGCTCCCGTCCCGAAAGACCGCGACATGGCGTATCTCAAGGACGGCATACTTCATATCCGCTGTGAGTTCAAGAAGACCCCGGATGGCAAATCTCCCTACACGGGAAAAACGGTCGGGCTCTATTCGCAGAAGCGTTTCGGATACGGCTATTACGAGGCCCGGGTCCGCTTCACGAAAAAGCCCGGCTGGTGGGCTGCGTTCTGGATGCTGGACGAAGGCCGTAATATGAGTGTGGGCGACGGCTATGAACTCGACATTTTCGAGGATTATTCGACTCGTGGCGGCGCTCCGGTCATCGCCAATAATCTTCATGCCACTTACGGGCCGAATATGCGCAGCTACGGTTATCATTTCGACTTGCCGGGTTCACTCGACGATTTCTATGTGATCGGCTGCAAATGGACGCCTTTCGAAATTTCCCATTACATCAACGGAAAACTGGTCAGGACGGAGGCGCGGCACAGTCCCTATTCCTCCGCCACCTATGACGCCGTCAACCACGGTTTCGGCACCTCGAAGCTGTATATATGCGTGAGCGGACAGGCCGGCACATCCGGCGGCAAGGCGGACGGTGAATACAGTGAGGAATACCTGGTTGATTACGTCCGCGCCTATGAGTATCCCAGAGACAACGAGCCGAAGATCGCCTTCACGTCGGTTCCGGAGAAGTCGGTTGTCAAGACAGGCGAACCGTTCGTCTTTACGGTGGATGCCGTTCCCTCTGCGAAAAGCAAGTCTCCGATTTCGGCGGTTTACCTTTTCGATAACGGAAATCTTCTGGACTTCAAGACGAAGCCCCCCTACCGCTTTGAACTGGCGATTGACCGCAGGCATTATGAAAACACCGCATGGGACGGCGCAGGCCGTTCCGGAAAGAAACCGGTCATGGACAGCTATCCGCACCTCTACATTGCCGCGGTTCAGGACGAGGCGGGAAATGTTGGTTATACCGAACCGTTTCCGCTGATCGCGGATATGTCCGGAGGACAGCCTTTCGAAGGGAAAATACAGAATGTTCCCGGAGTTGTTTTCGCAGGAAATTATAATGTCGGGGGTCAGAATGTTGCGTGTTATAAGCAGGCGAGAGGCGGCCTCGAAACCGGAAAAGAGAACCTTTTCAGCCGGAAGGCGCTGAACCTTCGGGAGGCCGGAGAATGGGCCAACTATACCGTGAATGTCCAACAGCCCGGAACCTATCAGGTTGTCCTGCATCGCCAGAATTACCGCCGCGAGTGGCCCGTACGCGGAATGCTCCTTGTTGATGGCCGCTACGTCGGTGACCTGAAAGGCGATCCCAAGTCGGACACCGCTGTCCTGGACAATGTGGAATTGAAATCCGGAAAACAGCTCGTCACCTTGATTTCCGCCTGTAGCTACGGCGTTTGGCCGGAGTCGATCGAATTCATTTTGAAGCAAGCCCGGGAGAAATAAACGGTATCATGAAAATCTATATAATGGTCGATCTGGAAGGAATCAGCGGCGTCAGCGGGAAAACGTATGTCAACAGCACGTTCGGGCGTCCCGATCTGATTGCCAAGGCACGCGAATTCATGGCGGCCGACATCAATGCCTGCGTCGAAGGCTGTTTCATGGGCGGTGCTTCCGAGGTGATTGTGAAAGATTGTCACAGCGGCGGAGGAAATGTCACCCGTGACGTGATTGACGATCGCGCCGATCTCATCGACGGCGATACTCCGGGAGTCCGTTTCGCGGATCTGGATGGCTCGGACGGTCTGATTCTTCTGGGGTATCACGCCATGGCCGGAACCCGTGCCGCGGTTCTGGAACACACCATGAGTTCCTCCGGATGGCATAACGTCTGGCTCAATGGCAGAAAAGCCGGGGAAACCGCCATAGATGCCGCCATTTCCTCCGAACACGGTGTGCCTGTAATCATGGTTTCCGGCGACGATAAATTGTGTATGGAGGCCGCCGACTGGATCCCTGGCGTAGTGACTTGCGAGGTCAAGAAAGCCTTTTCCTGCAACGGGGCGCGGATGCCGTCTCTTCTGAAAACCCATGAACTCATCACGGTAAAAACGGCGGAGACCGTCCGGAAGTGCGGAAAAATCGCTCCGCTGAAATTGAGTTATCCCGTGAAGTATCGTGTCGAATTGGTGGAACGTCAGCGTCTGCCAGACAACCCGGGTTACCGGATCATCGACGGCCGGACTTTCGAACTCGAAAGAGACTCCGTTGAAAAGGCTCTCTTCCTCAACGGGTAAGCCGTCTGTCCGAGACGGAGCGAAAAGTGGCAACTCGCCGTCTTGTGAGAGAACAGAAATGAGAGACCGGAGAACGTTGGAAGGAAAGAGGGCGGGAGTTCTTGCCTTTGCGGAGACGCCGGTGTATATTATCCGGAGCGGGAATGAAGTTCTCCCCGGCGCAGCGCCGAACCGCCATCACGGCTGATGACTTCTGTTGAAAAAAGAAGGCATCGGCTGTTGCCGTGCCTCACATTGTGAGGTGTCACATGAAAGTTCTTCTGCTGGCCGGAGTCGCCGGTTTTTTCGGAACGGTGCTGCGTTTCGGGGTCGTGAGAACCGTCAACCACGCATTGCCCGGATTCCCTTGGGGCACGCTGACCGTGAATGTCGTCGGGGCGTTTCTGGCCGGATTCCTCTTTGTGCTCTGCCGTGCGAAATTCCAGCATTACGAGGCGTTTTTTCCGGTGATATTCATCGGCTTCCTGGGAGGTTTCACCACCTTCAGCGCTTTTGCTTTGGAGAGTGTCCGGTACGGCTTCGATGCGCAATACGCGAAACTTTTCTGGAATGTCGCGCTCCAGAACGGGATGGGGCTTCTGGCCGCCGGGGGCGGACTCCTGCTGGGGCGTCTGTTCTTCTGCCGCTGAAATGGATTTTCCGGAAAGTTTTCCGTCCGTTTCCGATCCCCTCTTGAAAAAGAGGTTTTCCATCATCATATTATCAATTGAGGGGGCATGTCTTTTCCTTTGCAAGGACCGGAAGACAACCCTTTTTTCCGTATTGGGATTATTGCAAGTGGAGCCGTCATATCAAAATAAGAATGCAGGAGGTGCATAAGGATGAAATGTCCGGTCTGCGACAGCGATGAACTGAAGGATGAATTTTACGAGAGGAAGGTCAACTTCCGCTGCGCAAAATGCGGCGGAAGGCTGATGACCGTTGCCGGACTCCGAAGTCTCAGCGGCGACCGGAAATTCGTCGATCTTCTCTGGCAGATTGCCAAATACGGTTATTCCGAAACCGGTCAAATCTGTCCCGTCTGCCATCATGCCATGAGGAAGGTGACTCTGCCTCTGTGCGGCACGGGCATCGAACTGGATCTCTGCTGTTCCTGTCAACTGGTCTGGTTCGATCCCAGCGAACTGGAGCGGATTCCCCTGCCGTCGCCGGAGAAAAAGAAAGAATTGCCTCCGAAGGTGAAGGAACTGCTGGCGCTGAAGCGGATCGGGACGGAGGAAGAACGCCTGAACAGGGAATTGAAAGGCGGTCCGGAGAATCAGGAT
Organism: uncultured Victivallales bacterium; assembly: GCA_964581935.1. Classification (GTDB taxonomy): domain Bacteria; phylum Verrucomicrobiota; class Lentisphaeria; order Victivallales; family UBA1829; genus SIG94. Next base: position 21,992 of record CAZORN010000013.1, read on the forward strand.
GCGCCGGATGAAAAATGGAAATACATTCCCGCCATGCTCGGGCTGCCGGTGGAGGTGGACGCCCCGCCCGTTGAGCGATTGCCGATGATCACCTGGAGCTTTGCCGTCGTGTGTCTGGGCGCGTTCGTCCTGACGCTTTCCCTCGGACTGTCGGATTCGATCCGGAACTGGGGTTTCATCCCGGCGCAGTGGGACCGTCATTACGGGCTGACCATGATCACGTCCATGTTCCTTCACGGCGGACTGGTCCATCTGCTCGGGAACCTCTATTTTCTGATGGTGGTCGGCGACAACGTGGAAGATGAATTCGGGCGCATGAAATACATTTTTCTGGTGATCGGCTCCGGATTGTGCGCCCTGCTGCTGCATTCGGGCTTCGATCCGCATTCGGAGATTCCGTGCATCGGGGCCAGCGGCTTTATTTCCGGGATCATCGCCTGCTACGCCATCTGTTTTCCGAAGGCGAAACTCTCGTTCCTGATCTTTCCCCGGAATTACATCATTTCACTGGTGACGGGGCGTTTCTGGTTTGCGATTCCGGCGTGGGCCATGTTCGGCCTCTGGATTCTCTTCCAGATTCTCATGGCAAAAGGAATGCCGTCATCCGGTGGAGGAGTGGCATACATGGCTCACGTCGGGGGAGCTGCGGCCGGCGTGGTTTTCGCCGTGTGTCATCGTATCCTCCAGAAAAGACAATACGAGCGTTGGGCTGAATCGACGGAAGACATCCGGAAAACGCGCGAATTGTGAGCGGCCCCCGGCAGAATGACCGGACGAGGCCCGTTCAGGAACTCAATAGATGGAGTTCGGATAATAGAAGAACTTGGCGTTTTGGGGAGTGATGACTTCCGCTGGAACGACGATTAGGGATTCCTTTGTCAGCGGTTTGCCCTTTACGGCGGCGACCGCGTATTCGATGCCGTAGGCGATCATGCGCGGGGGATAGGTGACGTTCACCGGGACCAGCGGATGCTTGTCGAGGACCTTCTTGACGATGGTCTTGGAACCGCCGCCGCCGATGAAGAACCTGATGTCCTTGCGCTTGGACTCCTCGTAGGCCTTGAGGGCTCCGATCAGGACGTCGTCATCGCCGGCCCAGACAGCGTCGATCTTCCTGTATTTCTGGAGAAAGTTCTCCATGAGCTTGAGTCCCTTTTCCGTGTTCCAGGAGGCGGACTGGGATTCAAGGATCGTGATCTGGGGATAATTTTTCATAACTTCCCGGAAGGCGTTCACGCGCATGGAGTTCACTTCGCAGGGGATTCCCTCCATGATCAGGATTTCGCCCTTGCCTCCCAGGCGTTTTGCCATTTCCTCGGCGCAGCGGCGTCCGAATTCGCGGTTGTCGCCCACAACCAGGAGGTCCTGAATGTTTTTCTGGAGTCCGCGGTCGACCACGACCAGATAGATTCCCTTCTTCTTGAGCTGTTCGCAGACGCCGGTCAGGGGGGCGGGCTCCTGTGGAAGCACCACGACGGCTTTGACTCCCTGAACGATGAGGTTCTCGATTTTATTGACCTGTTCCGCGGAGTCCCTGGCGGTGGAAAGGATGACTTCGACTCCGGGGTTCTTGGTTTCCACATCTTTCTTGGCTTGTTCGGCCCACCAGACGACGCCGCCGGTCCAGCCGTGGTCGGCGCTGGGAATGGAGACTCCGATCTTGATTTTTTCGGGGGCTTTTCCGCACCCCGCGCCGAAGAGAAGAGCCGCCGGGAAGACGGCGCAGGAGAGAAACGTCAGAAACTTTTTCATGAAGAAACCCTTTCCTTACTCGTTATTTTGACGTTGAATGAGAACCGCGATAATGATGATCAGGCCCTTGACGAGGCCCTGGAGGTTGACCGGTGCGCCCCACATGTCGAGCGCGTTGGAGATGATGCCGAGAATGAAAACGCCCGCGACCGTTCCCGCGATGGAACCGCGTCCGCCGTTCATGGCCGTGCCGCCGATGATCGCGGCGGCAATGGCGTCGAGTTCATAGGAAAGTCCGGCGTCGGTCGAACTGATGGAGTTCAGGCGGCTGCTGAAAAGGAAGGCCGCGATCCCGGCGGCGAGTCCGGCGAGGACATAGGTTCCGAACCGCACGCGGCGGATGTCGATGGCCGCGTAACGGGCGGCGTTCGGATTCGCTCCCGTCGCGCAGATGTGCCGTCCGTAAGCGGTCTGTTTCAGGAGGATTCCGAACACGAGGGCCAGCAGCAGGAAACACCAGGTCGGAAGGGGAATCCCGAGGAAGGCGAGGCTTCCCGCGGAACGGAAGAGCTCGTTGGAACTGCTCAGGGTTCCGGCGTCGGCCATATACAGGGACAGGGAGCGGTAGATCGAAAGCGTTCCGAGGGTCGCGATGAAGGAGGGAATCTTTCCGAGGGTGACCAGCGCCCCGTTCAGGACGCCGCCCAGCACGCCGATTCCGACCGATACGGTCAGAGCCGCGCAGAGGGCGAGTCCGGGATCGGCGATTTTTCCCATGACGAGAATTCCGGAGACTCCCGCCAGCGCGAGCAGCGAACCGATGGAGAGGTCGATGCCTCCGGCGATGATGACGAAGGTCATGCCCAGCGCGGCGATTCCCACGCAGGCGACCTGACGCGAGATGTTGATCAGGTTCTGCGGACTGCGGAAGCTTTCGTTGGAAATCATGCAGACCGCCAGCAGCAGCGCCAGCGCGATGAACGGACGGTTTTCATTCAGGACGGTTTTCCAGGAGAATTTCCGGTTCGGATGTGTGCATGTTTCGCTCATTGGACACCTGCGGCAAGATACATGATCTCTTTTTCGTTGATGTGTTCCCCTTCCAGCACTCCGGCCAGCGCGCCTTCGCGCATGACCGCGACCCTCGGGCAGAGGCCGATGATTTCCTCCAGGTCGGAGGAGATCACAAGACAGGCCATGCCGGATTCGGCCAGCGAATGGATGAAGTGGTATATTTCGCCGCGCGAATGAATGTCGATCCCGCGCGTCGGTTCGTCGAAGAGGAAGATTCCGGGGGAGGCGTCGAGGCTTTTGGCGATCGCGGCCTTCTGCTGGTTGCCGCCGCTGAGTTCCCGGATCGGGGCGTTTTCGGACGGCGCCTTGATATGGAAGCGTTTCATATAGGCGCGCGCGGAGTGCGCTTCGGCCTTGTGCCGGAGAAAGGGCCCGGAACAGTATTTTTTCAGGGAGATCAGCGTGATGTTCTCCAGCAGCGGGAACGACTGGATGATGCCGGATTTCTGGCGGTCCTCCGTCAGATACGCGATTCCGGCGGCGACCGCCTGCGCCGGAGAACGGATGTCTTTTTCCACGCCGTCGATCTTCACGTTTCCGCCGCTCCGGGCGCGGATGCCGTAGACGGTTTCCGCCAGTTCGGTGCGTCCGGCTCCGCCCAGTCCGGCCAGCCCGAGAATCTCTCCTTTATGGAGGTCCAGCGAGACGGACCGGACCCGTTTTCCGTGCGAGAGATTTTCGAGGGAGAGCGCGGGGACTCCGTGCCTTTCCGTGCTCGTTTTCGGCGGAAAAATGCGGTTCAGTTCGCGTCCGACCATGCGGTTGGCCATCTCCTTGACGGTCAGTTCGGAGGCCGGGTCGTCGGAGATGAATTCGCCGTCGCGCAGGACTGCGACCCGGTCGCAGATTTCCCTGACTTCGGAAAGTTTGTGGGAGACGTAGAGAATGGAAATGCCGCGTCCGCGCATGGAGCGCATGATGCGGAACAGGTTTTCGACTTCGGGCGGATTCAGCACGGTGGACGGCTCGTCCATGATGAGCAGACGGCATTCGCGGTTGATGGCCCGGGCGATTTCAACGATCTGCTTCCGGGCGATGCTGAGGGTGGAAACCTCGTCGTCGGGAGAGATGGCGCAATGGAGCTCCTCCAGCAGTTCGCGGGTGCGTTTTCGCATGGCGGAACGGTCCAGGAATCCGTTTCTTTTGAGTTCGTGTCCGAGAAAAACGTTGTCGGAGACCGTCATCGGATCGGCGAGGTTGAACTCCTGCGGGATGGTGACGATTCCGCGTTTCAGGGCGGAGGCGACGGTGACCGGGAGGAGCTCGCGTCCTTCGAAAAGGATGGAGCCGCCGTCCGGGCGCGTGACTCCGTTGACGCATTTGATGAGGGTGGACTTGCCCGCGCCGTTTTCGCCGATCAGCCCGACAATGGATGCCTTCGGGATCGAGAAGGAAACTTCTTTGAGTACGCGGACTCCCGAATAAGACTTGCCGAGGGCTGAAATGCTGAGCAGGGGTTCGGGAGTCATGACCGCATCCTCCTCAGGAACGTCCGCCGAAAATGGCGGTTCCGATCCGGACCAGAGTCGCCCCTTCGGCAATGGCGGCCTCGAAGTCCGAACTCATTCCCATGGAGAGTTCCGGAAGGGGGACGCGGAGTTCCGTTTCCAGGCGGTCCCTCATGGCGCGGAGCCCCGCGAAGGTGGCGCGGATGCGGGATTCTTCCGCGTTGAATTCGGCCATCGTCATGAGGCCGCGGAGACGGAGGGAGCTTTCGGTCAGGACTGCTTCGGCGACTTGTTTTACATCGTCGAAAGCATGAAGGCCGAATTTGGATTCCTCGCCGGAGATGTTCACTTCCAGAAGGACATTCACGGTTCTGGAAAGATTCTTCGCAGCGGTTCCGATTTTCGAGGCAAGCTGCGCGGAGTCGACGGAATGGATCCAGCTCGCGAATTCGGCGGCCTTGGCGGCCTTGTTGGACTGGAGGTGTCCGATGAGATGCCACTCCAGAGTGTCCGGCAGGGCCGGGACCTTGGAGGCGAGTTCCTGAACGCGGTTTTCTCCGAAGCGGAACTGTCCGGCCTGAAAAGCCTCGAGGATGTCCGCCGCGGGAAAGGTCTTGGAAACGGCCAGCAGTTTGACGTCTTCCGGGTTTCGTCCGGCTTTGCGCGCGGCTTCCGCGATCTGTTGCTGAATCAGGGCAAGATTTTCATCGATCCGAGGCATATTCACACCTTCCAGACGCCTTTTTCCATCACGCATTCGCCGTCGACGAAGACGTCGGGGTTCCGGACCATGCCGTCGATGTGGACCGGGACCTGATTGGTTCCGCCCATGGCGCAGTTGTTGCCGAAGGCCAGATGGATGGTGCCTTTGACCTTTTCGTCCTCCAGCAGGTTGCCGGTGATCTTGAGGAACGGATTGGTGCCGATTCCGAACTCGGCCATGATGAATCCTTTTTCGCCGGCCGCCGCGAGTTTCTCCTTCAGGAGCTGTCCGCGTTCGCCTTCAAAGGAGACGGCCGAGCCGTTGCGGACTTCCACCGCGCAATCGGGATCGCCCTCTTCCCAGAGGATGGAGCCGATGGAGGCGTCGATGACGATCCGTCCGTTGGCGGTGCCGGGGTCCGGCACGGTGTAGACTTCGCCCGCGGGGATGTTGCCGACGATGCCGGAGGTCTGATAGTTGGCGTCGTCGTTTTGAACCGGGCAGGAGCCGATGGTGAATTCGATGTCGGTGCCTTTTTCGGTGGTGATGCGGACTTTGCGTTTTTTGCCGCCGATCCGGGCGATCCAGCGTTTGCCGTCCTCATGGAGAACGGCGGGGTCCACCTTCATGGCGCGGGTGAACATGTCGTCCGAAACGCCGGGCAGGGTGCAGCCGCGGACGCCCTGTTTCTTGGCGGCGACCATCGCGCTGCAATGGGTCAGGGAGTGGAAAGTGGCGCCGATCACGACATTGTGCTTGAGCATCATCTCGACGGTTTCGGGGTCCGGGTCCGACCCGTTGCTCGGAGTGACGTCGATCATGCGCGGCGTGAGGGGAATCCCCAGTTTGCAAGCGGAGAGGGTGAAGGCGCGTGCGACGCTTTCCGTGGGCTTGTCGTAGATCAGCAGGGTGGTCTCGTTCTTGCGGATCGCGAGCGCCTTGGAAAGCACCGCTTCCGCGGAGGCGAGCATGTCGTTTCGCGTTTCCTCGGAGAGCAGTTCCCAGCCGGAGGGCGTCTTGCGGGCGGATTTGAAGATGGTGAGCTGGGGAGGCGCGATGGAAATCTTGGTTCCGGGCTCGACGTTTTCCGTGATCCAGACGTTTCCGCCGATGACCGATCCCTTGCCGATGACGACCGAACCGAGAATGGTGGCTCCGGCATAGATGGTGACGTTGTCCTCGATGGTCGGATGGCGTTTGGCGCCCTTGATGATCTTGCCGCAGGCGTCTTTCGGAAAGGAGAGCGCGCCGAGGGTCACACCCTGATAGATTTTGACGCCGGAGCCGATGACGGCGGTTTCGCCGATGACGACGCCGGTGCCGTGGTCGATGAAGACCGCGCTGCCCATCCGGGCGCCGGGATGGATGTCGATGCCGGTAATCCGGTGGGCGTATTCGCTCATCATTCGCGGGATCAGGGGGACTTTTTTCTCGTAGAGGCAATGGGCGATCCGGTGAATCGTCAGGGCCTTGACGCCGGGATAGCTGAGGACGATTTCATCCAGAGTCTTGGCGGCGGGATCGCCGTCGAAGGCGGCCTGGATGTCCTGCTTGACCGCGGTGCGGATTTCGGGCAGGGCGTTCAGGAGAAAGGCTGCGGCGTCGTATGCGGCGGCTTCGCAATTGCATCCGGTGGTTTTATAAATCTTGCAGTTGTAGCGGAAGGCCCGGAGAATGGTGTCGGTGAGTTCCACGCGGCAGCGGGTCAAGAGTTCGCCGACCATGTATTTGAGGTTGTCGGCGGATTGCGGGACATGTTCGCCGAAGCCGGGGAAGATGATTTCGACAAGGTTGTGGAGAATGCGGAGGATTTCCGATTCGCGGGGAAGGTTGCATCCTTCGTTATGGTTGATCCCGTTGCCGTCGGAATAGGTAGCGCATATCCGGGCGACCAGATCGTCCAGATGTCCCGAAGATTCCAGTCTATTTTCCTTGTCGCACTCCGTCGCCATATAGCGTCTCCTTGTTTACTCGATATTCTGGATCTGTTCTCTGACTTTTTCGATTTCCGTCTTGAGCTGGACGATCAGCGGGGAGACCTCCACGGAGGCGGCCTTGTTCCCGAGCGTGTTGAGCTCCCGGAAAATCTCCTGGGAAAGGAAATCCATGTTCCGTCCGAGGGAATCGTCCGGATGATTCAGGAAAGAGAGAAAATGGGCGAAATGACTGCGGAGACGTGTGATTTCCTCGGATACGTCCACGCGGTCGGAATAGATGATGGTTTCGCGGAGGACCCGTTCGTCGTTGACATCGACACCGAGCTGGGCCTCCTGAAGTTTCTGGAGGAGCTTTTCCTTCAACTGCCTCGGAAGGTCCGCCGTGAGCGGTTCTAGCTTGTCCACGGTATCGGAGAGAAATTGGATTTTTTTCACCAGGTCGCCGCGGAGATTTTCCCCTTCCGTTTCGCGCATCCGGATCAGCATGTCGATCGCGTCCGAACAGGCTTTCCTGATTCTCTCCTCGTTTTCCGGGGCGCAGAAATCGGAGGAATTCTGTTCGAGGACGCCCGGCACGGTCAGCAGTTCCGCGGCTTGCGGCTCCTGACGGATTCCGGCCGCCTGATTCAGTTCGGCAATCTGTCTGAGGAGAGCGAGGGCATTGGGCATATTGATGCGGAGGGGTGCGGCTTCGGCGCCGTTGGACGCGGCTTCCACACGCATGGAGAGGGCTCCCCGGCTGATTTTCGAGGCCACGAAGAGGCGGATTCCGTTTTCCAGACAGACCATGTCCTTCGGGAGATTCAACTTGAGTTCAAACTGTTTGCGGTTGACCGACGAGACCTCCACCCGAAAGGTGAAACGTCCGTCCGCGGAAACCGCTTCGCCGCGTCCATATCCGGTCATGCTTTTCATTTTTTACCGCTTTCCATCGTGTCGAAATTCAGGGCGGGCGCCTGAGTGTAGCGTCCGATGATATATTCATCCAGCCGTTTCTTCGTCAGGACCATTCCGCTGGCCGGCTTCCATCCGATCAGTCCGTCGGGCGAACCGAAACCGGCGATCACGATCCGTTTGTTCGGATCGTCGGCTTTCCAGACCAGGGAGAACTGCTTTTTGTCGCGCTGCTGTTTCAGGCTGTCGAGGAAGGCTTTCCATTCCGCCTCTCCGCCTTCCAGCATGGGCTCGAACATATATTCCAGATCGAAGTCCGTTTCCACGATTTCCACCTCGGAGAACCGCACGCGGACCCGTTCCATGGTGGAGAGATAGAGCATGTTGTTCGTGACATACTGAATGGCGGCGGAGCGTGCGGCTTCGTAAGGGGCGTTCGCAAGAGACGGTTTTTTGAAAATCACCTTGATGGGTTCCCAGAAACGCATGTTGCGCTGGCTCTGTCCGAGGGCGATGATGGAGAAGCCCAGTCCGGGCGGATTCCAGACGAAGTTGGAGGTGATGAAATCGTATTCCGGCGCCTTTTCGGGAATGAATTCGGGATTGCGCGGAATGTGCCCGTATTCGGTCAGGGTGAAGGGAACATATTCGAAAAGCGTTTCGATCTGGAGTTCCGGCGTGGCGTAACGGACATAGTCGCGGTAAGGCTCCGGGAGCATCCGGGTGTTTTCCAGCGTATATTCCCTGGCTTTATCCAGCGCTTCGTCGGTGTAGTCCGTCTTGCACGCGGCAAGAACGAGCATCAGCGGAAGCAGCGCCGCCAGAAATGTCCGGTTGAAATATCTCATGTGTTCCCGTTCCTTCCTTCGTATGAAGGTAATATATCCCCGCTTCCCTTGTGAAGCAATCCTCGGTGCGTCAGATTTTCTCCAAAGATTTCATCGCCTCGACCATATCCGTTCCGCGAATGGCTCCGAGGCACTTTTTCGTGCCGTCCGGACACTCTCTTTTGAAGCAGGGAGCGCAGGACTGTTTATCATACAGGATGCGCCAGCGGGCGGAGAGCGGGGAGGTGGCGGCGGGGTCGGTCGGACCGAAGGGAACCACGCCGGGCACGCCCAGCACGGCTCCCAGATGCATGGTTCCGCTGTCGTTCGCCGCGCACATGCGGCTGCGGCGCAGCAGGAGCATCAGGGCGTTGAGGGAGGTTTTTCCGGCGAGGTCGAAAACGCGGTCTTCCGGGAGGCCCTCCAGGACGCGCCGGGCGGAATCCGCCTCGTTCGGGGCGGAGAGAAGAGCCACTTGACCGCCTCTTTCCTTGATCCACCAGAGAGCCGCTTCGCGGAATCCTTCGGCGTGCCAGCGTTTCGCGTCGCCGTAGGCCGCGCCCGGGGCGATGGACAGAAGGCGGTCGCACGCCAGTGCCGCGCGGAGCGTATCCGGATACAGTTCCGGTTCATAGGGAATCTCGAACCGCGGAAGGCTTCCATCCCATTTTTCGGCTCCCAGAGCCATGGCGATGGAGAGATATTTCGCCGCCTGATGCGGTTTATTCAAGACATGGTCCAGACGCGGCGGAAATGAGAAGGAACGTTCCAGCAGGAACGAGCGGAAACGCGCGGCCGCGCCGAAAAGCTTCGGGATTCGGGCGTATTTGAACCAGAGGGCGTCCCGGAAAGAGTTGTTGAAAAGGATTCCGATTCCGGCCAGCGCCCAGCGGACCTTCAGGAACTCGTCCCGGGATGGGAATGCGTGGGGATCCCGCAGCGGGATGACGGCGGTCACGACTTCCGGCATGGCCTCGAACAGGGGGGCGATTCCTTTCGGGCAGACGACAAAAAGAGCGCAGGAATTGGGGACGATCTTCCGGAGCTGGATCAGCGCGGGGATTGCCATGACGGCGTCTCCGAGCCAGTTGGGCGTCCGGACAATCAGTCCGTCCCGCCAGTCCTGAGGAGGGATTGTTTTTACCGGAAAACGGGGGATGTCCCCGATTTCCGGAATCAGCCGTTCAAGCGACATGGGGATTCCTCAGCGCTTCAAAGCGTCCAGCGCAATTTTCACGACCACCTTCTTGAGTTTTCCGACACCGCCGAGTCCCGCTCCCTTGCCCATGTGGGCGTCCTGCGGGAAAAGCAGCGCGAAGTTGCCGGGCTCGAGCCAGAGGGCGACGTCGCCGCGGGGGGCGGATGCGGCGAGGAACGCGCAGTCTTTTTCCGCGCTGTAGGGGGATTCCACCACCAGCCCTTCGGCCGAACGTGCGAACAGGGCTTCCGTGCCCGTGATCAGCGCCTGAAGGTCCGCGTATTTGCGGTGGACCTCATACTTGACCGGCGCGGCGTCCACGGTTTCATATTCCATGACGTTGGCATACATGTTGTCGCCATCGATCTCATGGCGTCCGAGAGCGGTGTCCGCATTCAGGGTGCGGATGAATTCCACCGCTTTTCCGAAGGCCGGGCCCAGCGGATAGGCCGAAGCGTTTTTGAAAGAATCGTAAATCATTCCCGACTCACTTTCCACAGCATTTTTTGTATTTTTTTCCATTCCCGCAAGGACACGGATCATTGCGCCCGACTTTTTCCTCGGTTCGGACATAGGGGGTTTGCGGAACCAGTTTTCCGTCATAGAAATACCAGTCGCCTTTTTCGCGGCGGAATTCGGCGATCTCATGATGTTCCATGGCGACGCCGCGGTCCCGGTAGCGGGCGACGAATTCCACGGTTCCGGTTTCGTCGTTTTTGCCGCCTTTGT
>CAZORN010000014.1:0-32351 GCA_964581935.1 uncultured Victivallales bacterium
AAGTCCAGATGTTCCGTCTTTCGTGGACCGGCGACTATCCGGACGCGGAAAACTTCTTCCAGCTGTTTTATTCCGGAAATGCGGAAGGCTGCAACCGAGTGTTTTACAAGAATTCCGAATTCGACATGATGTATGAAAAAAGCCGGGTCATGCCGCCCTGCCCGGAACGCACGGCGCTGTATGAAAAGATGACCGAACATCTCGCGGAAAACTGTCCGTGGATCTTCGAAAGCCAGCCGGTCGCGTTCATCCTGACGCACCGATGGATGCAGAACTACCGTCCGCACGACTTCGGATTCGGCCGCTGGAAATATCTCTCCGTGGATGCCGCGCTCCGCGAAAAAGCCCGGAAAAACTTCACGCCGCTCTCCATGAAAGACCTTCGGAAATAAGATTCAGGGATCGGGATTTCGTGCTTTGCACGACCAGCGCTTCGGCGCTGGACCGCGACAAGGGCAAAGCCCTTGACCAGAGAAAAATGCTGACGCATTTTTCCACTTCAAAGTCGATGCAGAGCTTCGAGGTATCCACCCAGGAAAGAATGAAAACGGGGAATCATTTGTTCAGGGTCTGGAGCGCCTTGCGGATGATGTTCTCGCTGGAACGCTGACCTTCCGGAATCTGCTGGACAACGTCCAGGATGAGTTTCTGGAATTTCGGCCCCTGGAAGCCAAGCTGTCCGAGAGCGAGGATCGCATCCTCCGCCGACTTGTCGACCGGAGCCGCCGCGCCGCCGGGGAAAGAGACTTCCGGAACGATGTTCTGCACCTTGTCGCGAAGCTCGACGACAATCCGTTCGGCGGACTTCGGCCCGACGCCGCTGATCTTCTTGAGCATCTTGAGATCTCCGGAAGCCACTGCCGTGCAGAAGGATGGAATGTTCATGCTGCTGAGGATGTTCAGCGCCGTTTTCGCGCCGATGCCGTTGACGGTGATCAGCAGCTCGAACATCGAACGTTCCTGACGGGTGGCGAAGCCGAACAGAAGAATGGCGTCCTCGCGGACATCCATGCGGGTCAGGAGCGTCACGGACTCCCCAGCGCGCGGGAGTTTGTCGAAGGTGCTCACCGGGATCAGTACCCGGTAACCGACTCCTCCGACATCCACCACCGCTTCCGTAAAGGAAGATTCCAGAAGAATTCCTTTCAACTGCGCAATCATAACAACTCCGTTCCCTTCCCCATGAAAAATGGTTTCAGAAGTCTGGATTTCAAACCCGTCAGAGGGTTCGTCACTTTTCCGGCATATTCAAAATTACTTTATCATAAAACAGTTACGATCCGTCAGTTCCTGAAGGAGTCACTTCTTCGGAAGGACGACGTCCATGGAAATGTCGGAGGATTTGACGGAGTGCGTCAGGGCTCCGGCGGAGATGAAATCGACTCCGGTCGCGGCGGCGGAGGGAATCCGGGAAAGAGTGATTCCGCCGCTGGCCTCGAGACGGGAACGGCCCGCCGTTTTTCCGACGGCTTCGGCCATCTGTTCATCCGTCATATTGTCGAGAAGGATGTATTCCGCGCCCGTCGCAATGGCTTCCGTCAATTCTTCGAGGGAGTCGACTTCCACTTCGACTTCCAGCCCCGGAAAGGCGGCCCGGGCATGTTCCACGGAACGGGTGATTCCGCCGGGACCTTCCAGTCCGGCAAGCTCGCGGTGGTTGTCTTTGATCATGACGCGGTCGTAGAGTCCGATGCGGTGGTTGAAGGCGCCCCCGACGGCAACGGCGTATTTCTCCAGATTGCGCCAGCCGGGAGTGGTCTTGCGGGTGTCCAGAATACGGCAGGAAGTCCCGGAGGCGGCATCCTGGTATCTCTTTGATGCCGTGGCGACTCCGCAAAGTCGCTGAAGAAAGTTCAGCGCGGTGCGTTCGCCGGTCAGGAGCTTGCGGGCGTTCCCTCGGATGGAGGCCAGGACGGTTCCCTTCGGGCAGAACTGTCCCTCGTTGACCCGCGAGGTCCAGACGAGCGAGGAATCCAGGGTGTGAAACAGGCGTTCGGCCACCGGGAGCCCGGCGCAGACGAGATCTTCCTTTGCAATCAGAACCGCTTCGGCTTCAAGGGCTTCCGGAATGACGGAATCGGTCGTGACGTCACCGGCGTCTCCGAGGTCCTCTTCGAGGGCGAGGGCAATCAGGGCATCGGTCCTTTTCCAGTCGATGGCGGGAATGGTCTTATCCATTTCAAAAGTTCTCCGGGGTATAAAATTCAGAAGCGGCGCGGATGGCGACGGCGCGTCCCGTCTCCAACTCGTAGGAGACGACGGCGTAGTCCAGACGGATACTGCTTTCCGTGACGTTCAAACGGGTGGGCATGCCGGTGCGGAACTTGCGGACGACATCTGGAACATCTCGTCCCAGCACGGAGTTATGACTTCCGACCATTCCAACGTCGGACAGAAATGCGGTTCCCGCGGGAAGGACGCGCGCGTCGGCGGTCTGGACGTGGGTATGAGTGCCGATGACGGCGGTCACGCGACCGTCGAGGAACCACGCGAGGGCGGCTTTTTCGCTGGTCGCCTCCGCGTGAATGTCCACCACAATGCACTTGACCGTGGGGGGGATCTGGGCGAGAATTTTCTCCGCCGTCTCAAAAGGACAGGAGGCGCTTTCCTTCATGAAGATCCGTCCGAGAAGAGAAATGACGGCAATCTCCCCGCCCGCCGGATTGCGGAAGGTTCCCCATCCCTTTCCGGGCTGGAGATAGCTGAAATTCGCAGGGCGCACGAGGTTTTTCACGGAAAGGATTTCCGTCTCGAAGGGCTTCTGGTCCCATGTGTGGTCGCCGCCGGTCAGGACGTCGGCGACGTCCATGTCCCGGATGCACGAGAGGCTGAACCCGGCGCCGTTGGCCGAGTTCTCCCCGTTGGCGATCACAAAAGAGCAGTTGTGCCGCTGCTTGAGGACGGGAACGAGCGTCTTGACCGCGCTCCGCCCGCCCTTTCCGACGATGTCTCCGATAAACAAAAGATTCAAAACCGGTCCAGCCATTTCAAATTCCCGATGATTTTACATGTATTTTGCCCGCGACAATGCAAACGCTGTTGAAAAAAAGGAAAACCGGGCTATCTTTTCCGTTCGTTCGTTATCCCGGAAATATAACCGTAAAAGCGCCTCTCTACAAATGGAAAAGAGAGAAAAAAGCCGAATCGCATGAAAACCTTCGTGAAAACATTTCTGAAGCTCCTGCTGGCCGGAGGAATCATCGGGTTCCTGATCTGGAAAACGCCTCCGGGCCTTCTGAAAACCCTGCTGAACGCGCATCTCGGATGGATCGCCGTCGCTTTGTTACTCTATGCGCTGCATATATTTGCAAACGCATGGCGGTGGCGGCTTCTGCTCAAGGCGCAGAAAATCGACTGTTCCCTTGGGCTGGCGTGTTCGCTCACGATGCAGTCGTTTTTCTTTTCGCTGGTGCTGCCCGGAGCCATCGGAGGCGACCTGGTGCGGGTGGGGTTCCTGACCGCGCGCATTCAGAAAGGACGCAAGTTCGACGGCGCGTTCACGATCCTGATCGACCGTTTCACGGGAATGATCGGAATTTTTCTGGTGGCGCTGCTGATGCTGCCGTTCGTGTGGGGAACGATCTCCTCGGTTTCATCCGGTGTGATCGAAAAATTCATCTATGTTCTGCTGGCGGGAAGCCTCTGCGGGATTGCCGCATCCGTCGTCGTGTTCAATCATAAGATGTTGGAAGGCATTTCCTTATATCGAAAGATACAGAGCCTCGGAGACAAGTTTACGCATGGGATGTATTCCAAGGTGACCGATGCGCTGGACTCCTACGGGAACTGCCGGCGGGAAGTCGTCATCTGCATTCTGACGAGCGTTGTTTTCGTGAATCTCGTGCTGGGCCTCATGGCCTACTGCGTGGCGATTGCCGTGACCGGAGGCTTTCCTTCGTTCGGAGCGGTCCTTGCGGCCATCACGGTGGGAAACATCGCGGGACTCCTGCCGACGACGCCGTCGGGCGTGGGAACGCGCGACCTGTTTGTGATTCCGATTCTTCAGGCGGGCGGAATCGCGGCCGATTCGGCCATGGCGATCTCCCTGACGATCACCGCGATCATCCTGCTTTTCAATCTATCCGGCGGACTCTTCTTCCTCCTCACTCCGGGCCGAAAGCAGAACGCGGAACAGCCGATCATTTTTTCGGCTGGGGCGGGGCAGGAATCAGAGGAACTTTCCCGGCGTCGGTGAATCGGAGATAAAAATACCAGTTCCTTGCATTCTGGGTCGCCAGCTTGACGAAAATCCGGTTGGTACCCTTTTTCAGAGGAACCGTGACATGGACGCCGTCCACCCGGACAGGCGTTTTCGGTTCGGAAACGAAAACCTGTTTCCCGTTCACAAAAATCCGCGCGGTCTGAAAAGCGCAAACCAGCATGACGGCATCGGGGATGTCTTCGGAAACTTCCACATCGGCCACGGCCCAGAAAGCGGCGGGATTTTTATTCTTGCGGTAAATTTCGGCGATATTCATACGTCCGTCCACGATCAGGCCTTCGGCATTCTGCCACGCGAAATCCTTCGGGACAAGCGTCAGGGAAACTTCGGAAAAGCTTTCGTTCATGCACTCCTGTGCAAGGACGGTCTGCAAGGTGAAGTCTTTCGCGATCAGGGAAAGGTCAAAGGGACCGAGGACGGCCCAGTTCATGATGAACAGCTCTTTCCGGGTTTTCTTCTTGGAGGAATCGGCGACCAGCGTTGTGACGGGAAAAACGGTGACGGCGTCCTTGAGAATCTTGACCTGGGCGGCGCCCGCGATGCCGCCGGCGCCCTGCACCTTGACCTGAACGTTCTTCGGCTTTTTGATGAGGTCCGTATTGTCCACGCGGATGCTGCGTCCTTCCTTCATGGCAATCAGACAGACATTGAAAAAGTCCGCGATATAAGTCCTGAAGAGAGTGAAAATACCGGCAAGCAACAGGAAGATCAGGAAGAAAAACAGGTAATTTTTTCTCATAACCGCCTCATTTTTCAGCTTGGATTCATATTACTGTTTATTTTTTTCGACCGGAGTCGGATTGGCAAGGAAATCATATACGCCGGTGTTGAAATCGGGACCCCAGCCGATGACGCGGTCATATTCGTCGAACGCGACCGGCATACATTCATCGCGTGTAACCTGACCGTCCATCCACTGCTGACGGATATAGTAGAACCAGACCTTGTCGGTACAGTAAACCTGTCCGTGAATCGGTTCTCCCATGATCTCGCGGATCTGCTGTTTGGTCATGCCTTTGCGGATTTTTGCCGAGTTCTTCACATTCCGGTTGATCTCGGAATAGAAGCACGAGGTCAGCATCGACGCCATCCCGGCCGCGGCCAGCGCCAGCAATATTTTTTTACATCCAGAACTATTCATAATGCTCATACTATAACACCGATTCCGCCTGATACAACCCCCGGGAAACGGTTTTTCCCTCAAAGCGGGACCGCTTCGGAACCGTCTGTTCGCATTCGCTCCGGATGATGAAGCCGGAAGAAAATGCCGCTTTTTCATCCGGAGCCGCTTGCTTTTTTCTTTATTTGTGCTACAATACTACAAAACAGGAGGAAACGAGCAATGGGAATCGCCCGGATTCAGAAGAAAAGTACGGCGGAAGCGGCGATTGAAGCGATCCGGAACCACATTCTGGCGAACCGTCTGAAAGAGGGGGACGTTCTTCCGCGCGAGAATGAATTTGCGGACGCGCTGGGGATCAGCCGGAACATTCTCCGGGAGGCCCTGCGGCACTATCGCACACTCGGAATCATCGGGACGCGGCCGAAAACGGGCGCGGTGATTCTGCGTCTGATTCCGGACAACCCGTATGAAGCATATTTTCCATTTCTCGCGGCGGAGAAGAACACGGCGGAAGATCTTGCGCATTTCCGGGCCTGCATCGAGTCGGGCGCCGCGCGCATGATCGTCGAAAAAGCGGAGAGCGGAGACATCAAAGAGCTCCAGCGGATCGTCGGAGCGCTGGAAAACGCCGCAGGAAAAGAAGAACAGATCGAACTTGAAATCCAGTTTCATTCCCTGCTGCTGAAGATTCCGGAAAACGGACTCCTTTCGGGAATGGTTCCCCTGATCGTCGGCTTCTTTGCGAAGATGCGTGAAAAAAACGACGGAACGCCCTCGAAAAAGACGCCGAAGGAAATTGCGGCAGAACACCGCGAGATCGTCGAAGCGCTGAAACGGAAAGACTCCGAAACACTGTATCGGCTGTTGTTTGAACACAATCAGAGTTATTTCACCGGTATCAAAGAATCCCGTAAGAAGGAGAAGAAAAAATGAATTGCGCCCCCAGAAGAAGTGTGGTCCTCGACAAGATGCGCGCCGGCAAGAAGGCGCTGAGCTTCAAAAACAATTTTTCCTGCGCCCGGGCGAGCGAGCAGGCCGCGCTGTGCGGTTTTGACTGCGTCTGGATCTGCTGCGAACACGTACCGACGGATTTCGAGGTCATGGAGAAACAGATCCTCTCATGCAAAGCCCATGACGTGGACACGATCGTGCGTGTGGCGAAGGGTTCCTACAGCGATTACGTGCGTCCGCTGGAAGCCGATGCCACCGGCATCATGATTCCGCACCTGATGAGCGCGAAGGAAGCCCGGGAAATTGCGCAGACGACCCGGTTCCACCCCATCGGACGGCGTCCCGTCGATGGCGGCAACGCGGACGGCCTTTACTGCCGGCTTCCGTTCCTGGAATATATCCGGTTTGTGAACGAGAACCGCATGGTGATCGTCCAGATCGAAGATCCGGAACCGATGGAAGAGCTGGATGAAATCTGCCAGGTTCCCGGCATCGACATGATCTTTTTCGGGCCCGGCGATTTCAGCCACGCGCTCGGGGTTCCCGGCGAACTCAAGCATCCGGAAGTCTGCCGCGCCCGCGAACGCATCGCGAAAACCGCGCACAAATACGGCAAATTCGCGGGAACCACGGCGGGAATCGCGGACATGGAACCCTATTTCGCGATGGGGTATGATTTTCTCAATTGCGGAGCGGACGTCATCGCCATGAACCAGTATTGCGATGAGATCATCCGGACCTTCCGCAAGCTCTCCTGAGGCGGAGCCCTCTTACAGCGGCATCGTCCCTGAAAAAGTATGGTTTCCGGCGGGAAGCCCGCGGGTTTTCCCGTCGAAATCAAGAACGGCCTCCGTCCCGGGTGGCACGGTGACTGTGAGCTCGACCTGTTCCCCGGCGGTTCTGCATACGGATACCTCGACCGGGCCGTGAAGCGTCGGCTGGACGATCGAGGCGTGTTTAAGAAAAGCAATCCGCGGGCGGATGGAGAACTTTGCGAATCCGGGTTCGAGCGGCTGGATTCCGAACATTTCGCGGGAAACGATGTGGAGGGGAGCGGTCGCCCAGGAATGGTTCCAGTCGCGTCCCGGACAGCCGAAGGAGTTCCAGGATTCCATGGTGATGGTGGCACCCTGCTGAAGCATCCCGCCCCAGCTCCGCACTCCCGAACGGGTGGCCATGAGCTTGACGGCATCGGCTTCGAGGCCGTTCCGGAAGAGCGCGCTGAGGACGAACGTTGCGCCGTAAACGCTGCACGCCATCTGTTTTGAGCGCAGATGTTCCGCGGTCGCGGCGATTTCATCCCCTTCGGCAATGCCGGCGAACAGCGCCATGGCGTCGGTCATGATCGCGGTGTGCCAGGAACCGGGACAATCGAAAAAGAGTCCGCTGCGGTCCTTGCGGTCCAGCATGGTTTCCCGGAGTTTCGCCCGGACCGCATCCGCGCGGTCGGAGTAGAATTTTTCATCGTCGCGGTATCCGAGGAGGGCGGCGATCCGCGCCGTGGCCCGCAGAGCGGCGACATGGTAGGCGTTGGGAACGAAATTCGCGTAGGCGATTTCCACACTTTTCATAAGCATGGGACGACGGGGAAGGAGTTCCGGATTGGTCGTGATGTCTCCAAAATCATAGTCGTCGCGCTCAACGGCGGGCCAGTCGACCATGTCACGGAACCAGTGCGCGAAATGTTTGTCCAGCCCGGTCAGCTTCATGATCTCCTCATCCGAAAACTTTTCGTGAGCCTTGCGGGCATCGAGCAGGACTCCGTCGATGGCAAACGGCAGAAGGAGTTTCTCCTTGAGGACGGGGTACCACTCCTTCAGGGCCGCGAGGTCGCCGCTGTAGAGGGCGTAATCCAGCGCGAGCATCGGCATGAGCTGGAAATATTCGGTCGGCCATGTCGGATGGTCCATCAGGTATGCGATGGAACGTTTCGCCATGGCGTAATCGGCGTCGCAGCAGTAATGGCTGAGCGCGGTGAGATACGAATCGCCCTCGTAGGGCAGACGCTCACGCTCCCCGTCGATGTAATAACCGAAAAGGGTGGTCGCGCGGATGGTGTAGCGGCAGAACTCCCAGACCTCTTCGAGCATGGTGTCCGAACAGCGGAAGGAAGCGGCGTTCATGTCGACTTCGCCGAAAAGCGCGATCCGGGTTATATCGGCGGGAAGGAGTTCACGGTTGTATCCGGTGACTTCACAGTAGCGGAAGGGTGCGACCTCGGTATCGATGGGGGAGTTGAGGTACCCGCTGCTCGGAGGGAGGGACGGCCGGTAGGCATGGCGTCCTTTTTCGAGCGTGACGGTCATTTTGCGGAAGATGCAATATTTCGAAGCGGGATTGCGGTCGATGCGTTCGTAAAAAGGATCGTAAACCTCCCCGACTGCGATTTCAACGGTTTCTCCGCCGCTTTCGGATTCGAGCGTGACTTCGACCGCGCCAAAGGCGTCCTTGCCGAAATCAGCGAAACACACACCGTCGGTTTTCCGGAAAACAACCGGCTGAGTCCGTTCCATTACGTAGTGAGAACCTGCGTCCGCATCCATGTGATTCCGCCTTTGCTTCAGATTGACGTTAATCCCCCGTTTCCAAGGCGGATAATATAGAGGGATGACAATGAAAAAGCAAATCATCCCCGTTTTTCAGACGGAAAAACACGAACTCCCGGAGCAAATACGCCGGGAGTCCGCGCCGGAAAACTTTTGAAACGAATCGAACGGATTACTTATAAAGCGGTCCGAAATTGGCGCAGGCGCGGTAGTCCGAACCTTCGAGGTCCATACCGAACGAAGCCCATGCGGACGGACGGAAGACCTTCTCGGACGGGACGTTGTGCATGCAGACCGGAATGCGGAGGATCGCCGCTAGAGCGATGAGGTCCGCGCCGATGTGTCCGTAATTGAACGCGCCGTGGTTCGCGCCCCAGTTGGCCATCACGGAATAAACGTCGCGGAAAGCGCCGGTTCCGGTCAGGTTGGGGACGAAGTAGGTGGTGGGCCAGCCGGCGTCAGTCCGGCCGTCCACGATCTGATGCGCCTTGGCGGGGAGTTCATAGGTGTAACCTTCGGCGATCTGGAGGACGGGGCCGAGTCCGGCCACGCGGTTGACGCGGCTCATCGTGATCGGCATTCCGCCTTTGGAGTAGAAGTGGGAGGAGAAGCCGCCGCCGCGGAAATAACCGAGGTTGGCGGGAACCCATTCCGTGGCGTCGAGACAGGCCTGAGCTTCGGCGGGAGTGATCTCCCAGAAGGGCTTCATGGCGGGCTTGCCCTTGCTCTTCTGACAGCCGGTGGCGTCGAGGGTGGTCGCGCCGGAATTGATGAGGTGGATCAGCCCGGGGACGTCCAGCTTGCAGCCGGTGGCCTTCTTCATGGCTTCGGGACTCCAGTAGGTGCGGACGTCGGAGAAGCCGGAGGCGGTGTTGGTCAGCAGGTTGCCGAACAGCATGGCGACGCCGTTGAGGCCGTCGTTTTCCGTGGCGAAGACATAGGGTTTGCGGATGCCGTTCCAGTCGAAGGAGGAGCAGAGAATCGCTTCCATGAAGTCGCCGTTGGGCATGTGGTCGGTCCACTGGCGCTGTCCCTGGAATCCCGCCATGATGGCGTTGTGACCCATGCCTTCCTCGATGTATCCGAGCTTCTTGAGTCGTTCGCTGCCGACCATCAGGTCGCGCCCGATGATCGCCATCTTGACGGAATATTCAAAGGTCTCCTGAAGTCTCTTCGGGGAGAGTCCCTTCCTGCCGTTGTAGATGTCCTTGCCGATCCTGCAGTTCTTTTTCGCCCAGGCGATGGCTTTTTTGTATTCCTCGGGATCGAAGATGTTTTCGTTGACGCGGCGGATGATTTCGCACATGTCCACGGATTCGCAGCGGAGCCCGAGGTATTTTTCATAGAAATCGGGATCGAGGATCGAACCCGCGATGCCCATGGAAATGGAGCCGATGGAAAGGTAGGATTTGCCGCGCATGGAGGCGACGGCGATGCCGGCGCGGGCGAAACGCAGGATTTTTTCCGAGACATCGTCCGGAATCTTCTTCTCGTCGGCGTTCTGGACGTCGCGGCCGTAGATGCCGAACGCGGGAAGCCCCTTCTGGGAGTGGGCGGCGAGAACGGCGGCCAGATAGACCGCGCCGGGACGTTCCGTGCCGTTGAAGCCCCAGACGGCCTTCGGGGTCTGGGGATCCATGTCCATGGTTTCGGAGCCGTAGCACCAGCAAGGGGTCACGGTGAGGGAAACGCAAACATTTTCAAGGCGGAACTTGTCGGCACACGCGGCGGCTTCGGCAACGCCTCCGATGGTGGTGTCGGCAATGACGCACTGGACGGGCGTGCCGTCGGAATAGCGGAGATTTTTCGAGATCAGATCGGCGGCGGCTTTCGCCATGTCCATCGTCTGTTTTTCCAAAGACTCGCGAATGCCGTTGCGGCGGCCGTCGATCGTGGGGCGGATTCCTACTTTCGGGTACATTTGCACACCTCCTGAATCAGATGTTTGAATAACGGACTGGATTCCTCTTGAAAAAAAGATAATCCGGATCAGGAAGATTTGCAATTGTTGTTCTTATGAATAATGCCGATTTTTATATGAAGAAAATATCATGTCAGACTGAGGAAAGAAACGTTTTCCGAAGCGTTTTCCGCCTTGAAATATGGAATAAAGACGGAATAGCGCGGCATGAAAAATAGAATTCCGGACGTCCTGTCAGAAAAGAAGCGCAGGCCGGAGTTATGCCGATGCTCGATCGGGCGCCGCCCGAGGTAGGTTCGTGACTCCGTCGCGAACTGAATTTTTCTCTTCAGTTTTGCAGAGGACTGCCGAACCTACCTGAAACGTCGCAATGCAAGAATAGCGTCGATCTCAATATGACTTTTACTGTCCCTAAGAATGCAAATGGGGATTACTTCAGGAGCCGGGAGAGATACTGCCCGGTGAAGGAGCCGGGGGTCGCGGCCACTTCCTCGGGAGTGCCTTCGGCGATGATCCGGCCTCCGCCGTCGCCGCCGTCCGGGCCGAGGTCGATGACATGGTCCGCCACCTTGATGACGTCGAGGTTGTGCTCGATGACAAGGATGGTGTTCCCTTTGTCGCGGAGCCGTTCCAGGACTTCGAGGAGCTGGCGGATGTCGGCGAGATGGAGCCCGGTGGTCGGTTCGTCGAGAATGTAGAGAGTGTGTCCGCGGGGAATGCGCGCCAGTTCCGTGGCCAGCTTGACCCGCTGGGCCTCACCTCCGGAAAGAGTGGTGGCGGGCTGTCCGAGCTCGATGTAGCCGAGTCCGACCTCCTGCAGGGTCTTGAGCTTGCGGTGGAGGGCCGGAACCGCCTCGAAGAAGTCGACCGCCTCGTCCACGGTCATTTCCAGCACCTCGGCGATGTTCTTGCGCTTGTAGTAGACCGAAAGGGTTTCCTTGTTGAAACGCTTGCCCTGGCACGCGGAACAGGTCACATAGACGTCCGGGAGGAACTGCATCTCGATTTTCTTGATGCCGTCGCCCTGACACTCCTCGCAGCGGCCGCCCTTCATGTTGAAACTGAAGCGCCCGGGTCCGAATCCGCGGATCTTGGAGTCCGGCAGCGAGGCGAAGAGATTGCGGACCGTTCCGAAGAGCTCGGTATAGGTGGCCGGATTGGAGCGGGGTGTCCGCCCGATGGGACTCTGGTCGATCACGATCGCTTTTCCGATATATTCCAACCCTTTGATCTGCTTGAACTTGCCGGGTTCGGAATCCTCGGAGAACCCGAACTGGCGGGCGAGTTCGGCGCGGAGGATGCCGTTGACAAGGCTGCTTTTGCCGGAGCCGGAAACGCCGGTCACGCAGCAGAAGGTGCCGAGAGGAATTTTGACATCGACGTTTTTCAGGTTGTGGTGCTGGGCGCCGAGAATTTCGATGAATTTGCCGTTTCCGGGTTTGCGCTCTTCGGGGATTTCGATGCGGAGTTTGCCGGACATGTATTTGCCGGTCAGGGACTCCGGCGACTTCATGATTTCCGGAGGAGTTCCGGCGGCCACGAGACGTCCGCCGTGGACGCCCGCGGCGGGCCCGAGGTCGAGCACGTAATCCGCCGCGAAAATAGTGTCCATGTCATGCTCCACGACCACCACGGTGTTGCCGATGTCGCGCAGTTTTTTGAGGGTGTTCAGAAGACGGTCGTTGTCGCGCTGATGGAGGCCGATGCTGGGTTCGTCGAGAATGTAGAGGACGCCGACCAGCCCGCATCCGAGCTGAGTCGCGAGGCGGATCCGCTGGGCTTCGCCGCCGGACAGGGTTCCGCTCTCGCGGGCCAGCGTGAGGTAGGAAAGCCCGACGTCCGAAAGGAAGCGCAGGCGGGACCCGATTTCATGCAGGATTTCCTTGGCGATCCGCGCTTTTTCCTCTTCGAGCCGGAGCGAGGTCACGAATTCGTGCGCTTTTTCGACGGACAACTGATTGAAGTCATGAATGGAAAGTCCGCCGACCGTCACCGCGAGACTTTCGGGCTTCAACCGCTTCCCGGCGCATTCCGGACAGGGTTTCCGGGTCATGTATGCTTTCAGGCGCTCGCGGACGGACTCGCTTTCGGATTCCGACTGGCGGCGCTGGAGATTTGCGAGAATCCCCTCGAACGGGCCGATGGATTTGTAGGTCTTCCGCCCGATGCGGAAGCTGAAGTCGATCTTCTCTTCGCCGCTCCCGAAAAGCAGGGTGTGACGGACGTTCTCGGGAAGTTCGCGGAAGGGAACGGTCAGCATGTCCGGCATTCCGAAATGCTCGGCGACGCAGCGCAGAAGATGGTTGTAGTAGATGATGAGACGGCGGGGACCGCGGCGCCATCCGGGGATCGCTCCGTTGCGGATGGAAAGGGTGTCGTCCGGAATCACCGCGCCGGGGTCCATGGTCATCAGGGTGCCGAGCCCGTTGCAGACGGGACACGCGCCGTAGGGACTGTTGAAGGAGAAGTTGCGCGGCTCGGGCTTCGAAAAGCTGATCTCGCAATCCGGACAGGAAAGATGTTCGCTGATCCGCTCCTCGGTCCATTTCTTTTCCGGGGAGGAAGCCTCCTTGTTCTCCAGGAGGACGATCATGTTTCCGGCGCCGATCCGGAGGGCCGACTCGACGGAATCGTTGAGCCGGGAAGGTTCGAGCTTGCCGGTGATGAGGCGGTCCACGACCGCCTCGATGCTGTGGCGGAGAGTCTTGGCAAGGGGCTTGGGTTCGCCGTCGAGGGGGACGATGACGCCGTCGATCCGGGCCCGGACGAAACCGTCGCGCCGGATTTTTTCAAGGATGTCGCGGTGTTCCCCCTTCTTTCCGGAGATGTAGGGAGTCAGGATCATCATCTGGAGGCCCGAAGGAATCTTCTGGAGCTTTTCGCAGATGGCCTGGGCGGACTGGGCGGCAAGGACGCGTCCGCACTTCGGACAGTGCGGGATGCCGACATGGGCGTAGAGAAGGCGGAGGTAGTCGTAGATTTCGGTGACGGTCGCCACGGTAGAGCGGGGATTCGAGCCCGAGGAACGCTGTTCGATGGCGATGGCGGGCGAAAGTCCTTCGATATGAGCGACTTTCGGTTTCTGCATCCGGTCGAGGAACTGTCGGGCATACGCGGAAAGGCTCTCCACATAGCGGCGCTGTCCCTCCGCGTAAAGGGTGTCGAACGCAAGGGAGGACTTGCCGGAACCGCTCAGTCCGGTAACGACCGTCAGGGAATTCCGCGGGATGCGCACATCAATGTTTTTGAGGTTGTGCTCTTCCGCGCCTTTGATGATGATATCTTGCAGCATTGGCGTAACCTTGTTTTAAAAAATAACCCGCGCGGGGCATTCGGATCGGGAATCGTCCGGAAAGCGGAAATGAGTTCAGCCTCCCCGCATGGAAGAGAGAATTTCAGGCATTTTCTTTTCCATGAAATCAGTGGAATAACGGAGTGCCTCCTCGGCGGTGTCCGCGGCAAGCGCCTTCTCGGCGATCTCCTCGGCATCGTGCATGGAAATCCTGCGGATCAGCCGCCGGATATGTCCGATGGAAAGCGGAGACATGCTGAGTTCGCGGATACCGAGACCGATCAGGATCGGCGTATACCGGGGATCTCCGGCCATTTCGCCGCAGACTCCGGTCCAGATGGAATTTTCAGAGGCCGCCTGAGCGGTTCTGGCGATCAGTTCGAGCACTGCCGGATGGGTCGGCTGGTAAAGACCGGCGACCCGTTCGTTGTTGCGGTCGACCGCAAGCGTATACTGGACCAGATCGTTGGTTCCGATGCTGAAGAAGTCGGCCTTTTGTGCAAGTTTGTCGGCGATCAGCGCGGCGGAGGGGATTTCAATCATGATCCCCACCTTCATTTTTCCGTTGAATTTGGTGTTGGAATTCTTCAGGTCGGCCTTGACCTCGTCCAGAAGTTCGAAGGCCTGGTTGAGCTCGTCCATGCAGGCTACCATCGGGAACATCATCTGGAGGTTGCCGAAGGCGCCGGCCCGGAGGATGGCGCGCATCTGGGTCTTGAAGATGGAAGGATTGGCGAGGCAGAGGCGGATGGCGCGGAGCCCGAGGAAGGGGTTCTGTTCATGGTAGGCGCCGAGGGCGGAGGAAAGCTTGTCGCCGCCGAGATCCAGCGTGCGGATGATGACCGGCTGGCCTTCGGTGGCTTCCGCGACTTTCTTATAGACTTCGAACTGGGCCTCTTCGCCCGGAAGGATTTCGGTGTTCATGAAGAGATATTCCGTGCGGAAAAGACCGATGCCGGCGGCGCCGTATTTCTTGACATCGGCGATATTGTCGGCACTTTCCACGTTGGCGGCCAGCTGGATGCGGTAGCCGTCGGTGGTTTCGGACTGGAGCTGGGTTTCCCGCAGGAGGTCGGAGTAGAGTTTCGCCTTGCCTTTCTCCTTCTGCTTGTAGAGCTCGACCGTGTCCGGGGTCGGATTCAGGATGGCGATGCCGAGGAAGCCGTCGATGATCATGGAATCGCCGTCCTCGAGACACTCCACGAAACGGTTCATTCCGACAACGGCCGGAATCTTCATGGATCGCGCGAGAATCGCGCTGTGGGAGGTTTTGCTTCCGGACTCGATGGCAAAGGCGAGAACGTTGGCGCGGTCCAGAAGAGCGGTATCCGAAGGGGTCAGGTCCTTGGCGACGATGATGCACGGTCCCGGCAGATGGTCCAGCTTGAACTTGCCCAGCCCCTGAAGGTGGGAAACGATCCGGGCGGCGACGTCCTTGACGTCCGAGGCCCTTTCCCGGAGATAGGGATCGGCGACCGCGGATATGGCGGCGATGTATTTCTGCATGGTCTGGGAGAACGCGGTCTCCGCGGGAAGCTGCTTCTTGGTGATCAGCGTACAGACTTCATTCATCAGCATGCGATCATCCACGATCAGAAAATGGGCGTCGAAAATATTGGCTTCATGATTTTCCAGCGAAGCCTGAACGCGGTTGCGGAGTTCCTTGATTTCCACGCGGGTTTCTTCGATGGCGATTTTGAAGCGCTGGATCTCCTCCTCCACCTGTTCCGGGGTGATATTCCTGTATTCCTTGGAATCCAGCATGGTCGCGGAAACATCGTGGACAAGTTTGATGGTTCCATAGGCGATTCCGGGGGAAGCGGGAATCCCGTGGAACATGATCTCACGCTTGTTTGCTTTCCCGCGCTTCGCATCATTTGGGAGGTTATTCTTCATCGAACCCCTTCGCAATCATCTCGCCGAGAGTCCGGAGCGCCTGCTCGGCGTCGGCTCCCTCGGCCACAATCGTCAGTTTCGTTCCGCGGGAAGCGGCAAGCATCAGCAGGGACATCAGGCTTTTTCCGTCGGCATGATCGCCGGTCGCTTCGTTCTTAACGGTAATTTTCGCATTGAATCCGCTGGCCTGCTGAACAAACAGCGAGGCCGGACGCGCATGAAAACCACGTTCGTTGCTGATCTCAAAGATTCCCGTAATTGTTTTTGACATACCGTGTACCAGATTTTTCCAAAAAACAGACCTCCAGAACAGAAATTCCCTTGTTTTCCGCCATGAGGTGCTTTACATTATACCTGTTTCTCCATTAATTCAATACGGAGTTCCCCGAATGAACCGAAGAAAATCCCGATTTTTTTTCAACCTCTTCCTGGTCCTTCTGGGGACAGCATGTTTTTTTGCCGTGAATCTGCTTGCGGGCGAACCTCTTAAATGCGCCACCTGCAAAAAAGTCATCTCCAAAGACCGGGAGTATATCGTCTCCCAGGGCAAAAACTACTGTTCCAAGGATTGCTATACCCTGTCCCTGCCGGAATGCACCGTCTGCGGAAAACGGTCCGCCAACGGCGGGATCTACGCGCTGGACCATTCCTTTTTCGCCTGTCCCGAATGCATGAAAAAGCCCCGCTGCTTCGTCTGCCAGATTCCGACCGACGGAGAAAAGCTCCCCGGCGGAAGGGTCATCTGCCCGAACTGCGCCCGGACAGCCGTCACCGATCCCGCCCGCGCACAGACCCTCTTCAACGAAGTCCGGAACGAACTGCGCTTCTCCTTCGGAATCGGGACCAATCATTCGATTCAGTTTTCCATGACGTCTCCGGAACACCTCCACAAACTTTCCGGCGCTCGCTCCAATTTCATCAACGAACAGGGCCTCTTCAAATACGAGGCCGAAGTGGAAAAGGTCACGACCCGCGACTACCTCGGACGGAAAACCGGCGAGAATCTCTACAAGACCGGGGAAAACGTCTGGATCTATGTGCTCGACTATCTCCCGAAAAACAACCTCGAATATGTGATCGTCCATGAACTCGCCCACGACTGGATGACCGCACACTATCCCGGCATCCGCGACCCCCTCGTGAAGGAAGGGTTCGCCGAATATATCGCATGGAGATACAACAATTTCCACAAAAGGACCTCCCTCAACCGCCGCATCGAAACCAATACCGATCCCGTTTACGGAGAAGGATTCAGAAAAATCCGCCGCATCGCCGAGCGGGACGGTTTCGACGGACTCAAGAAATATCTGGAATTCAAACGGAAGCAAAGTCAGAACTGAATCATGTGTGAAAAACAAATCATCCCCGTGGTCGTGGGGCCGCTCGAAGTCAACTGCTATCTTGTCCGGGGTCCCGCCACCGGAACCCTTTACATCATCGATCCCGGCGACGATGCCGCCGACATTGTCGATGCCGCCGCGCGCTTCACATACAAAGAGGCGGTCATCCTGCTTACCCACGGCCATATCGACCATATCGGTGCAATCGGGGAACTCTGCAGGAAACTGAAAATATCAAAGGTGTTCGTCCACCCCGGCGACTTGCCCCTGTATTCCAGCCCTGAAAACCATATCCTGCCATATATTCCGCCGGCCCGGGATCTCCCTCCGGCTTCCGCCGTCTGGCCCGTTCAGGAGGATTTCAAAGTCATCGAAACGCCCGGACACACTCCCGGATGCGTCTGTTTCCTTTTCCCCGGATACAACGCGCTGTTCACCGGCGACACCCTTTTCCGCGGCTCGGTCGGACGGACCGATCTCCCGGGCGGCGACACGGAACGGCTCATGAACTCCATTCATGAAAAACTGATGCCGCTGGACGATTCCCTGCGGATCTATCCCGGACACGGATATTCCAGCACGATCGGAGCGGAAAAGAAATCCAATCCCTACTTCTGAAGGCTCAAGCCTCTTCATGTCCGGCGGAAAGGAATCGGACGCATTTTTTCCACAGATACCCCGCCAGCACGAAAAGCAGCGGAAACGCCGTCGCAAAGATCAGCGCGAATATGCTGAACAGAATTCTCTCGGCGAGGCTCTCGACTGGAATGATCTGCAGCAGGACCAGCAGGATTCCGATCGCCAGCATGTGATACAGGAAAATGATCAGGGAATGCTTCCCGCAGAACCGGATCGGCCATATCAGGATGTCGAACACCACGGAAACCGGACGGCTGTACTTCCAGAGCCGTGTAAAGTCAATCAGTTTGAACGCCAGCAGAATTCCCCAGAAAATCATGAACGTATACAGGAAAATATACAGTCCCGGAGGATTCGCCGACATCCCCAGCTCATAGACCCCCATGAAGCTGGGACGCCAGAACCGGTTGAACAAAATATACAGAGGAGTGAACACACCCGCCAGAAACAGAATCCCCGGAAGGCTTTCCAATATCACGCGGAACCGGTAGAAGAGAAACCCCAGAGCGAACACGATCAGGAAAAAGCCTCCGAAAAGACACTTGCCCCCTCCGTGCAGCGGAAGCATCTCCGTGCAGAAATTGCACCAGAACCCGATCCCCGAAACCGCAAGAAATGCGACCGGAATCACAATCCAATCATCCCGGTGGCGCACACAGAAAGCCCAATACAGCAGCGGAGAAACCAGCATCAGCTGCAGAAAGAAAAAGATGAAGTAAAAAGGCATCGCTGCTGAAAAAAACACCAGACTGCGGAGATATTCCGTCAGGTTGAATCCGCCCTCCTGCTGGAAAAAGTGATAAACCGCCGTGGCGACAACGTACGGAACCACGATATGCGGCATCCGGCGGAAAGCCCCCTTGATTCCCGCGTCTCCATGACGGTCATACGACAGCGCCGCCGTGATGCCCGCCAGAAAAATGAACATGGTCACGCTGAAAAAAGTCAGCGGGTGAACGTCCGAAGCCACCATCCGTTTATCCAGACTGTAATAGAGATGGTCGATCACCACGGCGATCATGGCCACTCCTTTCAGGAAGTCAAGCCATGCGATTCGCCCCGAAAGGTCGTCCGCGCTCGGAAAAACGATCATTTTCCAGGTCATTGGTTTTTTGTCCGCACCCGCCATGACGAAAGCCCTCTTTTATTTTTTCCCGCCGGGATTCACCGAGAAAATACGGATGACCGTCCGGGCCAGCTCGGTTTTCTTGCCGATCCCGAGGTCAATGACATCCCCGACCGAGGAATAAAGTTTGAGCCGGTTGGTGTCGGAGGCGAACCCGCTGTCCGGCACGCCGACCCGGTTGGCCGCGATCCAGTCGAAATTCTTCGTCTTGAGCTTGATCAGCGCGTTCTGTTCGATGTCGTCCGTTTCCGCCGCGAACCCCGCCAGAATCTGGTCCGGACGCTTCAGCTTTCCGAGAGAAAG
The DNA here is from genome assembly GCA_964581935.1 of uncultured Victivallales bacterium. Lineage (GTDB taxonomy): Bacteria > Verrucomicrobiota > Lentisphaeria > Victivallales > UBA1829 > SIG94. The sequence goes on from CAZORN010000014.1 coordinate 19,360, forward strand.
CGCAATGTCCTCGGTCCGCTCGAATTCCACAATCATGCCGCCTTCCTGCTTCTTGAGCTTGGAAACGGAATAATACTTCGGGCGGTAGTCCGCCACCGCCGCGCAAAGAATGGTCACATCCGCCTCGGGGAACGCTTTTTTCATCGCGTCCGCCATTTCCGCCGCGGTTTCGATCCGGACAAAGCAAACAAGCCCCGGCGGAGGCACCAGCGCCACCGGCCCCGAAACGAGGGTCACTTCATGCCCCGCCTCGACCGCCGCCGCGGCGAGGGCGTATCCCATTTTCCCGGTCGAACGGTTGCTGAGGAACCGCACCGGATCCAGACTTTCCCGGGTGGGCCCGGCGTTAATCAGAAGTTTCATAAAGGAACATCTCCAAGACCGATGGCCCGATGCTCGCGGCGGATTCTCCGGCATTCCGGGCACATGAACACGTCCAGTCCCAGAATCCGCGCCGTCTTATCGGATTTTCGTATGGTGACGACATCCCCTTCCCGGAGGGGGGTGATGTCGGGCGAATTGTCGAATACCAGTTCGGAAGGACCCCGCAGAATCCGGACCTTGATCACCGAATCCTCCTGAAGCACAAGATGATTGAGCAGTTCCGTGCTGTTGCTGAACGCGATCCCGATCCCGACCCGGAAACTTCCGTGCGTGATGCTGCGGTAATAAGCCGTGCTCCCGTGAACCGTGGACACACCGACTCCGTCGCCGACCACTTCCCGCGCATAAATATCGTCGTCGATCTTGACCTGATAGCGCAACGCACTCACGTTGTTTGTGTTGTGTATGAAAATATCATTGATCGCATAGTGCTCGATCCCTCCCACCGTCCCGACCAGCTTCATCAGGGACGTTTCCTGGAGACGACCTCCCAGAAGCGCGTCGATCTGCCAGTCCAGGGAATGCTTCGGACAGTGCGGCGCCGTCTCACGATCGCGGATCGGCATCTTGAGCCGTCCCGGACACGCCAGCTCGGAACCCAGCATCGCGCCGTCTCCGCCATAAGAAATCAGAAGATCGAACCCGTTGCTTTCAAACGGCACAATCTCGACGCCTTTCTCCAGCAGGATTTTCTCGACGGCATCGGATTTTTTTCCGTAGAGGGCAATTTTCATGATGAGCGACTCCCATATTGATATTTGCCGATAATCGAATAAAGGACCGCAGCAGCGCAATTTCCCACATTGACCGAGGTCTTGGAACCCGCCATGGGAAGCGAAACAATCGCATCGCATTCGGCAAGGACTTCCGGGTCCACTCCCAGAGCCTCATTTCCCAGAACCAGCGCCAGAGGAAACCGGAACTCGTGGTCCCAGACCCATTTCGCGCGGGGATCCACTTCCACCGCCACGACCGAACACCCTTCCGAACGAAGCGCCCGGACCGCGTCGATCGTCCGCTCGAACGTGCGGCATTTGACCATCCCGTCCGCCCCCATCGCGGTCTTCGCCAGCTTCGGATGCGGAGGCGCGGGCGTATACCCGCAACAGACGATCTCGCGCGCGCCGACCGCGTCGGCCAGCCGGAAAATGTTCCCGGTATTGAACGCGCTTCTCAGGCGGTCCAGCACCAAAGTAATCTCCGGATGAAACGCGGATACGCTCATGACGCCCCCTTTATCGGGACCGCGATCTGGAAGAAAACCCGCCGGAACGCCGGGGCCGCGACTTGTCCCCCCGCCCGAAGGAGGAACCGCTTCTGGGCGCACGCTTCCGGGCCGGATTGACCTTTTCCGGCAGAACGAGCATTTCGTCCTCCGGCTGCGCGGTCTTGATCTTGATATGGGCATATTCCTCGATCTGCGGCATGGCATACGCCCCGTATTCGCACACGAAACTGATGGATTTCCCGGCCGCGCCGGCACGCCCCGTCCTTCCGATCCGGTGCACATAGTCCTCGGCGTGATCCGGAAGGTCGTAATTGACGACATGAGTAATCCCGGCAATGTGAATTCCGCGCGCCGCCACGTCGGTGGCAACCACCACCCGGACGTCGCCGGTCTTGAAGCGTTCCAGAATGCTGATGCGCTTGGCCTGCGGAATATCCCCGGACAGCAGTTCCGCCTGGATTCCATATTCATACAGACGGTCCACCAGATCGGAGTTGCGCTCCTTCCAGTTCCCGAAAATGATCATGCGCTCGAAGGGCTCGTTGCGGATGAGCCACAGGAGAAACGCCAGCTTCTGGTCGCGCATCACCGCATAGAACTGCTGGTCGATCAGCTCGGTCACCACGTGCTCTTTTTCCGCCTCGAATGTCGTCGGATTCACCAGCCAGCGGTCCACCAGATTCAAGACTTCCGGCTCGAGCGTGGCGCTGAAAAGCATGGTCTGGCGCTTGCCCGCGGGAGGCAGTTTGGATACGATCCGGCGGACATCCGGGATGAATCCCATGTCCAGCATCCGGTCCGCTTCGTCGATCACCAGAATTTCCACCGCGGAAAGATCGAGGTGTCCGCTTCGCGAGTAGTCGATGATGCGCCCCGGCGTGCCGACAAGGATGTCCACGGGTTCGGCCAGCGAATTGCGCTGCCCCTGATGGTCCATTCCGCCGAAAATCACCAGATTGTTCAATCCGGTGAACTTGCCCACGGCAAGCGCGTCGTTATGAATCTGAATGGCCAGTTCGCGCGTGGGGGAAAGCACCAGCATCCGGCAGGCGCCGTTCTTCCGCCGCGCCGGATCGATCGGATTGAGAAGCAGACGCGTCATGGAAGACGCCAGGAACGCGGCGGTCTTGCCGGTGCCGGTCTGGGCCTTGCCGGTCAGGTCGCGCCCTTCGAGCGCGGCGGGAAGGCACTGGGCCTGAATCGGAGTGCAGTAATGGAAAGAAAGCGCCTGAAGACCTGCCTGCACCTCTTTGGCAAGCGCCAGATCGGTGAAGCGGGTTTTTCCTTCTTCTTCCGGGGGAGGCACGATTTCCGGCATCGGCGGAACGGCCGCCCGGACTTTTTTCGGGCGGATTTCCTGACGCTTCGGAGGCTGGGGACGTTCCGCCTTCGCGGGACGGGGTTCCTGTTTCCGGCTCCGGAACGGAACTTCTTCGGCCTTCGCATTGCGGGGATTCTGTCGGGCGGGCCGCCTGGAGGCGGACGTCGCGGATTTGCGTTTCGGATCGCTTTCGGAAGTGGAGACGGGCGCGGCAGAGCCGAAAATGGATTTTTTCAGCAGGCGGAGTCTGGCCCGGAGGCGGAGGCGGAATACGCGGGTCTGGTTTTTCTGAGTTTGTTTCAGCACAGCAGTTACAACGGTTTTCTTGGGTTAGTCTAACATGAATTTTGAAATTGCACAGGACTTTAAAATACATCCTCCCGGGCAATATTGCAAGTCTGCGCGGAATTTATGCCCGAAAAACAGATTTTCCGAACCGTTTCCTCTATTCAAGAAGAAAACGGGCCAGGATGGCCAATGGGGACGACAAATAAATTTCTCCGGAAAGAATCGCCTCCCGGATATGCCCGCGATCCATGCGGTGAACCGAAAGAATTTCCGTATCCGTCGGACCGCGACTAAGCCACTCCTCTTCGGTCAGGTCGATTCTGAAAATGGAAAGAAGCTCCGGCATCCGCCCCGGCGACTCCGAAAGAGGAAGAATGGGACGAAAACGGGAAACATCCTGAATCCGGATTCCTGTTTCTTCCCCGAATTCGCGCAAAACCGCATTCAGAGGCGTTTCCCCCTCTGCCGCACCCCCGGCAGGCAACTCGAGCGGATAGTCGTCAATCACCGGACGCCACACCCGCACCAGAATCACGGAATCCCTTTCCACAACCGGCAGAACCACCACCTGAGGGACATCGTATTCAAGTGTGAAATAGGTTCCGCGATCCATGACCTTGAAATACGGATTCCGGTGCGCCTCGGAAACCGGATGGAGCCCGGGACACAAGACCGGAGGCTTTTTGAGAGGATCCGGCGGAACGGCTTTACGAAAGGGCTTCATCGCGTCAGAAGTCTCCTGCCGGATTGGACACGTCCGCGCCAGTAATTGAGCAGGTCGGACATGGTCTGTTCAAACGGGATTTGCGGTTTCCATCCGGTATGTGTCGAAAACTTCGAAATATCGGGGACCTGGAGATCGGCGTCGATCGGACGGAGCCGGACCGGATCGGTTTCCACCCGGATGTCGTCCTTTCTGGTGGAAATGGAAAGCAGATGCTTCAGCATGTCTCCGACGGTACAGCTGAAGTTCCCTCCGATGTTGTAATATCCGCCCGGAACGGGGTTGACCGTCAGCAGCATGTAGTAGGCCCGGACCGCATCCCGGACGTCGCTCCAGGTCCGGAGAGAGTCCAGATTTCCGGTCTTGACCACCGGCTCGATCATTCCCGCCTCGATCATGGCAATCTGCTTGGCGAAGGTCGACTCCGCGAAGACATCCCCGCGGCGCGGTCCCGTATGGGTGAACATCCGGGTGCTCATCACCTTCTGCCCGTAGGCCTCCGCATGATAACGCCCGACCAGATCGGTCCCCACTTTGCTGATCGCATACGGACTCGCCGGATGGAACGAGCATTCCTCGTTGATCGGAAGTTTTTCACGGGGAACGCGTCCGAATACCTCGCTCGAGGCGCAGACATGAATCAGCGGAGCCGTTCCCATGACCTGACGGAGCGCTTCCAGAAGCCGGGCCGTTCCCAGAATATTGGTGTCCAGCGTCTGAATCGGACTCGTGAAACTGGTCAGGGGATAGCTTTGCGCCGCCAGATGGAAAACATAGTCCGGTTTTGCCTTCTCCACGGCGTGAAGCAGCGAAACCGAATCGCAAAGATCGCCGTCGATGAAAAAAACGCGGTCCTTGCGGTTGACGCGATCCAACAGATGTTCCACATTGTCCAGCGGACTCCGCCAGCGGCACATCCCATAGATATCCCAATCCGTGTTTTTCAGAAGAAAATCCGCCAGATGGCTTCCCACCATCCCGGTGATTCCCGTAATCAACGCACGTTCCTTCATAAAGTCACCTCATCTGCCATATTTTTTCCAAAGTTGTCTCATTACGGGAATCCATCGGGCAACCCCGAGCCTTCCCATCATATACCAGAGCTTAATCCTTTTTTCCATAAAATGAATCCCTGAAAAAATATTGCCTTTCAAAGGACGCAGATCGGATTCCCTCAATTTTCCCGGAATTTCCAAGCCCTTCCGCCCGGGAATTCTTTCCCCGGAAAAATCCGACGGATCGAACGGCATGGATAAAACAATCCCGCTCATGGATCAGCGTCCTTTCAGAAAAGTCTGTGCCAACACATACGATTCAGGGGTCCCGATGTCTATGAAAGCCCCGTCGCAGACATATCCGAACAATTTCGCCTCCGAGGACAACACCGGAAACAATTCCCGTTCCAGAGAAAAAGCGGTATCTTCCGGAATCGATGTAAGGATTTTTCTGTGAAAAATATAAATTCCGGCATTGACCAGTCCCGCTCCGTGAACGGCTCCTTTTTCAAGGAAACTCTTGACGGTCCCATTTTCCAGAACCACGCTCCCGTAACGGGAAACATCCCCGACATGAGTCAGAATCATTCCCGCCTCTCTGCCCGATTTCTCAAACGCCTCAAAAAAATCGCAGAGATCCACCGCCAGAAAAGAATCCCCGTTCATGGACAAAATCCATTCCGCGTCCGTCTCCTTCAGCGCCAGCCGAAGCGCGCCGCCCGTTCCGAGAGGTTTCTGCTCCACGGAATATTTCAGATCCGGATAATCCTTCAACGCGGCCCGCACGGTATCCGCCTGATACCCGCAGGCGAGAATTCGTTCCCGGATGTGAGCCTTTCCGACCTGATCGAGAAGGAAACAGAGAAAAGGTTTCCCGCAGACATCCGCGACCGTCTTCTGCCGGTCCGCCACAACGGAACGGAGGCGCGTCCCGAATCCTCCCGCAAGAATGATCGCAGATGCTGAATTCATGATTCCGCACTCCCTCTTATGATTTTCCAGGCGGCGCCCCACTCCCGGAGAGGAATCCGGGCAAACATGGCGGCACATCTGTATCGTGGTTCATTTGTTTTGCAATTTCAGGAGGCACTTCAATGAAGCGCACCATCGCAGCGGCTTTTTCCGTCAGCGCAATATCCTTACTTAACGGGACCTCGCTGTCCCAGTCGGTGAATACAACCTCGATTTTATCCGGAACACCGGCCCGGTCCGCGCTCCAGGCAAGAAAATCCATCGCCCGAATGAAGCGCCGTTTAAAATCATACCCATAGTTGTCGTTGCGCCCGGAAAGACAAATTGATAATATCGGAGGCATCCCGTTTCTCTCAGTTGTTTGAGTAATCTATGGTGGAGTACATGGTAATCTGGGTACCGACATTTTCAAAGCGAAACGGCACCAGTAATAACTTTTCAAGAGCCTCTCTCACTGCTTGCTGTCTTTCTGGTTCCGCGAAAACCAGCAAGAAACCACCACCGCCTGCACCAAGAATTTTCCCCCCCAGAGCTCCGGCTTTTTTTGCTGTTTCGTAACAGTCATCAATCATTTCATTGGAAACCATGCGGGACAGTGATCGTTTCAATCTCCATGCATAATCCAGCAAATTGCCGAACTCACTGATTTGCCTGTTTGAATTAAGAAGCGTTACGGCTTCTTCCACAAGATGAGTCATCTCAATAAGAGCATCGGTATTATGATGAATATTCTTGATCTGTTCCGATTGTATCTGACTGGAATAACGTGTAAACCCCGTAAAAAAAAGCATGCAGGATTTTTCCAATTGCCTGAGCCGTTCAAAAGGAATTGTAATCGGATTGACGAAGTAAGAACCATCTTTCCGGAATTCAATATGGTTCAATCCACCGAACGCAACGGCGATCTGATCTTGCGAACCCACATTCTCATGCAGCTGGTTTTGCTCGATGTCAATCGCACCGTTCGCCAGTTGACGCTTGGTGGTCATTTTCCCGGCCAGCGCATGAATTCCTTGAAGAAAACCGACTGTAAACGCTGAACTTGAACCAATCCCGGACATGGCAGGAATATCGCTTGTGTGCACCATTTCGATGCCGCATGGCAAATTCATTTCCTCCAGGATGGCACGCACCACGGGATGACGAATGTCCTCAATGGACTTCGTCTCTTCGCGCGTCGTGTAGCGGATACGGTATTTGTAGTCAAAGAATGGAGGGAGCTCCCGCGTCATGATGTAACAGTATTTATTGATGGTTGTGCTCAATACGGCTCCACCATGCTCACGGTAAAACGCGGGGAAATCGGTTCCGCCGCCGAAAAAAGATATCCGAAATGGCGTTCTTGTGATAATCATGAGAATTATTTCCCAATCAGATTTGTATCCAGAAATTCATCACGCCGCGAAAGAATCGGGTTTTTGATCGGCCACCAGATGTTGAACCGGGAATCGTTCCACGCATAGGTGAACTGCCCTTTCGCCCCGTCATATAAGGTGTTCTGCTTATAGTGAAAAATCGCCTTCTCGGAAAGAACCACATGCCCGTTGCCGTGCTTCGGGGGAATCAGCACCTGCCAGCGGTTGCGGTCGGAAAGGGAAAATCCCTGCCATTTCCCGAAATCCGGAGACTCCTTGTCGCAATTTACCACGGCCAGATAAAAATTGCCATGCATACAACTGACCAGCTTCCAAGTGTTCCCGTCTCCGTGCATTCCCCGCAGCACATGCCTGAAGGAAACGGAAATATCATCCTGAATGAAACTGACATCGATTCCTTTTTCCCGATACAGTTCCTCATTGTAGGTTTCCACATATTCCCCCCGGAAATCTTCAAAAACGGACGGCTTGATTAACAAAACTCCCGGAAGTTCGGTTTTTTCGACAGTAATCATGATGTTATTTCCTCTTTAGTATTCTGGTCTGAGCAAAGCCTTCTCCCAAAGGCCAGTGCAATTTTTTCAGCAATCTTCCGATAAACGCTGTATGACAGGATTTTCCCGAAAAAGGTCGGCGGACAAAACGACTCCACCAATTCAGAGACGTGCCGGGACGTGCCGGGATGAATATTTTTATAGGGATTGAGGAGCTCCACTCCAAAGTCATGGAATCCGTACTATAATATATCATTGCCATTTGCACGACATTTTCATCATTCCGTTCAAACCGCTTGGCATTGTTCATGTCCCAGACGGAATCCTTGAAATACGGGGCATCAAAGGACAGCAGAAAGCCGGAAGAAAACGAGTTTTCCAACCGGAAACGGACTCGATCGCGACGGATGTATCCTCTGTTGAACGTTTTCAAAGTATGTTCCGACGGAATGATGCTGAAAAGATGAAACCCTTTTTCATGAAGCGGACTCCATTCCAGGCAGAGTCCTCCTCGAAAGCCGATGTCAACCATCGTCAAAACCATATTCTTCAAAGAAGGGATACGGCCGATCAATCGGGGAAATGGCGTTTTTCCCTTGAAAAACAACACCGCCAATGTCAAGAAACAAGATCTGCCCCAAAGGATAACCGTTCTGACTTTTTTCAGGCAAAAAGCGGGAATCTTGTGCGGTTCCAAAAAAACTTTTTTCAAGATATCCTGTATCCGGCTCATCGCTTTCCCCTTTTATTCTTCCGCGATCACGTGCTTTCCGGCTGCCATACGAGAATCGACTGTTCGTGCAATACTCCGCCCAGTTCCGGACGGAAAGCATCCAATATCTTAATCTTGCCGGCTGCCTCCAATTCCTTCAGCGCACCGAGATACCCTTCCAGATAGTGGCGTTTCCGGCAATAGCGCAAGGCCGGTTCATCCATCTCATGCCCCGGATCATAGAAGTCCAGAACCGGTTCATACTGAATCACAATCGACGGCTTCGACGCCAGAATGAAATCCAGAATTTGTCCGAATTCCTTCCCCAGCTGTTCAAAAGCGTGAATGGTCAGGATGGCACTTCCCTCGGGAATTTCCGGAGCCGTTGACATATTCCCCATATCAAAAACCGCCCCGGAAATCTTCCGGTTCAAGGTCTTTCCAAGATAATTGGCAATGGTTCCGGATGCAAACGTCCAATCCGTACCGTGAATATCCGCTTCGGGAAACTGTTCGGAAAGCATCAGCAGATTCTCCCCGCTTCCGCACCCCAGCTCCCACAAGGAACATGATTCTCTCAGATACTTTTCGTATTTTTCGAACAGAACCATTCTCGCTATCCTGAAGAGATCGAATTCCAGCTGGTGGTTTTCAGAAACGATCAGAGAGCGTGCGTAACGCAGGAATTTATTTCCACGGAAATATCCCGGTTTCAGGTTTTCCAACGAAATGCCGTCCCTCAGTATTTTTTCATAGTTTTCTGTCCAGCCACGCTCAAAGGCCGTCAGGGATTCCTCCCGGGACCGCTGAATCCGCGGAGAAGAAATAACTTCTTCAAAATACTGGAAATATTCTGCCCGCTCTTCCGGATCGGCAAAGTGAAACGCCGAATCCGTTTTTTCCAATTCTTTCACGATCCACCCCGGAAGAGAAGCGGGTGCGAGATGAAACATTCTTTCAAAATCAAAAGGCTGGACTCGCAACGTCATTCTTATTCCTTCAATGAATGTTGGATTCTTTTTCGGATTCCTTCAGGATCAAGCTCCAGTAATCCCCTGATCTCATCCAGTGTTCCATAAAAACCGCAGAAACGATCGGGAATGCCGTGGTATTCCACGGAAGTTCCCGCCACCGGCGCGACAGCCTCATACAGGCCGAACGCATCATGCACCACCAGCATTTTCGTATGGGAAAACTGCCGGATCAGGTTTGCATCAATGGGTTTGATCGTATGGAAATACAGGACATTGACATCCAGATTTTCAGACGCTTTCATCACGTTTTTCAACAGAGGACCCGCCGTCAGGACGGTCCATTTCGCTGCGGGACTGGACCGCAGGACCTGCCCTTTGCCGAATTCCACTGGAAGATCGAAACCATGCTCGTCCCCGGCTATCCTTGTGTAGGTCGGATTTCCGGAATTGTACCGGGCGCAGATCAAGTCGTGGAATTCACGCTTGCTCCCGGGCTGCATGACTTCCATCCGCGGCAGCATCCGCATCAGTTCCAGATCCGTATAACAATGGTGCGTTGCGCCGTCCCAGGCGTAATCGAAAGACCCGCCGCAAGTGACAATGTTTCCGGAAGCTCCGTTGTAACAGAGGTCCAGCTTCACCTGCTCATAGCTTCGTTCCGTCACAAACGGTGCGATCGTATGGATAAACGGATGGAACCCTTCCAGACTCAGTCCCGCCGCCATGCTGATTTCGGTATTTTCGCAAATTCCGGCGTTGAAAAAACGGTCCGGATATTTTTCGTAGAATTCCTTGAAAAGGTAAACGCTGATGTCTCCCATCAGCATGACGATGGAATCATCTTTTTCGGCCAGTTCCAGCATCACATTTTTGAAAGTGTTACGCATTTTCCAGCTCCGAGAGAAGTTGTTTGAGTTCATCGGCCTTGGGACTCCGCCGATGCCATGCGAACATGTCCTTCAGCAAGGTTTCGCACCCATGCCCCTTCCCTGTCCGGCAGACCACCCCGACCGGACGCCCATCGTCCATCCGTTCCGAAAAAGCCTTGCGGAGAGCCGCCATGTCGTGTCCTTCGACCTCAAGCGTACGACACCCCATGGCCCGGAACTTCTCCGCGGGAACTGTAATCGGAAGACATCTTGTCTGGGAACGGTTCCAATCGAGAAGGACCGTCAGATTGTCCAGTTTCAGATGTTCGGCGACCTGAAGCGCCTCCCACACCGTCCCTTCGTTGCTCTCGCCGTCTCCGATCAGCACGAAAACGCGGCGGTTTTCCCTTTTGATCTTCATCGCCAGAGCAAACCCGACCGCCACGCTGATGCCGTGTCCCAGAGAACCCGTGGAAAGCTCGACGCCGGGAACTTTGTTCCGGTCGGCGTGACAGCCGAATGTGGACTGGAAGGCTCCGAAAGAATATACATCCCGAATCGGAAAATATCCGAAATGGGAAAGCACCGTATACATCGCAAGCGCCGCATGTCCCTTGCTCAGGATGAAGATATCGCGGGCCGGATCGCGCGGATTGCGCGGATCATGATTCATGACTTCGTAAACCGCCCGAATGACCTCAATCACGGAAAAGCAGGTGGGCAGGTGGCCGTGGCCGCTTTCATGCGCGATCTTCAGACATTCCCTTCGGATATTTCTGCTGACTTCATCCAACATGTATTTCAATCTCCCAGAAGTTTGCGCTTGAGACGAATCGCGGTCATCTGCTGAAGATGTTCCCGCGCCTCCATCCCGTATTTATGCTCGATCATATCCAGAAAACGGGGATTCCTGAAGTAAGTGTCGAACGCGTAATCCCGGAATTCCAGCACCTGCTTCGCCGTCAGATGTTCCGTGGGAAGCGGCAGAAAATCATATCCCTGCGACGCATACCCCAGCCAGGTATCAGGCAGCCGGGTCCCTGCCTTCAGCGCCTCTTCATACAACTCGGAGCCTGGAATCGCCATCGTGCAGAAGAAACTCGGGAAAGCCGGCAGAAGCTCCAGCGCCAGATTGAGCGTGGACTGCATCGTGTCATACGTATCGCCCGGAAGCCCGAACATGAAGTTCGCGCAGAAATCGATCCCGAACGACTTGCAGCGGCGCACCACGTCCTTCACCGTGTCCAGCTCATAGTTGTTTTTTCCGACGTTCGCCCGAATTTCCTTGCTGCCGGTTTCTATGCCCAGCTTCAGCCAGTTGAATCCGGCCTTTTTGAGAAGAGTCAAATCCTCGTCGCTGACCTTCGCCAGCACGTTGACTCGGGCAAATGCATTGATATTCAGTTTGTATCCGCGTTTCAGGATCCCTTCCGCGATCGGACGGTAATGATGCGGGTTGAACACAAACAGTTCATCGTGAATATTGATGTGCCGGACTCCATAGCGTCCCACCAGGATATCCAGCTGTTTCAGGACCCAATCCGGGGACCATTCCCGAAGTTTATGCTCTCCATACGTGGCATGGATGGCGCAGAATTTGCATTTATAAGGACATCCGAGACTCGTGAAGATCGATGCGAATTTCGTTCGTTCCGAAAAGTCCGCCAGACACATCCAGCTGAAGGCGCGATACTTGTCCATGGGCAGCAGATCCCACGCCACATCCGGAAGTTCTTCCGTCAGATCCTGAATGTTCCCGCAGCGCGGATTGACCGTGATTGTTCCATCGGCCATTTTCCGGCAAAGGCCGGGCACCTTTTCCAGCGGAGTCCCCGACAGCAGTTTTTCAAAGCCGTAAAACCCTTCCCCGCAAAGCACACAATCCGCTCCGCTTTCTTCCAGGGAGCGTTCCGGCAAAGCGGAAGGATGCCATCCGGAAAGAACGATTTTCTGCGAAGGTATCTCTTCCCTGATCTTCTTGCATAATGTGTTGACCGCCACCATGATGGGGGCGCACACATTCGCCTGCTGACTGTAGCACACCACCGCGGCAAAGCGGGGCGCCGCCTCCCGGATCTTCCGCACGGTCTCATCCAGATCCAGATTTTCCGCATTCGCGTCAAGAATTCCAACGGAAAAGGATTTGCCCCTGAGATAACCTGCGGTGAGGGCTGCCCAGAAAGGGGTGTCGACCGCGGAAAAAACCTTGCTCAAGTCCTGATAAATCGCCTTGCGGGTACCCCCCGGATTGATCAGTAAAACATCCAATTGTCCTGCCATTTTTCACCTGGCTTTTCCATATTATTGCTGAAAATGCCGAACTGCCTGAAGACAGCTCAGACAAACTTGCATAACTCTTTGAATAATATACCGTTCATTTCCCGAAAAGCAAACCTGTTTCAGCCTCTTTCGACCGATATGATTCTTTTTTCATCGAATGAAAATTGAAAAGAAAAACGCCCTCCCCCAAATCCCCTCCGGTATCGGTCCTGCCCTTGGACCAGATTGAATGCATTCCATCGAAAAGGCACGAACGGTCTCTCCTTCCGATCCTGTTTGCCGACAGGGCGTTTCTTCATCTCCGTCATCTTGCGAACAACCTCCTGAAAATTATTTTTTCGTCACACGGGTCCATTTTGAGGGGATTCTTTCTCT
>CAZORN010000015.1:0-31979 GCA_964581935.1 uncultured Victivallales bacterium
CGTGGACGGACTCAGCGCCGGGGAAGGCTCCATCGCGGCCATGCGCGAACTCCAGGAGATCCAGCCGCAGGTCCCGATGTCTTCCGAATACGGACCTTCCGGAATCGCTTTCGCCACGAAATTCGCCCTCAATTACGCCGGGCACTGGGGCTATGACGGCTTCAAGCAGTACCGCATTTTCCGCCAGCTTCCGGTCAACACCTATCTTTTCGGTTACCGCCAGTGGGTCAGCAGCAACATGACGGACCGTCCCCTGCTTGCCCACACCTGCGCCGCGGTCTCGGACGCCACGGGCGGACTCGGTTTCACCGGAGTCTTCGCCTTGACCTCTCCCGAAGTCATGGCGAAAAACTGGACCTTCCAGAGACATCTTCTGGAACGTTCCAAGGTGTTCATTGAAAAAGACCTGTTCCCGTATTTCCCGGACGGGGATTACCCGGCGAACGTCCGGTGCCTGTACCGCGGCAGGGACGGCGTCTATTCCTATGTCGATTCGGACGGGTATCAGCGTCTCCTCGATCCGAAGGGAAATGCCCTCTACGGACGCGTTTTCGGGGCGAACAAAGTCGAAACCGAACTCCGGCTTCCTTCCTGGCCGCTCCAGAATGACAAGAGCGTTTTCGGGCTCGATCCCGAGAAGAATTACGCCCTCTTCCGCAAGGATCAGAATCCGCCCGAGGCGCGCATCCGCATCGCCGCGCTTCCCGACAAGATCTTTGCGAAAAATTACACGGAAACGCCGGACGGCGTGCTTCTTGAACTGGCGGCGCTCTCAGGAGGTCCCGATAAGGTCTCCTTTGCGCTCACCCATGACGCCGGTTTCACCGATTTCTATGTGAACGACCGCAAGGCCGACCCGGCAAAGATCGAAGGAACCCTGCCGCTCCGTCTGACCGCGTTCAAGGCTCCCGCTCCGCATCCCTACGGAACTCCGGTTGCTTCCGCGGGCGCGGTCGCAGAACGCTTCCGCACGGTCGAATTCTTCCGCCAGAACAGCGGCGCAAGGCATTTCCCGGTCAAGGTGAGTTCCAAAGAAGACGCCCTTTCCATCTTCTTCCGGAATCTCCAGACTCAATATCCGTGGCACGGGCACGACGGCACCATCCTCCGGGTTCTCGTGAACGGAAAGGAAGTCGCCTCCTTCGACTCCCTCATCCCCGTTCCGGAAGCCAAGGGCGACCCGAAATTGGCTAAATTCAAACCGGACAATCTGGTGCGCCGCTGGATCATCCCGGTCGGCGAATACGCGAGCAGCGATATTCTGGTCACGGTCGAAACCGACATCAAGACGAACGGCAACTGGGACAATCAGCTGGTTTCCGTTCCCGCGACGGTGAAGTCGCCGGATCAGAAATTCTCCATGAAGACGTTTGACGGTTCCTTCCGGGTGATCCGGAATCTCTACAAGGAGAACAAATGGTTCGGCGGCAAGCTGATCGAATCCCTGGAAGGGAAAACCATCGAAGGAAAGGGAGTGCGCGCTTCCGGCCCTCCGATGAAGGTCGATCCTTCGAAAACCTACCGTCTGTCCGGCAAATTCAAAGTCGCCGCCAAGGAAGACGGTTGGCTCTGCTTCGGCCTGATCTGCTGCGATGTCAAAGGGGCTCAAATCCTTTCGTTTGAAGTCAACCCGGTCCCAAACACCTTCACGAAACTGGCGGCTCCCGCAAAGGAAGGAGACCTGACGCTCACGCTTGAAAACGGACAGGGCTGGAAGAGTCTTCCCCTGCACTATGCCGCGCTCAATGCGAAAGAGGACGCAGGCGATCTCCCGAACCGGGAAGTGCTTGCAGTCAAAGCGGTCGAAGGCAATGTGGTGACGCTGGCGGCTCCTCTGAAGAAGGTTTACCCGGCGGGAACGGCTCTCCGGCAGCACGCCTCCGGGAATACCCACAACTATACGGCCGCGGCCTACAGGAACGTGCCCGCGGGCGTCTGGACGGAATTCGCCGGTGAAATTTCGGGTGAAATGAGGGGCGGTCTGAACAACGGCAGTTTCCGCGCCGGCACGGACTCCTGCGCCGTCTTTCTTCTCACGACTCAGAAGGACGTGATGTTCAAAGACATTGCGCTTGAAGAGATCGAATGAATTTCTTTTTCCCGGGGTTGTTTCCGGCCCCGGGGATCAGAGAATACCGGTCAGGAAGGGCGAATCGCCTTCCGGCCCATCGCCAGACTGCCGATTTTGATGAATCCGAATTTCTCGTATAACGAATGGGCGTCCCGAGTGGTGAGAATGCCGTTCAGCCCGCGCAGCTTTTCCGAAGAGAGAATGAATTCGACGAACGCCTTGCCGAGACCGTGTCCGCGGTGCGCTTCGTCGACAATCAGGTCCCCCAGCCAGAACATGGTCGCCGAATCGGTGACAACCCGGGCGAAAGCAACCTGTCTGCCGTCTTTCCACACCCCGAAGCACAGCGAGTTTTCCATGGATTGAAGGATGACCTCGCGCGGACGCTCCGCCGCCCAGTAGGAAGCATGGAGCAGGGCGCAGACCGTCTCCGGGTCCATCTCCGCCGGATCATCTGTAAGCTTATACCCGTTGAAAAACTTTTCCATGAAGAACCTTTCTTCGGGAAAACGGTTTTCCTTATGGAGCTATTGCCGGAAGAACAGTCATTTTCCCGGTGTACTGGCTGACCGAGACGGGGTGGTAGACAACCTTGTCGTTTTCTCTTTCCGTAAAGACGACCGGGGGAGTGACATCCGGAACGTAACGTCCATTGGCGAGGCGGATGACCGGATCCCCTGATGCAGAAGTTTTCAATTGTCCGTCAGGCTTGAATATGAGGGCACGGGAAAAATCCGTTGTCTTGGAGGAGGTGACAGGCTTATTGATAATATCCCTGATGTCGCACCCTTTGACCCCATATCCATTGGTGAAATCCGCGGCATCCTTGCCGATAATGATTCCGACAGGGAAACGATGCCAATCTTCTCCATCAATCCAAGAGTCGAAGTCCAAGTTGGTTCCGTCCGTTGTTACTTTACATGGACGAAACGACATATAGGGAAAACTTCTTTTGATTCTATTGTCCGTTGCATCGGTCTGCGTCTCATCTGTCGGGAATACGATTGCGACATAACAGCGGTTGGTGACGGCGTAGGAGCGCGCGGCCTGAATCTTGGCGGTGAGCTGACGGATGGAAACCGTCATGGCATTCCCGCGGATCAGGGTTGAAAACGCGGGGATGCCGATTCCGAAAAGAATTGCGGCGATCACGATCACCATGAGGATTTCAACCATGGTGTATCCATATACGTGTTTTCTCATGGTGCGCGCCTCCTTTTTGCAGTCTTCTCCAGACGGGTGAGTTATTTTTCCGTAGGTACGACAATTCCCTTGATGATGATGTTCTGGCAGAAAATGAAAACCAGCAGTGTGGGAATGGCCGCAATGATGAGGGCGGCAAACCCGACCGCCTGACTGGCCCGTTGCTGGAGCTGGTAGAGATACACCATCATGGTCCACATGGATTGATCCTGACAGAGAAGGAACGCCATCATGAAGTTTCCGTAGGCCGCGGTGAAGGTGTTCAGCGCGAGGACGGAAAGGATAGGCGTGGAAAGTCCCATGGCGATGTGCCAGAAGACGGTCCACTCGCTGGCGCCGTCGATGGCCGCGGATTCGAAGAGTTCCTTGGGGAGGCTGTCGAAGAAGCCTTTGAGAAGGAAGATCATGTAACCGTTGGCCATGGCGGGGAGGATCAGTGCGGCGAAGGTGTTCAGGAGGTTCAGCTTTTTGATGAGGAGGAACTGCGGAATGCCGAGCACCATGGCGGGGAAGGCCATCGGGAGCATCAGGAACAGCAGGATCTTGTAAGCGGGAGCCATCTTGAAGCGGGAAAGCCCGTAGGCGCAGAGGGGATTGACGATCAGGGCGGCGAGGACGGCCAGGAAACAGTAGACCAGGGTGTTTCTGGCGGCAAAGCCGTTGGTCTGGATGGTGTCGATCACCATCAGGTAATTGCGCTTGAGGTATTCCTTGATCAGGAGCCATTTGTTGTCAAGGACCTGGAACCATTCGTATTCGGCGGTCGGAGGGGCGATCATCTCCCAGTCGGAGCAGACGGTTCCCCAGGACTTGTTCAGGGCCGCGATGTCGGAATAGGTCGTTTTGAGGAATTTGCACCACTGGTCCTGAAGCTTTTCCGGACGTGTAATGACGCGGAAGTGCATGCTTTCGGGCTGTGTCACGAATTCGGTATAGAGAGACTTCACGCGGCTGCTGACTTCGGGTGAAACCGGGAAGCACGAATAGAAGGGGATCTCATGCTTGTTTTTGATTTCATGCTTGAAGTCGAGGGAGAGCTGCTTGAAATCGAAAGAGCCCTTTACCTTGTATTTTTTGATGATGAAATCGCGATAGGCGTTGATGGAGGTTCTGGAAAGTCCGGTTTCCTCGGGATTGATGGAGGAGACGAATTTTTCCCAGTCGGCGCCTTTTGCCAGATTGTCATTCACGGCGTTGGCGGGCAGGGCGATTTCCTCGAAGGTCTTGTATCCGAGGTCGTAGGCCGCGTTCATCTTTTCGGGGGTGCCGAATTTGCGTTTGAGCCAGGCGCGGTATTCCCCGGCAAAGGTGTCGAGGACCAGATATTTGGGAGGAATATCCAGGATGAAGTTGCTCCAGTCCGTCTTGATCTGTCCGGCGTCCGGCATGGTTTCCGGCATCTGAACGGCGTCGAAGGTCGTGTAACGGGTTCCATAGAGGGTATTGAAGGAGGGAAGATTGTTCTGGTATTTCTTTTTGAGATAGGCGGTCCAGAGGGGAGCCGCGTCTTTGCGGAGGTGGATGAAGGCGGGATTGATGTCATCCTGGACATGGTCGGCCCAATACTTGGCGAGGGCGGGTTTGTTTTCCGGACAGGTGGTAGAAAGGGCGATGTCTTTCCAGCTGTTGTAGTGGGTTCCGAACGCCCTGTTGACCGCCCTGAGGTCGTTGACGTAATCCTGACGCATGCTCATCATGTAGAAGCCGTCGAGGTCCGTCCAGTAGGTGTGGATTCCGGAAATCTGGGTGTTCTTGAACTCGAGGATATCAATCAGGACGCCTGCGTCATAATGAGTGGAAACGCGGCGGACGTTGAAGTTTTCGACGGCCAGCAGGACGCCTTCCCAGCTGGTGTAGTCGGTTCCCCGGGCTTTGTTGAGGGCGTCGATGCCTTCTTTTCCGGTTCCGTATTTCCGCATCATCCAGCTGCGGAATTCGCGGAGGGAAAGCGGATTCACTCCGGTCTCGAAGGCCATGCCGATGCCGCGCCAGTAGTGGGGCTTGGTGTCGCGCATTTCGGTAAGGAACACCTTGTAGTCCTGATAGCGCGCGCGGGAGGGATTTTCGGGCAGGGGAATGTTGATGATCGAGCCCGGTGGCAGGCGGAGGTCGTTGAAAAGAACGTTGTTGAGGTTGTTGTATTTGGTGAGGAGGTATTTCTTGTAAAGGAGCCCCATGTCATAGACATATTCGGGGGCGAGGGAGAACTTGTAGAAATCCACATCGCTCTTGATGGATCCGGAGATCATGATCATGAGGGGGTATACCATCGTGACTGCCCCGAGGAGGAGGAGCACATGGATGGATAGGTTCAGGATTTTGACCTTCAAGCTCTTTTTTTCTACTTTTCCTATGATAGCCATGATTACTTGTTCCCCGTTGTCTTGAATTCCATTTTGGAAAGTCTCTTGAGGTTATAGATGGTGAACATCAGAGTCATGACGCCCAGCACCCATGCCATTGAAATGGCGCTTCCGAAACGGAGATTGGTATATGCTTCCTTGAAGATGTGCAGTTCGGCCACTTCCGTGTTGGCCTGTCCGAAGGTCATCACCAGGATCATGCCGCCCGACTGGGAGGCCGCGATGAACGCACCCACGAAGTTGATGATGATCAGCGACTTGATGGTCGGGAAAGTGACATGCCACAATTTCTGGAAGAAGTTCGCGCCGTCGATTTCGGCGGCTTCATAGGTTTCTTCCGGAACTCCCTTGAGGGCGGCCAGGTAAATCAGACACCCCGGTCCGGCGCCGGCCCAGATGGTGGGGAGCACGCACGCGAGCATGGCCCAGTTGGAATCCTCGATCCACGCGATCGGCGAAAAGTCCACGCCGAAGAATCCAAGAATGCTCCCTACGACCTGATTGAGGACGCCGGTGGAGCCGCTCTGGTAGAACAGCTTCCACATGAACATCACCACCAGTCCGCTCATCACGGCCGGGAGGTAGTAGAGGGTCCGGTAAATGATCTTGCCGTGGGAGACTTCCTGAAGGAGCACCGCCAGAATGATCGGGGCAAGGAATCCGAGAGAAAGCATGAGCGTCATATAGCGGAAGGTGTTCCAGATGGCGCTCCACCATTCGTCCGAGAACAGCACCCCGGCCAGGTTGTCGAACCCGATCCATTGGCTTATTCCCACAACCCGGTAATCCTGGAAAAACAGCGCCGATCCGTTGACCATCGGGTAGTATACCCAGATGAGAACGCTGAGGAGAGCGGGAAGCATGATCAGATAGCCGATCCAGTTCCTCCGGAAATCAAATCCCTTCTTCTTTCCGGAAAAACTGTCCCTGGGGGAGAAGGTTTTCCAGATGTTGTAGATCACAAAACAGAAAAGCCCGGCGATCAGGATGAAAACGATGACCGCCACGGTGGTGCGCTTCTGCGTTTCTTCGGGAGAGATGTGTCCGATCATGCGTGCATTGGTGCGGTCTTCCGCATCCTTGAGCAGCTTCTGGAGGATTTTGATCCGGGCTTCCTTGATTTCGGGAGAGTCGCCTTCGGGCAGTTTGCCGTCGCGCGCCAGCTGCTTGGCTTCATCGATGGGCTTGGTCAGATAGATATAGACCATCTGGCAGTTGCGTCCGTAAGGTTCGGGCTTGCCGTGTTTGAGGGCGTAGTTATAGGTTTCTTCCAGACCCGGAGGGAAGTACTTGAGGTATTCCGTGTAGCCGAATTCGCGGAGATAAGCGGGGCTGAGGTTTCGCCCGAGTCCCATGGCCACCATGGATTTTACGTAGGTTTCCCGCGCCAGGCGCGAATTTTTGAATGCGATGTATTTCCATGCTGCGTCGCGGATCTTGTCCGCCGAAACATACTGTCCGTCGGAGTTTTTCCGTCCGACAATACCGGCGAAGATGCCGTAAAGGGTGGAGTTGATTTCCGTTGCGCTGATTCCTGCCGGACCCGCGGGAAAGGAGGTCGTGCCGACCAGCGAGGGGTCGGTGGTTCCCATGGTCTTGTTGCGCATATATTCGGAATACATGCCCAGTCGTCCGGCCTGCTTGGCCTGCTTTACGGCGCGTTCGTCGCCGTTGACGGTGGTATAGCCGAATTGCGTCACGCCGTCGGAATCCTGCCAGCGCTCCATGGCGAGGCGGATGTAGAATTCAAGTGCGACTGCGGCCTCGCGGGAACCGAAGGCGGCCCGCCATGTGCCGTCCTTTTCCTGAACCACGGCTTCTCCGCCCGCACCCCAGAGATACGGAAGGAAGTCCCAGGCCGCCTGGGGACCGGAAGACATTCCCATTCCGAACCGGTCGCGCGCCGGATCGGAAAGACGCCGCGCGCATTCCAGCAGTTCATCCCAGTTCTTCGGGGGTTTTTCCGGATCCAGTCCGGCTTCCTGAAACAGGTCCTTGCGCCAGTTCAGGATGCGGATGACGGGCTGTTCTCCCATCATCCAGACGTGCTTGCCTTCGGGAAAACCGACCATGGCCGGGCCGTCGCGCCAGATCAGCGGACGGAATGCGGGAGGGGTATCCTTCAGAAAGTTTCCGACGGACTTGTAATACGGATCGTTTTCGATATACCGGTCCAGCGGATACAGGAAGTTCTGCTGGATATACGTGTCGGACATGCGGAAATTGACCATCAGCACGTCCGGCGCCGCGCCGCCGGCGATGGCCAGCATCAGCCGGGATTCCATGCCGATGTTCTGAATCTGAATCCCGCTGAACGACGTCAGTTCGATTTCCGGATGGCTGTTCTTGAACTCCTTCATGAGTTCAATTTCCACCCGGACGTTCGGATCGGTCGACTTCGGGTCGGGCAAATCCATCACACGGAGGGGAATTTTCAGTTTTTCTGCGGATTTCTCACTCGAGTGAAGCTGTGTGCCGAAACACAGCGACAGGATGACAGCTCCCGCCGCCAGCAGGGCTGTTCTGCGCGTTCTTTTTCCAAGCATGTCTGTGCCGTTTCCTCTGCTCCGGGATCGGAGAGGACTGTCGTTTCGTACTGCCGCTCGCTGCGACTTTTCCGAAACAGGGGTTGTTTCATTTTCAACGGTATCTTGAACCGTTTTCTTTGCCATATTACGAAAATATAATCTTCCATGACACATTTGCAAGTCCGTCACCTCTTCCCCGACGAAAAACTTTTGCTTTTTTCACATCCGCCCGATTCTTCCGCAACGCCTCTCCAAATTCACTTTCTCCCTTTTTTCAGCATTTCTGAACAATTCCCCGTTGACTCTTTTCGCCCCTGTGCTATAATAATAGGTGTCACGCGTTACTTAATCGAAAGGAATATATAAAATGAACTGGACAGCTGTCGACGATTACAGCGCAATGAGCCTCTACGGGGCAAAGACCATCTATGACGCCGCCGCATCCGCAATGAAAGAAGGCAGGCGTTTCAATCTCGGCCTCGCCACCGGAAATACCATGCTGGAACTTTATCCGCTTCTCGCCCGGATGTTCAATGACGCCGGAACGGATCTCTCAAAACTCCACACCTACAACCTGGATGAATATGTGATCGGCGGCAAGCCGGTTCCGCACCGACACCCGCTGAGTTATTACACCTATATGCACGGGAATCTGTTCCGGCACATCGACCCGGCATGCGGACTGACGGAAGATCGAATTCATTTTCCGGACCCGCTCGATCCCGCCGGATTCGACGCGGCGCTTGCCGGGGGCGGCGGTCTTGACCTACAGCTGCTCGGAATCGGGTTCAACGGGCACATCGCGTTCAATGAACCGCAAAGCGGGAAAGAAATCAGCGTATCGGAGTTCGCGGACCTCCCGACCCGGATCGTCGAGCTCAAACCCATGACCATCGCCACCAATTCGCGCCTGACAGCGGGCAATGACGATGCCCTTGTGCCGCGTCATGCGGTCTCCCTGGGAATGAAACCCATCCTCGCTGCAAAGAAGCTTCTTCTTCTGGCCTGTTTTCCGGAACAGGCAAAGCCGCTGTCCGCCATGAAACACGGACGCCCGACGCCCGAACTTCCCGCCTCTTATCTGTTGACCCACCCCGATTCGGAAGTCGTCTATACCGCCGACCGGATCACACTGTCCTGAGGAGGATCGGATGCGCACCCTGCTCAGAAACGGACGTCTCGTTTCCCCCGACCGCGACCATGCCGGCTCCATTCTTCTCGACAATGAACGGATCGAACGGATCTTCCTCCGCGGGGAAGAACTCCCCCGCGCCGAACTCGAGATCGACCTTGACGGCAGAACCGTCCTGCCCGGATTCATTGACATCCATTCCCACGGACGCGGCGGGGCTGATTTCTGCGACGGCACACCCGACGCCTTCGAGATGATCGGAAACGGCAAACTTTCCGAAGGCGTCACCTCGTTTCTCGCGACCACCCTGACCGTCAGTGCGGACGACATCACGAAGACCTGCCGATGCGCCGAAAACTACCGTCGGAATGATCGCGCGGGCGCGCGACTTCTGGGAATGCACCTTGAGGGACCGTTCATCGCCCCTGCCGGAGCCGGTGCGCAGAACCCGGACTTCCTTCTTGATCCGGACATTGAGTTGGTAAAAAAATGGGATGCCGTCTGTCCGGTGAAGAAGGTTTCTTTTTCCCCCGAACTGCCCGGAAGCATGGATTTCATCCGCGGTCTCCGTGAGCTCGGAATCATGCCTTCCGGCGGTCATTCGACGGGGAAATACGAGATTTTTGAACGGGCCCGGGCGGCGGGAATGAAGCATCTCACCCATTTCTGCAACGTCCTTACTCCGCTCCATCACCTGAAATTCGGATTTGTGGGCGGGGGGCTCCGTTCCGGCGACGTTTTCGTGGAGATCATCTGCGACGGCGTTCATCTCTGCGATGAAATGATCGATCTCATTCTCAAGGTCAAAGGTCCCGAACGGGTCATGATCATCACCGACGCCATGCGCGCGGCCGGAATGCCGGACGGCGAATACGGTCTGGGCGGACTCCCGGTTCAGGTCAGGAACGGAAAAGCCACGCTTCCCAATGGACGGGTCGCAGGCAGTACCGGTCTGTTCGACGGCGGGTTCCGCAAGGTGTTGGAAGTCAGCGGACTCCCTCCCCGGGAAGCCGTCAAATGCACTTCGTGGAATCAGGCGCTGTCTTTGAATCTGGGCCGACTCGGACGTCTGGAGCCCGGATACGGGGCGGATCTGGTTCTCATGGATTCCGGGTGGAATGTCCTCGAAACCTGGGTGGACGGCGTTCCCCGCTGGAAAAAGCCTGAAAAGATACGCGGTCCGTTATAAAAATCATTCCGCCGTTTTCATTTCACACAAATGATACTGATTTGCGATATTAATACCAATTTGCATTCTTAGGGATAGAAAAAGTCATATTTGAGTTCAACACCTTTTCTGCATTGCACCGTTTCGGGTAGGTTCGGCAGTCCCCTGCCGAACTGAAGGGAAAAAATTCAGTTCGCGACGGGATCACGAACCTACCTCGGACGGAGCCTGATCGAACAATCGGTCAAAAGACGGAAACGCTTCCGTAAGAAAAACTTACCTTGAGGAATGCAATGGGAGTGTTACTATTCTGAAGAATGCAAATCAGTATTACATGGTGAACCGGGGACCGAGATAGACTTCCCGCGCCTTATCGTCGTTTACGAGGAAGTTGCTGTCTCCCTCGCAGACGATGGTCCCCTGACTCATCAGATAAGCCCGGTCCACGCATGAAAGCGTTTCGCGGACGTTGTGGTCGGTGATCAGGATTCCCATGTTCCGGTTTTTCAGCTGTTCGATGATCTGCTGGACTTCGTAGACCGCCTTCGGGTCGACGCCGCTGAAGGGTTCGTCCAGAAGAATGAAAGCGGGGTTCGTTACCAGCGCGCGGGTGATTTCAAGGCGGCGGCGTTCTCCGCCGCTCAGCGTCATGGCTTTCTGTTTGGCGAGACGCGTCAAGGCGAGCTCTTCCAACAGCTGGGCGAGGCGTTCCTTGCGTTCGCGGCGGGAAATATCCAGCGTTTCCAGAATCGCGTAGATGTTCTGTTCCACGGTCAGTTTCCGAAAAATGGACGCGTCCTGAGCCAGATACCCCATTCCCATGCGGGAACGGATGTACATCGGCTGCTGGGAGATGTCCACCCCCTTGAAAAAGATCTGTCCCGAGTCCGGCTTGATCAGCCCGGTGATCATATAGAAACTCGTGGTTTTTCCGGCGCCGTTGGGCCCCAGGATTCCCACCACCTCACCCCGGCGCACATAGAGACTGGCGTCATTGACCACGCGTCTTCCATGATAAGACTTCATCAGTCCGCGGGCATCCAGCAAATATCCTTCTTCCGGCATAATCCGTTTCTCCGTCCTTATTGAGGCGCGTTCTGTATTACGGCGCCCTTTGTGCTGATCTTTGCACCTCCCAGCACAAGGACCTGCTCGGTTTTCGTGTTCAGGGTGATTCTTTCTCCCGCCAGACGACTGGGGCCATTGACCACCACGGGATCCTCCGTCAGGGTGATCGTGTCGTTCTTGAGCGTGTAGACCGCCTTGCCGGCAAATGCCTGCTGGACATCCTTGACGCCATCCGCGGTCACGCGGGTGATAACGACATCCCCGATACAATCGATCTGGATGACTTCCTTTCCCAGCTGTTCCTCGCGGATGTCTCCGGAGCCTTCTTTTTTCCCGCCGTCCGCCGCGCCTTTACTGTCCGGCTTGTCCGGCGTTTTCGCCTTTTCCGACTTGCCGAGGTAGATGATCATTTTGCGGCATTTGATGGTCATTTCGGGATCGCGGACATCCACGTTTCCGAGAAGGATCGCCTTGTCGTTGGCAATGTCCAGGTCCATGGAATCCGCGCTGATCGTGGTGGGCGTGTCCCCCTTGTTTCTCCGGGACGATTTCTTGGAAGCATCGAACATCGGCCCCAGCTGGGCGAACGAATCGACGCAGAACAGCAGGGCGGACAGCACGCACGCCGCCAGAACGATTTTTCTGGTGAAACAGAACCTCATTTTATATTTCCTCCTGATTTGGAGTTTTCCTGTTTGGTTTCTTCGGATTTTCCGGATGGAAGCCCGGATCTTTTTCTCATTTCGGGATAGATGACCATCATGACTTTACTCCGGATATGGACGTATTTCCGCTCATAATCGACGTCGAACCCGACCCCGTTGATCGCGATCTCGCGCGAACGGAAAAACACCGGCGAATCACTCTTGAACATCCGTGTGTTCTTGTCATACTCGGCCTCCTGGGAAAAGAAGAGCGCCCGGCAGTGGGGTTTCCCGATCCAATAGGCGGCCACCTCTTTGCCCGGCAGAGTCAACGGATATGGAATCTCGTCCGCAAGCGAAATCACCTCATTGATGTTTTTCACGTCGTCATTGACCAGATCGATCTTCGGATTGGTCAGATAGATCAGCGCACCGAGATTCTTCGCTTTTTCCCCATACAGAATGAACTGCAGGCGGTTGTCCTTGCCGCTGTATTCGGGAAGCGCGAAATTGGTCAGGGAAGCGGAAGAACCGGTTCCGTCATCGGCACGCAGACCCGTTCCCGCCGACAGCAAGGCCGACAGCAGGATCAGGAAAAATACCTTTGCATCAGCTGTTCCCATTTTCCTTGTTCCTTCAGTAAGAATTCAACGGCTTCGCGAATCGCCCCGCGTCCTCCCGGCGCACGGGTCCTGAAATCGCTGACCTTATCCAACTCCTCCACGGCGTCCCCCACCGCCACGGCCACGCCGCAACGGCTCATCGGACGCGCATCCACCACATCGTCTCCGATATACATGCACTGTTCCGGCCTCAGCTTCTGCTCTTCCAGAAGGAGCGAGAACCCCGCGTCCTTGTCCAGGATTCCTTCATACAGAAAATCCAGCTTGAGCTCTTCCGCGCGGGTGCGGTTCGCCTCGGATTTACGGCCGGAAAGGATTCCGACCCGGAGTCCCGCCCGTTGCGCCAGCTTGATTCCGTGTCCGTCGCGCACATGGAAGAATTTGATCTCGCCGGAGAAATTCCCTCCGTAGCCGATCATTCCGTCCGTCAGTACGCCGTCCACATCCAGGACGACCGTCGTGATCTCAGCGCATTTTTCCGATAAGCTCATGAACCGCCAATACCTCGTTGATGACTTTTTCCGCATCCTTGAAATTCAGGGAGTTCGGACCGTCCGAAAGCGCCTTGTCCGGGTTCGGATGCACTTCCATGAAGATGCCGTCGATCCCCGCCGCCGCCGCGGAACGCGACAGGGTCTGGATGAATTCGCGCTGGCCGCCCGAAGCGTTTCCGAGGCCGCCCGGAAGCTGGACCGAATGGGTCGCGTCGAAAATCACGGGATACCCGAAAGAGCGCATCGTCTGGAGAGAACGCATATCCACCACCAGATTGTGGTATCCGAACGACGTTCCGCGTTCCGTCAGCATCAGTCCTTTGCATTCGGCCCCTTCCATCTTGCCGACCACGCCGCGCATGTCTTCCGGCGCGAGGAACTGCCCCTTTTTCACATTGACGGGCAGGCAGGTTTTCGCCGCGGCCACCAGCAGGTCGGTCTGACGGCATAGAAATGCCGGAATCTGAAGAACGTCCACCACTTCCGCCGCGCGTCCCGCCTGATCCGACTCATGGATGTCCGTCAGGACCGGCACCTTGAAACGGTCCTTGACCGCTTTCAGGATTTCCAGCCCGTATTCCATTCCCTTTCCCCGGAACGATTCGCCCGAGGAACGGTTCGCCTTGTCGAAAGACGCCTTGAAAATGTAGAAAATTCCTTTCGACTCGCAGAGTTCTTTCAGGAATTCCGCGATCTGAAAGCAGATTTCGCGGCTTTCCGCCACGCAGGGGCCTCCGATCAGTGTGAACTGAGCGTCGCCGATGATATGATTCCCGACTTTGACCGTTTTCATGCCGGACTTCCTTTCCTGTTCAGATTTGCCAGAAACTCTTCGGCCTTGACCAGCTCTTCCGGGGTGTCGATCCCGATGCTGGAATATTTCGTCACGATCACCTTGATCCGCATTCCGTTTTCCAGCGCCCGGAGTTGTTCCAGACGCTCACACTGTTCCAGACGCCCTTCCGGCAGGGACACGAACCGCCGCAGCGCATCGCGCCGGTAGGCGTAAACGCCCCAGTGGCGGTAGGTTTCGGTCTCAAGTCCGCCCGTCCGCAGAAACGGGATCATCGAGCGGCTGAAATAAAGCGCGTAGGAGTCCGCGGAGAGGACCACTTTCACTATGTTCGGGTTGTTTTCAAATTCCGCCCGCGGACACGGCACCACCACGGTCGCCATCTCCGGAGCCTCTTTCGCGCTGATTGCATCAATCAGGGAATCAATGACTTCCGGCTTTACAAACGGCTCGTCTCCCTGAATGTTGATGATCGCTCCGGCATCGCTTTTGGATGCCGCTTCCCAGATCCGGTCCGAGCCCGTCGGATGATTCTTCGCCGTCATGACGGCATTGCCGCCGAAGGACTTGACCGTGTCGAACACTTTTTCATCGTCCACCGCCACCAGCACCTCGTCCGCTTTGGACTGGATCGCGCGTTCCCAGACATGCCGGATGATGGGTTTTCCGCCCAGCAGGGCCAGGACTTTCCCGGGGAACCGCGTGCTGCCAAGCCTCGCGGGGATCACGGCCAGACTCTTCACCGACATTTCCGTTTTCTCCGCTTAAAAATTGTGGGTAACCAGACCGTCGCGCAGCTTCGGCTCGAACCAGGTGGACTTCGGAGGCATGATCGCCCCGGCGTCCGCGATGTCCATGAGCTGTTCCACGGTCGTGGGATACATGGAGAACGCCACGGCGGCCTTTCCCTGCGACGCCAGCTTTTCGAGCTCTTTTGTTCCGCGGATTCCTCCGATGAAGTCGATCCGCTTGCTGGTGCGCGGGTCGTCGATCCCGAGGAGCGGCGCCAGCACGTTGTCCTGAAGGATGCTCACGTCCAGACGCTCGATCACGCCCAGCTTGGAGATGTCGAACTTCGGCGTCAGAAGACTCCATCCGCCGTCCAGATACATGCAGAACTGTCCGCCTTTCGCCGGTTCGGTCGAAGCGGCGGGCGCAATCGTGAATTTCTCCCCGAGCTTTTTCAGGAATTCGGCGGAAGTCATCCCGTTCAGGTCCTTGACCGCGCGGTTGTAGGGGAGAATCCGGAGTTCGTCGGCGGGGAACGTCACCGCGAGGAAGAAATTGTAGTCTTCCTTGCCGGTGTGGTTCGGGTTCGCCTTGCGGCAGGCGGCCGCGGCGCGCGAGGCGGAGGCGGCGCGATGGTGTCCGTCCGCGATATAGAAGAAGGGAACCTTGTCGTTGAAGAGTTTGGAAAGGCGTTTGCTCCGTTCCGCGCCGGCTTTCCAGAGCTTGTGCGTGATGCCGTCGGCGGCGGTGAAGGAGAAATACGGCGTTTCCTTCTTGATCTCATCGACGATCGCGCTGATTTCCGCGTTGGAACGGTAGGTCAGGAAGACCGGGCCGGTATGGTTGCGGAGCTCCATCACGTGACGGGCGCGGTCGTCTTCCTTGTCGCGGCGGGTTTTTTCGTGCTTCTTGATGACGTCGGCGTCGTAGTCGGCGGCGGAAGCGGCTCCGGCCACGCCGGTCTGGGTCCGGTTCCCCATCTTGAGGGAGTAGACGTACAGATTGGCTTCGGGGTCCTCCTCCAGCGGAGCGGCCTTGCAGAGACGCTTGAAATTGGCCGCGGCCCTGGCATAGACTTCATCGGAATAGAGATCGGTTCCGGCGGGGAGTTCGATTTCGGGGCGGGAGACGCGGAGGAAGCTCAGATCGTTGCCTTCGGCGAGGGCCGCGGCTTCTTCGGTATTGACCACGTCGTATGGGACCGCCGCGACCGCCGCGACCTTATCCGGACGAGGCATCAGGGCGTGAAATGCGTTGAAAACAGCCATAGGTTCGACTCCTGAATTTAAAGATTTTCATTCAGTGGAAAAGATACACGTTCAAAGGCGATTCTTCAAGTACGGAACCGAAGAATAATCGCCTTTTGTCCGCTGTCGAAGTCATTCAAATTCATCGGGAGTCGAACGTCCGATATAAAGCGGAAGCGTCCTTATCTGAGATTCGGAGTGCAGTTTTCCGGGGAGTGCATATCCTTGAAAAGAATGCCCCGGTTGTCGCCGCGTTTCCAGAAGACTTTTTCGACGCCGGTCACATGCCCGTCCAGAAAGAGGACCGTGTCAAGCGCTTTGTTTTCGTGGAATCCTTCCATTGTGTAGAGCGTGAAAAGGGCACGGTCATTCTGTCCCCAGAGCTGGCGGAAATTGTTGTTCGGATTCCAGAATTCGAAAATCCACGCGGTCTCCGAAGGTTCCGGGGCGCGGCCGAGGAGGACCGATTCTCCTGAAAGCACGGAAGCGGTTCCCCACTCCTTGCGGTTGGTGTTGCTCTGCCTGACATTCCAGAGATGTCCGGCATTCAGGGAAAAGCTGATGGGGGGCGAATCGAAATTGCGTTTGACATTGTCGTCCGGGCAGCGGTAGGCGTCCGGATGGAGTTTCGCATCGTATGCGGAAAGCACCCGGGGCCATCCGAGCATGTTTCCGCTTTTGTGCGGCACGGTATAGTCTCCATAGTCGTCGGCATACGAGAGGGCGGCCTCTCCTATGGTCCTCAGCTTCGGTGAACACGCGGTCATCCGGGCGTTTGAAGCGGCTTCCGCCAATGTCAGGAAAGAAATACAGGAGAAAAGCAGGAGACAGAACAGACACGCGAGCAGTTCCGTGAACGTGAAGAAAGCTTTGTTTTTCATCAGTGCACCGCACAGCCGTTGCCGGCATGTTTGCTTTTGAAGACGATCGCGCGGAGGGCGGCATCGCTGCTGCCCCAATCCCGGTAGCTGTTGCCTTCCACATGTCCGTCGACAAATGAGTTGTTCACGGTCTTCCATCCGCTGTGGTATCCGATATAATTGTTGTAGCCAAGAGAACCGGCGATGGAGTAGCGGTGCCAGGCCCCTCTCCAGTCATACGTCAGCTGCATGGCGCGCAGGCCGTGCCAGAATTCTTCCACCCAGACGGTGTTGGCGGGCTGTTCGACCTGGCCCAGTTTCAATCCGACGCTCATCGGGTTGGGAGTGACGACTGTCGCCATTCCCCATTCCTGAAGATGGGCGGAATTGTCTGTCCACCGCTGGTTCCAGAGATGTCCGCTGTTCAACGCATAGCTGACGCGCTGTTCCGGCACGCATGCCCAGTTCCCTTCGACATACGAACTGCCCGGCTGATAAAACTGGTCGGATGCGCAATGAAAATAACCGGCCTTGCCCCATGTGACCGACGCCGCTGTTTTCTCGGTGATCAGGGGAACCCAGCCGCGGTAAGTGTTGCTTCCGTTGTAGGTGACCGGAGGCCGTTCCGCGTTGTTGTCCGTATAAATCTGACTCAGAAGCGTAATCTGTTTGAGATTGGCCCGGCAGTTGATGCCGCGCGCGGTTTCCCTTGCATTGTTCAACGCCGGCAGCAGCATCCCGGCCAGAATCGCGATGATCGCAATAACGACCAGGAGTTCGATTAATGTAAAAGACTGGCGATGATCATTTTTTGTGCTCATTGTAACCTCCTTTTGACTGAGTTCTTCTTTCTCATAACGAGAGTTTCCGTTATTCAAAGGTGACCGTTCCGAAACGCCCGGGCACATTCCATTGCAAAGTGAGCGGCGGACTCCAGCTGGAGCGTTCCATCTCCTTGGTGTCGATGTTGCTGACATTGCGGTCGCGGCAGATGTTCATGCGCCACATTTTCGCGGGAGGCACGCCGTCGAGGACAAGCGATTTCTTCGGAATGGCGATTTCGAGAGTCCATCCATTTTTGTCCTTTCCGGTTTTGCACTCGACTTTCGAATCATATTTGAATTCGAGCGGGTGCTTGAATTCGGCCGAGCCGTGACAACCGTCCACCACCGTTCCCAGGGAATTGATCATGATCTGAACCGCACGTCCGGGAGTTGCCGCATCGGGAGAAATGAACAGCTCGATGGCGTCATCGTCCCAGATGTAGGGATGCGCCAGACTGTCCTTCTGCGTCGCTTTCGCAACGATTCCCTTCATATTGGGCTCAAAACAGTTGATGAAAAGGTAGATGTTTTCATCGTCGTGAAGCATCCGGACAAAGGTTTCGGCCAGCGGCGGACGGGCGTCGGTCTGCCGGACGAAGTCGACCACATTGGCGGAACGCCAGAGCTCTTCCCGATTGCCGTCGATCACGGGGCGAACCGCCGTGCGTTTGATCTTCACGCCCGGAATCTGGCTCCGGGTATTGTTCACCTTGTCCACATACGGATAGAAGCATTTCTGAATTCCTGCAATCCGTTTCGCGTAAACGCTGTCCGTTTTCACAAGTTTCTGCGCGTTTTCAAGGTAGCCCTTGAGTTCGATGAGGGCTTTCGGCGTGTAGAGCGTTTCGTTGAGATTGTCCGCGGCGCCGCGTTTTTTCACCTTCATGTCGGTCCAGATTTCTTCGGCGCGGGTCCAGTATTTCTTCATCTCCGGAGCGGCGGGACCGTAGAAATTCGTGTAATAGTCGTCGAGCAGATCGCACACATTCAGCGAAGCATCCCAGAGAAGACGCCCCGTGAGATAATAATTGATCGCATTGAGTTCCGGGTTATAGAACTTGTATCCGAATTGCTGAGACGAACCGCCGTCAATGAACTCGCCTTTCGCAATTCCTTTCAGGCTGCGGAGATCTTTTTCCAGCCATCCGGAAAAGAGGATCGGCAAGCCCGTGAGATGGGAATTTGTCATATCCCAGCAATAATATTCCCATACGAAGAAGTTTTTCGTGATCTTTGCCCATTGAAAGGCAAGATTGTCGTTGCGGACGCGGTAGGCGTCGTCAAACCGGTAATAGACCGCCTTCGTGAACATGACGGCGACATTGGGCTCGAAAGTCACCTTGTCGGGAACCGCCTGATAGGAATTGTAGGCGCAGCAGGCGATCAGCCGGTCCGGATGCGTTTTGCCGACTTCCTTTGCCACTTTGTTGACGAAGCTCCAGACGTAATTGGAGAATTTCGCATTGTCCGGCTTGGAGTATTCCGCCTGTTTCTGACATTCCGGGCAGTCGCAGATGCGGTTGAACCAGTCGTTGGGCATCACCGGATAAATCATGCACTCCGGGTGGGTGTCGAAATACTGGCGGGCATCAGCGACAAACGCGTCGAGCAACCCTTTCTGCGAGAGGCACAGATTTCCCTGCCGTTCACAGCTGATGTTGAAATCGCGTTTGCCGTCGATCATGGCGAACCATTCCGGATGGCTTTTCTGATACTTGTTCATGTAGAAGAAACTATGGTTGATTTCCACGGGGAACGGCGCGCCGAATCCGGCCCGCCGGTACCAGATGGTGGCCTCGGGATTGTTGTCGAACAGCCCCCAGTAGGCGGTGCGGTAGTAGAAATCAGGCGATTTTTCAACCTTCAGGTCGGGAAGCGTCAGGGTATCCTGTTTCGGCGCGACTTCCCCGAGTTCTCCGGGCATGTACCAGCGGCAGTGCGCATATTCGCGGAGCAGGTGATAAACCCCGTAAAGGGTTCCGGCTTCCCCGAACGCGCTGATGTCAAGCTTCTTGTTGTAGATATGGATCTTTTCAAACGGGTTCCTGTAGCCGACCAGCGGCTCTTTCAGTTTACGGTCCCGGCCGAAGACATACAGGTTGTTTCCGTGCGTCTCGATCCGGAATCCGTCATAGGAAAGACCTTTCGTGGAAAGTCCTTCTTTTTGAGTCCCTTTCCCTTCCCCGACAAAGATATTGAGGGTGTTTCCGGGAGTGTTCCGGATCGGGACATCGACATTTCCGATTTTCCTGAGAAAATCATGCAGTTCCCGCGCGGCATATTTCGCATTCGGCGCGGCATCGTCATCCACGACGATCACAGCATCGGTTTTTCCTTTGTCGAAAAGCGTGACTCCGGCGGAAAGCCCGCTCCAGAACAGACAAATGCACAAGACAGGAAGAATGGTCCGGGTCATCTCAGAACTCCTTTTTGGTTATTTTGAAAAGCAAAACTGTAAAAATCAGTTTCACGCAGGACACAACGGATCCGGAAGAGATCCCCTTTCTTCAGAGGCAGCGCGCGGGATCCCTTCCACTCGGGAACATAGGCGATTTCATCCCCGTAGAAAACACGGCTGTCGGCAAGAGAACATCCCGGAACCGGCTTGCCGCCGGAGGTTTGAAGTTCGACCCGGAAAGAGCCCCCCGCGCTGGTTGCGACATTGAACTCAAGATCGCCTCCGTCATATTTCATGACTTGCGAGGTCCATTCGCCTTCCGCATATCCCGCGGAAAGGGAAATGAAACCGTCCGTCCGGAGCGTATAACGTACCCGGCTGAGGGCGTGGTAAAACGACAGTTCCTCCGGGGAGGTCTGGACCGCGTTCAGGGCAAGATAGTTCGCACGGTTCTTCCACCGCTCCGGATCGGGTCCGGGCTTGATCCACGCGCCGGGGAACGGACGCAATACCGGGCCGCCCGCCCGGGAGAAGATCAGGGTGATGTCCGTCGCCGAGCCCCGGTCGTCGAAATAGCGGGTCGGAGTTCCGACATACAGCTGTTTCGCGCGCGGATACGGCGCAAGAAGGCTGACATAAAGATGCTCGTTTTCGAGGTTGACGTCCAGTTCTTCGGGGCCGCTCCAATGGATGAAATCCGGGCTTGTCGCACGGCAGAAACTGCGGAGCGGACGCTGGTCTCGCGTGAGGTTCACCCGGTAATACATGACGTATTGTTTCTCCGCAGCGGAATAGAAAGCCACATTCTGGGAGTCAAAGCAGTAGCCGAACTTTTTGAGCGGCTTGATGAGCGGCGTCGCCTGAACGCGTTTGAAATGAATTCCGTCCGGCGAAACGAACCCGTATATCCCGCCCTGATCGGACACCCCGGCAATCGCTTTATACCGCTGTTCGTCCGGGCATTCCGGATTTTCATCCGCGAAAGGCGTGAAATTGTGAGTCCCTTCTTCCATGCACCACAGGACATTCGGCACTCCGCAGTCATGGAGGAAAAGCGGCGGAGTCAGAAAGCGGATGCCTCCCGCGCTTTCCTGATAGCCGACGAATTCATTGATGTAGCCCGGCTTGACCGTATAAGGGGAATTCTTTCCCGTGTATTCGCCGAAGTTTCCCCGATAATAACAACGGATCCGTCCGGGCTCCTGAATCATGGTCATGTAATATCCGGAAGCAAGGCTCGGTTCGGGGGTATGCGGGTGTAGCTCGTGAAGCTTGAACTCAACTCCGGACCGCTTCTCCGTAAGGAAATCGTCGATCATCAATTCGCGGGTCTGATGAATCTCATGGATTTTCATGTTTCATCCTCTTTTCGGATGCTGGAACTTGTTAAAAGAACAATTCTTCGAAATAAACATACGAGGCGTCCTCGCCGCGTTTTTCGATCCGGCGGATATCGTTGTCGCCGCAGAACAATTTCATTTCGTTGTACTCGACCATCCCGGCGGTCTGGAACGGCACATGCACGACGATCGGATTGTTGCGTCCCTGAAGACGGAGCTCCAGCGGGACATACGTATATGCTTCGTTCAAATCACCGGGCATGAAGACCTGTTCCGTGACTGTGCTCGGGGTAAAATTCTTCTTGGCGAAAACCGTTCCCCCGTTGACGGGAGCCACTCTCCAGTTTTCGGGAAGGCGCCACTGGAAGAAGATCAGTGAATCGTTCATCTGCGGACGTTTCAGCGTCAGGGTCACCTTCTTCTCTTTTCCGGGTTCGATGACCGGTCCGTCCACATAGTTCACGCACAAGCTGCCATACGGCAGATCGAAAACAAGCTCAAAGGGAGAACGCTTCCAGATGAGTTTGGAAACCTGTTGGTCCTTGAAAGTCTCCGGATCGCTTTTTTCCATTTGCGTAGGCTCATCGGAAATGGGGATCAGACGCGGATTTTCCGTTCTTGCGATCTGAGCCAGCCGGATCACGCGTTCCGTGAGTTCGCGAAGCGTTTTCGGCACCGCCAGCGTGAGCTCGTTGATGGAAATGGTCTGGATCGTCTCTCCGATGGGGCTGACCCATTTTTCCGGAATGCCGCTGCGCCCGTGAATGATCCCCATGATCGAACCGGCAGTAGCCGCGGTGCAGTCGGTGTCGTCGCCGCAATTGACCGCGCGACAGAGCGTTTTGCCGAAGTCGCCTTCTCCGTAAAGCAGTCCGATCACCATGAACCCGAGGTTGCCCGGCGCCTGAAACCAGCCGAGGTCCTCGTTTTCCTTGAGAACCGCTTCCCGGGCAACTTTGAAATCCTTGCCTGAATCATAGATTTCACAGACTTTGCGGACGGTGCGCGCCACCCGGGAATCCCCCGGAATCTTGGAAAGCCCGATCCCGATCAGTGTCCGGAGGTCGGAGATCACGAACGCGGCGGATTCCAGTGCGGCGGTGAACATCTCGGCGTAGATGCCTTCTCCGCAGTGATCGGCACAGGCGTCCATGTAGGCGAACTTGATCGTCTCATCCGGATTGCCGGGAAACAGGCACGCCCAGATTTCCGAACGGATCCAAGCTCCGTTGCTGAATTTCCACTTGTCATTGTTGACGGCTCCTGAAACCGGCGGATAAAATCCGTTGGCGATGTTCAGGCGGCAGACCGAATATTCGTTCCACGGCGCGGTGATATGATTCATCCAGTATTCGCCGAGCAGACGCGGCGTCAGCTGATACAGTCCCTTGTCCTCGGCGGCATGAAGCCATACGAATTGCAGGTCAAGGTCGTCGTTGGGCGAGGGAGTTCCGTTCAGTTTCTGGACATAGAATTCGGCGTCGTTCATTTCCTGCTTTCCCTCGAAGGGGAGGCCAAGGGTGCCGCCGATGTTTTTCCCGGTCCAGCAGCCCAACACTTTGTCACGGTATTCATTCAGATTGAGGTTCGGCACGTTCCATCTCCTGGTTTCTGGTTGCAATATACAGGCGGCAAGAGGCTTCCGCTATAACAAAACAAGGAACTTTCAGGACTTTTCAAGGATTATTTTTTTGATTTTTGACGGATATAATCCTGTAACGGGTCGGAGAAAACCCGGTCGAAGTCCGGAAAATGCGGGTAAAATAACTGGAATCCTGAAATCCGCATTCATCGGAAATTTCCGAGATGTTTTTCTCGGGGGAATCGGTCAGCATGGCGCGTGCTTTCTCCATGCGGAGAGTATTGATGTATTTGACCAGCGTCACGCCCGTTTTTTCCCGGAAGAACTCTCCGACGTACGTCTTGCTCAGGCGGGCGGCCGAAGCAATGTCGCCGATGGACAGTTCCCGCTGGAAATTCCGGTTGATGTAGTCAAGCATCCTTGTGAGGGAATCGTGCGCGTCATTGAGCGGCGGAATCTGCATTTTGCGCTCTTTGAGTTCGCGCCAGCAGGAACAGATCTCATTGAGAAGCAGGATCAGGTGGGCTTTCCCGTTCAGGGTCGACGCCGGGTGGGAAGTGCTCGTTTCGCGGCAGATGGAGTCGAAAAGCTCCTTGAGATGTCCTGAAAACGGAGGAGGAAGGAAAAGTTTGCTGATGGAATTCTCCGGAGAGGGCTTGCGGTTTCCGGGATGAAAGAGATAATCAAAGCCGTCCACTTTTCGAAAAAGACTCAATTCGCGTCTGGAAAAAAGGCCGAAGGAAAAAATCAGGTTGTAGAAGACAAGATTTTCCGCGGCGAAGAAGGAATGGGTCAGCGACCGGTTGATGATGTAGAGGTCTCCGGCGATGATCGGGTAGGAAACGCAATTGACGAAGTTGATGCCGCTTCCGGAAAGGACGTACATGACTTCCATGCAGTCGTGGAGGTGCTCCACGGATGCGTCGCCCTTCTTCCAATGCTGGAGGTTGACGAACATCCGGCTGCCGGTATGGTCGAACTGTTTCAGGTGATATACTTTCATGGAACCGTCCTTTTCCTCCTTGTTTTACAGTATCACGGCGCGGCATTATTTTCAAAGGAAGGCGCCGTCCTTTTTTCCATGAAACAAGTCCTCCGGAAGGAAAAGACAAGTTAAGAACACTCATTTTCGGGCTTATACGCTCAGTTTCAGGACAACTTTTCAAATCGGAAAAAAATACAACATGATAAGTTTTTTGCGTCTTTTCGGGGCTCGGCTCCCGTTTTTAGGCCCCGGAAATTTGATTTTCATTGTCTTCGTGATATTGTAACGGAATGACTTGTAAACAATCCACCAATCGCAACCATAAAAAAGAGGGATCACAAAAATGAGTGAGAAAGCGGATATCGGTCTGGTCGGCCTCGCGGTCATGGGCGAAAACCTCGTCCTGAACATGGAAAGCCACGGCTTCAGCGCGGCCGTCTACAACCGTCACACGGACAAGGTCGACGCCTTCATCGAAGGACGCGGCAAGGGCAAGAAATTCATCGGATGCCATTCCATCGAAGAGCTTTGCGCCAGCCTCAAGTCTCCCCGGAAAATCATGCTGATGGTCAAGGCCGGCAAGCCGGTCGACGAACTCATCGCCCAGCTCGAGCCCCATCTGGACAAGGGCGACATCATCATCGACGGCGGAAACAGCTTCTTTCCCGACACTATCCGCCGCACGAAGGAACTGACCGCCAAAGGGTTGCGCTTCATCGGAACCGGCGTTTCCGGCGGCGAGGAAGGAGCCCTCAAGGGGCCCTCCATCATGCCCGGCGGCTCCCCCGAAGCCTGGCCTTTCGTCAAGCCGATCTTCCAGGCGATTTCCGCCAAGGTCGCGGGCGGGCTCCCCTGCTGCGAATGGGTCGGTGAAAACGGCGCCGGACACTATGTCAAGATGGTCCACAACGGCATCGAATACGGCGACATGCAGATGATCTGCGAAGCCTACTGGATCATGAAGGAAGTCCTCGGACTCTCCGCCAGGGAACTCCATGAAGTCTTCGCCGAATGGAACAAGGGCGAACTCAACAGCTACCTCATCGAGATCACCAGCGAGATCTTTACCAAGGTCGATCCCGAAACCGGCAAACCCGTCGTGGACATCATCCTCGACACCGCCGGACAGAAGGGCACGGGCAAGTGGACCAGCCAGAGCGCGCTCGACCTCGGCGCCGCCGCCCCGACCGTTGCCGAAGCCGTCTTCGCACGCTGCCTCTCCGCCATCAAGGAAGAACGCGTCGAAGCCGCCAAAATCATACAAGCAGACAAGTTTGTCTTCCAGGGCGACAAGAAGGCTTTCATCGAGTCCGTCCGTCAGGCGCTCTACGCCTCCAAAATCTGTTCCTACGCCCAGGGCTTCCAGCTCATGAAGCTCGCCGCCCAGGAATACGGCTGGAACCTCCAGTACGGCGAAATCGCCCTCCTCTGGCGCGGCGGCTGCATCATCCGCGCCACCTTCCTCGAAAAGATCAAAGCCGCTTTCGACAAGAACCCGAAGCTGGCCAACCTTCTGCTCGACGAATTCTTCCGCGACGCGATCGCCAAATGCCGGAAAGCCTGGCGCGAAGTCGTGGCGCAGGCCGTCCTCGCCGGCGTGCCGGTCCCGGCCTTCTCGAGCGCCCTCGCTTACTACGACGGCTACCGTTCCGCCAACCTTCCCGCGAACCTCCTTCAGGCTCAGCGCGACTACTTCGGCGCGCATACCTATGAGCGTGTCGACGCCGAACGCGGCAAGTTCTTCCACACCGAATGGACCGAGACCAGCGGCAAGACGGTCTCCGGCACCTACACGGTTTAATCCCATCAGAACGGAGAATTTCCAATATGAACCCTTTTGAACAGCTCAAAGCGCTTCCCAAAAACCACGACTTCTTCATCGGCATCGACAGCGACGGCTGCGTCTTCGACACCATGGAAGTCAAGCAGAAAGAGTGCTTCTGTCCGAACTTCGTCCGTCACTTCGGATTCCAGGCCGCCAGCAAATACGCCCGCGAAGTCTGGGAATTCGTCAACCTCTACAGCAAAAAACGCGGATGCAACCGCTTCCACGCGGTCGAGGCCGCGCTGGATCTCATCGCCCAGCGTCATGAGTTCGCGGACCGCCATATCGCCGTCCCCGCGATGCCCGACATGCGCGCCTGGATCAAGGTCGAAAACAAACTCGGCAATCCCACCCTTGTCGAAAGAATCAAAGCCACCGACAGCGAGGAGCTCAAGAAGCTTCTCGCATGGAGCAAGGACGTCAACGAATTGATCGAAAAGACCGTCCATGACGTTCCCCCGTTCCCCGGCTTTGTCGAAGCTGTCGAAAAGGCTCGCAAGAAGGCCGACATCATCGTCGTTTCCCAGACTCCCTTCGAGGCCCTTGACCGCGAATGGAAGGAAAACAAGCTCGACGGCTACATCAACTTCATCGCCGGACAGGAATGCGGCACGAAGACCGAGCACCTCAAATACGCCGCCGGCGGCAAGTACGCCCCGGAAAAGATCCTGATGCTCGGGGACGCCCCCGGAGACCAGAAGGCGGCACAGGCCAACGGCGTGCTCTTCTTCCCGATCATCCCCGGTCGCGAAGAGGATTCCTGGGCGCGTTTCGCAAAGGAAGGCCTCGACCGTTTCTTTGCCGGAACCTTTGCGGGCGAATACCAGAAAAGCCTCCTCGAGGAGTTCGACAAGGCATTGCCGTCCACTCCCCCGTGGCAGAAAAAGGCATAAAAAATGAGCGTCTTTGTGGAAAAAGGGTCCGCCTCGACCTCCCTCTCCGACGAACAGCTCCGCGAGCTGGTCCTTTCGACCGTCGCGAAGAGCGGCAGGAAGCTCAAGCGGCTTCTTCTGCTGCCGCCCGACCATACGCGGCTGAACTCGCGCGCCGGGCGCATCACGGAGATCATCTACGAGGAGTTTTCCAAGTCCTGTCAGATCGACATCATGCCCGCGCTCGGAACGCATAGTCCCATGGGCGTCGCCGAACTCGAACTCATGTTCGGCAAGAACATCCCGAAGGACCGTTTCAAGGTTCACGACTGGCGGAATGACGTGATCCGTCTCGGCGTCGCGTCTTCCGACTTCATCCGCGGGCTCTCCGGCGGAAAAGTGGACTACGAGGTGGCGATCGAGGTCAACCGGATTCTCTTCGAGCCGTACGACCTCATCATTTCCATCGGACAGGTCGTCCCGCACGAAGTGGTCGGCATGGCCAACTACACGAAGAACCTGATGGTCGGCGTGGGCGGTTCGGACATCATCAACAAGTCGCACTTCCTCGGAGCGGTCTCCAATATGGAACGCATCATGGGACGCGCCGATTCGCCCGTGCGCCGTCTGTTCAACTACGGCGCGGACACCTTCCTCGCCGACCGTCCGATCGTGCACATGCTGACGGTCATGGCCAAGGATGAAACCGGGAAAATGGCCATGCGCGGCTTCTTCTCCGGCAACAGCGCGGAAGTCTTCAACAAGGCCGCCGCGCTGAGCGTGGAAACCAATCTGGTCATGCTCGAAAAACCCCTGAAAAAGGTGATCGTCTACCTCGACCCCGAGGAGTTCAAGAGCACCTGGCTGGGCAACAAGGCCGTCTACCGCACCCGCATGGCGATCGCCGACAAAGGCGAACTCATCATCCTCGCGCCCGGACTCAAGGAGTTCGGCGAGGACAAGGAGATCGACCGTCTGATCCGCAAATACGGTTACAAAGGCACCCCCGCGACCCTCAAATCGGTGGCCGAAAATCAGGAGCTGCGCAACAATCTGGGCGCGGCCGCTCACCTGATCCACGGCTCCAGCGAAGGCCGCTTCTCCATCACCTATTGTCCCGGCCCGCTTGTTTCCGAGGCGGAAATCCGCTCCGTCGGCTTCCAATACGGAAAACTTGCCGAGGTCCAGGCAAAATACAAAACCGATTCCCTCAAAGACGGTTTCAACACGGTCGACGGGGAAGAAATCTTTTTCATCAGCAATCCCGCGCTGGGATTGTGGGCTCTCAAAAAAGCATTCATGGAGTAAGAAATCATGGCAAAGAAAAATCTTCTGATCGCACAGTCGGGCGGCCCTTCGCCGGTGATCAACAGCTCGCTCCGCGGCGTGGTCGAAGCCGCCCGCTCGTTCCCGGACAAGATCGGCTCGATCTACGCCGGCTACCACGGCATCGAAGGCGTCCTCAAGGAGGAACTCCTCGACCTCTCCGCCCAGACCGAGGAAGAGATCGCTCTCCTGCGCAACACCCCCGCCGCCGGCGCCATCGGCACCTGCCGCTACAAGATCAAAAGCAAACAGCTGGAAGACTTCGACCGGGTCGTGGAAGTCCTCAAAGCCCATGACATCGGCTACTTCCTCTACAACGGCGGCAACGATTCCATGGACACCGCCAACAAGGTGGCCGCTCTGGCACGTCAGCGCGGTCTGGACCTGGTCGGAATCGGCGTGCCCAAGACCATCGACAACGATGTGGGCGACAGCGAATTCAAGCTCATCGACCATACCCCCGGCTACGGTTCCGTGGCCCGTTACTGGCAGATGATCGTCCAGAACGCCGAAGAGGAAAACCGCGGCTCCTGCCCGGCGGACCCCGTCCTCGTTCTTCAGGCGATGGGCCGCAAGATCGGCTACATCCCCGCCGCGGCGCGTCTGGCCGATCCCAAGCGCGAAACGCCGCTCCTGATCTTCCTCGCGGAAGGCGGACTCACCATGGAAGCCATGGCCGACCGCATCGACCAGGAGGTCCGGAAACGCGGCCGCGCCGTGGTCGTGGTCAGCGAAGGCTGCGACGTGGGCGACCTCGGGTTCGCCAAGGACAGCTTCGGACACGCCCAGTTCGGCGCCAGCCAGACCACCGTCCAGCAGGCCCTCGTGAACTACCTGAACAAGCGCGGTTTGCCCGCCATCGGCTCCGCCCGCGGGCAGACCTTCGGCACTGACCAGCGCGACACCGCGATCTATGCCTCCACGGTCGATCTGGACGAAGCCTACCGCGTCGGACAGAAGGCGGTCCTGCTGGGAGTCAACGGCGAAAACGGATTCATGTCCACGATTCTCCGCGAACCCGGCTGCATCTATCAGGTCCGCTACGACAAGGCCCCGCTCGAACTGGTGGCCAACTCCGAACGCACCTTCCCCGCCAAGTGGATCTCCGCCGACAAGGCGGACGTCACCGACGAGTTCCTCGATTACGTGCGCCCCCTGATCGGCGAAGATTTCCCGAGCGTCCCGACCGTCAACGGCCGTCAGCGTTTCGCGTGTCTGAAACCGGTCTTCGCGCAGAAGAAACTGGCGAATTACATCCCGGAAGCCGACCGTCCCAAAAAGTGACGGAACGCCCTTCTGCAAAGAAGCCTGAAAATAAAATCATCCGTTCAGAAAGAACTTTCCGAACGGATGATTTTTTATCGTTGCCTTTTTGAATCGCGGGATGCCGGACCCGTTTTTTATTTCGCGGGAATGACTTCCATACAAAACCAGCTGATGCCCCCCGTTATTCCAAATGATTTTTTTTAACTACGTGTTCATTGTGGAAATCAAAGAACTCTGTATTGATGACATGGGCGCTTTTAATCTTTTCCAATTCGATTTTTATGGCAAATTTATCCAGTTTAACATGGCAGTTCGGGCAGACGATAATAATATTATCATTACGATCCTCGCCTTGCTGTCCCAATGGCTTAATATGATGTCCTTCACAATAAAGTTCATTTTCAGGCAGGAGAATCTTTGTTCCGCAAATCTGACAACAATTATTTTCTTTTCCCTTGAGCCTTTTTATGGCCACAGAATCTCTGTAATATCGTCCGACCCTAATATGGTATTTACTATTACCCGAATTTCTTCCTTCATCTGAAATGTGAGTTTGGTATCTATCTGAATTCGCATTAGATGAATGATTATAAAAGTTTATGACTCTGGATAAGAAAACTTTCCATGGTTTTCCTTCTAATTCGGTGGAGATGAAATAAAAACAGGAATCCCAAACGGTTTTATCATCGAGAATCGTATTTGGATACCATTCCAGTATCTTATCAGTAAAATCAATCAACTTATTATAAGATAGCTTGATTTGTCGGGAGGTGTTTATTGGTAGATATAATTCAAACAAAGAATCTGCGGTACTCCTATTCAAAACAGGAAATTTTTTCCGGTTAATTCTATTAAGATAAACAGAGAAAATTCCGATCCCCATTCCCCGGAAATTCCTATTACTTTCATCTAACCAGAGATTCAGATCAAAGCCATGTTCAAAGGGACGAAGTAAAAATGTTTTTAGTTCTCCAACTTTGTTGCTATCATGAAGCCAATTTTTAATTTTCTGGTTATTCAATTCTCCTAAGCTTTGGATACCTCCACCACATTTTGTAAACTCCAAAATGAAGTCAATGAAGTCACTAGCCGATAAGGATTCAATGAAATATTTATTTATCTTGTCTTTGTATTTGGCATAGTTTTCTGGCGAATGCTGATAATGTTTTTCTTTTTTTAGTAAAAAATTTTCTGTGGGATTGCATCGATACGTCTCATAAAGTTTCTGTGCTTCAACAAGTCCTTCCGGTAATGCTGGTAAAACAGTTCTCGTTTCCATTTTACTCCTCCCATTTTTTCATTGTCGTTATTTTTTCGCGGGAATGACTTCCAGCCAGTAGCCGTCGGGGTCTTCGATGAAGTAAATGCCCATGGCTTCATTTTCGTAACAGATGCAATTCATCGCCTTGTGTTTTGCTTTCGCGCCCTCATAGTCCTCCGTGGTGAACGCAAGGTGGA
The DNA here is from genome assembly GCA_964581935.1 of uncultured Victivallales bacterium. Taxonomy (GTDB): domain Bacteria; phylum Verrucomicrobiota; class Lentisphaeria; order Victivallales; family UBA1829; genus SIG94. The sequence continues at coordinate 30,800 of CAZORN010000015.1, forward strand.
TTTCGTTGTCGCCCAGCTCATACGGGGTTTTGCGGTCGCGGAGCCAGGTGAGCTCCAGAAGGAACGGGGATTTGCCGTCGGAAAGGTACACGATCAGGAATGAGCCGTCCTTTGCCTGAATGCGGCGCGACTCCTTGAGTCCGAGGGACTCCTCATAGAATTTCAGGCTCTTTTCGAGGTTGAATACGTTCAGGTTCTGATGGGCGAATTTGAAGTGCATGGGAGAGTCTCCTTTCTTGAGGGGATTACTTGTGCCAGAAATGTTCGCCGCCGTTCTCGGCGTGGGAGCGGAGGACGCTCCGGCGGATTTTGCCGCTGAAGCTCTTCGGAAGGGATGGCACGAACTCGATTTCGCGGGGATATTTGTAGGGGGCGGTCTGCTCTTTCGTGAAGTGCTGGATGTCGTGCAGGAGGGTTTCCGTAGGTTCGTGTCCGGGCTTGAGGAGGATATAGGCCTTGATGCGGGTTCCGCGGAGGGGGTCCGGAACGCCGACGACGGCCACCTCCTGAACTGCGGGATGGTGCATGATGACGTCCTCGACTTCCTGCGGGCTGATGCGGTAGCCGGAGCTCTTGATGACGTCGTCGCTGCGTCCGACGAACCAGAAATAGCCGTCTGCGTCGCGCCATGCCTTGTCGCCGGTGTAGTAGAAGCCGTCGATGAAGCTGAGGGCGTTTTCCTCGTCGCAATCGACGTAATACTCCAGCAGTCCGACGGGTCGGGACTTGAGGTCGATGGCGATCCTTCCGGTTTCGCCGTCGGGGAGCGGATTGCCGTCATCGTCATGAATGGAGATGAGCCATCCGGGGGAGGCTTTGCCCATGGCGCCTTCGCGGATCTCCTCCCCGATGAAATTGCCGATCATGCAGACGGTTTCCGTCTGTCCGAACCCTTCGCGGATGGTGAGACCGGTTCCCTCCTGCCAGAGGCGCGCGGTCTTGTTGTGGAGGGGCTCTCCGGCGGAGGTGCAATGGCGGAGGTAACGGAGGTCGAACATCTTGAGATCGTGGAGGACCATCATCCGGTAGACGGTGGGCGGGGCGCAGAAGGAGGTGATTTCGTATTTTTCGAGGACGCCGAGAAGTTCCTCGGCGTGGAATTTGGTGCGGATGTCGTAGATGAAGAGACACGCCCCGGTGATCCATTGTCCGAAGTAGTTGCCCCAGAGGTTCTTGGCCC